>DATFDV010000190.1:0-20763 GCA_035251855.1 Burkholderiales bacterium | reverse complement strand
CAGCGTGGTCAGGCGGTCGATGAGGAAGCCGATCTCCAGGCGCGTGTCGCCCATCGTCAGCCAGGTGTAGACCGGCCCGTTGAAGGTGTTGCCCTGCAGCACGTCGTAGAACACCACGCACGAGCACAGGAACGACAGCAGGACGGCGAAAATGGTCACCGAGTGCGCGCCGACGCGGCCGATGCGGCGGCCGAACAGGCCGGCGACGATCGCCCCCAGCAGCGGCGCGAACGGGATGATCAGGTAGATCGCCTTCATCTCTGTCCCCGCATTTAGCCCTTGAGGGAATCCATCTCTTCGACATCGATGGTGTTGAGGTTGCGGAACAGCACCACCAGGATCGCCAGGCCGATGGCCGATTCCGCCGCGGCCACGGTCAGGATGAAGAACACGAACACCTGCCCGGCGAGGTCGCCGAGGAAGTGCGAGAAGGCGATGAAGTTGATGTTGACCGCCAGCAGCATCAGCTCGATCGCCATCAGCAGCACGATCAGGTTGCGCCGGTTGAGGAAGATGCCGACCACGCTGATCGCGAACAGGATTGCCGCCAGCACCAGATAGTGAGAAAGACTCATTCCTTCTCCGCCGGCATGCTGACCAGCTGCACGCGCTCCTCGCGCCGCGCCCGCACCTGGGCGGCCGGGTCCTGCGAGCGGCTGTCCTTGCGCCGGCGCAGGGTGAGGGCGATGGCGGCGATGATCGCCACCAGCAGCAGCACCGCGGCGATCTCGAAGGCGAAGGCGTACTGCGTATAGAGGACGCGCCCGAGCTCCTTGGTGTTGCTGTAGCCGGGCGCGACCGCCACCGGGCGCGTGGCGAAAATGCGGTTGGCCAGGATCGCGGCCATCTCGAGCACCATCACGCCGCCGACGATCAGCGCGAGCGGCAGGTTGCGCCAGAAGCCCTCGCGCACGCGCTCGAGGTTGATGTCGAGCATCATCACCACGAACAGGAACAGCACCATCACCGCGCCGACGTAGACCACCACCAGCGCGATGGCGAGGAATTCCGCGCGCAGCAGGAGCCAGATGCCCGCCGCGGTGAAGAAGGCGAGCACCAGGAACAGCACCCCGTGCACCGGGTTGCGCGCCGTGATGACCAGCATCCCGGACACGAGCAGCACCGCCGCGAAGGCGTAGAAAAGCCAGGTTTCGAACATTTATTCTGCGTTGTTGTTCAGCGGTAGCGAGCGTCTTCGGCCCGGTCGCGGGCGATGCTCTCCTCGTAGCGGTCGCCCACCGCCAGCAGCATGGGCTTGGTGTAGTACAGCTCCCCTCGCTTCTCGCCGTGGTACTCGAGGATGCGCGTCTCGACGATGGCGTCGACCGGGCAGGCCTCCTCGCAGAAGCCGCAGAAGATGCACTTCACCAGGTCGATGTCGTAGCGCGTGGTGCGGCGCGTGCCGTCCTGCCGCTGCTCGCTTTCGATATGGATCGCCAGCGCCGGGCACACCGCCTCGCACAGCTTGCAGGCGATGCAGCGCTCTTCGCCGTTCGGATAGCGGCGCAGCGCGTGAAGGCCGCGGAAGCGCGGGCTGACCGGCGTCTTCTCCTCGGGGAACTGCACCGTGATCTTGCGCGCGAACAGATGCCGGCCGGTGAGGCGCAGGCCCTCCAGCAGCTCGAGCAGAAGGAAGGAGCGAAAGAACTCCGCGACGCGGGTCATAGCCGCCTTTTCATGGCCAGATGTTCCACGGCGTCTGCATCCACAGGCCGACCACCGCGATCCACACCAGGGTCAGCGGGATGAACACCTTCCAGCCCAGGCGCATGATCTGGTCGTAGCGGTAGCGCGGGAAGGTGGCGCGGATCCACAGGAACATGGAGACGATGACGAACACCTTCAGCAGGAACCAGCCGAACGGCGGCAGCCAGTGGAACAGCATCGAATCGATGGGCGCCTGCCAGCCGCCGAAGAACAGCACCGCGGTGAGCGCCGAGATCAGGATCATGTTCATGTACTCGGCGAGGAAGAACAGCGCGAAGGTCATCCCCGAGTACTCGACCATGTGGCCGGCGACGATCTCGGACTCGCCCTCGACCACGTCGAACGGCGCTCGGTTGGTCTCGGCCACGCCGCTGACGAAATACACCACCAGCATCGGCAGCAGCGGCAGCCAGTTCCACGACAGGAAGGTGAGGCCCTTGCTGGCGAAGTAGCCGCGGCCCTGGCCGAGGACGATGTCGGAGAGGTTCAGGCTGCCCGACACCATCAGCACCACCACCAGCGCGAAGCCCATCGCCAGCTCGTAGGACACCATCTGCGCCGCCGAGCGCATCGCGCCGAGGAACGCGTACTTCGAGTTCGACGCCCAGCCGGCGATGATCACGCCATAAACGCTGATCGACGACAGCGCCAGGATGTACAGCAGACCGGCATTGATGTCGGACAGCACCACCTCGGGCGCGAACGGGATCACCGCCCAGGCGGCGAGCGCCGGCATGATCATCACCACCGGCGCGGCGAGGAACAGCACCCTGTTGGCGTTGGCCGGGAGGATGATTTCCTTCATCAGCAGCTTGATGCCGTCGGCGATCGGCTGCAGCAGCCCGAGCGGGCCGACCCGGTTGGGCCCGATGCGGATCTGCACCCAGCCGATGAACTTGCGCTCCCACAGCGTGAGGTAGGCCACCGCCAGCATCAGCGGCACCACGATGGCCACGATCCCGGCCAGGATGGTGGTGGTCTCGTAGAAGGCGGGACCCCAGAACGGGCCGAACCACGCCTGAGACTTTGTTGCGTACCACTCCATCTATGCAGCCTTCTCCGCACCCACCCGGGCCAGCGTGATCTCGCCGAACATCGGGCCGATCGGCGCCGTGGACGGATGCCCGGCGGCGATGCGCACGCACTCCTCGGGCAGCTTGTCGTCGAGCGCCGCCATCAGCTTTACCGCGCCGTTCGCCAGCACCGGCTGGCCGGCGGCCAGGCCGAGCTTCGCCAGCAGGCGCGAATTCATCCAGGCGCGCGGCGGGCGCGCGTCCTTCGTCTTCTGCAGCGGCGGCGAGCGGCGCGCCAGCGGGTCGGTGAAGTAGATCGGTACGTCCGCAATTCTTTGAATACCGGAAGGGACCGGTTGGCCACCCGTGGAAGCACTCATCGTGTTGGACAGCAAAGCAGCGACATCCCTGCCGCCCAGGCAAGCCGCCCTCACCTGCTCGATGGTGTCGAAGTCGAAGCCCTGGCGTCCAAGCAGGCTGCCGAGCACCCGCAGCACCTTCCAGCCCGGGCGCGTGTCGCCCAGCGGGTTCACGTTGGCGTGAAAGCTCTGCACCCGCCCTTCGGTGTTGACGAAGGTGCCCGCGGTCTCCGTGAATGGTGCGACCGGCAGCAGCACGTCGGCGTATTCGAGGTTGGTCTTCCAGGGGGTGAGGCTCACCACGAAGTCCGCATCCTTGAGCGCCTGCAGCGCGGCCCGCCCGTCGGCGCAATCGAGCTCGGGCTCGACGTTGAGCAGCACGATGTTCTTCTGCTCGAGCGCCTTGCGCACGTCGCCGCGTGTCGGCAACCCCGCGAGATAGCCACCGACCGTGTTCGCCGCCTCGCCGAAGATGCCGACCTTCACGCCGAGCGCCTGAGCGGCGGCATGGATCTGCGCCGCCTGGGGATGCTGCTGGGCGAAGTTGCCGAGGAACACTGCCGCGTTTTTCCCGCCAGCGAGAATGTCCTTGTACGCAGCAATCGCGCCGGGCAATTCCCCTGGAGAGACCACTTTCTTGCTGGCGATCGGCATCAGCCAGTCCTCGTCCACGCAATGCAGCACGTGGATCTGCGCGCCGCGCTTGGCGGCCTGGCGCAGACGATGGGCGAGCAGCGGATGGTCCTTGCGCAGGAACGAGCCCACCACCAGGACGCGGTCGAGCTGCTGCAGCTCGGCGACCGGCATCCCGAGCCACGGAATTCCCTGGAAGTTCACGGAAAAGTCGCTGTGCCGCAGCCGGAAATCAGCCACGGCGTTCAGTTTTGCTACCAAAAACAGTTCTTCGAGCGTGGAATGCGGCGAGGCCAGCACGCTGAAATCGCCCTTCAGGTGCGGCACCAGCAGGTCGAACGCCTGCTCCCAGTCGACCTCGTGCCACTGGCCGTCGCGCTTCACCATCGGGCGCTGCAGGCGATCGGGCGAGTTGAGGCCCTCGTAGGAGAAGCGGTCCTTGTCGGACAGCCAGCACTCGTTGACCGCCTCGTTCTCGAGCGGCAGGACGCGCATCACGCGGTTCTGCTTCACCTGCACCACCAGGTTCGAGCCGAGCGAGTCGTGCGGCGCGATCGAGCGGCGCCGCGTCAGCTCCCAGGTGCGCGCCTTGTAGCGGAACGGCTCGGAGGTGAGCGCGCCGACCGGGCACAGGTCGATCATGTTGCCCGAGAGCTCGGAGTCGACCGCGCGGTTCACGAACGAGACGATCTCGGCGTTCTCGCCGCGCCCGGCAAGGCCGAGCTCCATGATGCCGCCGATCTCCTGGCCGAAGCGCACGCAGCGCGTGCACTGGATGCAGCGGCTCATTTCTTCCGCCGCCACCAGGGGCCCGAGCTCTTTCCTCAGAACGACCCTTTTCTCCTCGGTGTAACGCGAGTTGCTGCCGCCGTAGCCCACCGCGAGGTCCTGCAGCTGGCATTCGCCGCCCTGGTCGCAGATCGGGCAGTCGAGCGGGTGGTTGATGAGCAGAAACTCCATCACCCCGTTCTGCGCGTCCTTCGCCAGCTTGGAATGGGTCCAGACCTTCATGCCGTCGGTCACCGGCGTGGCGCACGCCGGCAGCGGCTTGGGCGCCTTCTCCACCTCGACCAGGCACATGCGGCAGTTGGCGGCGATCGACAGCTTGCGGTGGTAGCAGAAGTGCGGCACGTAGGCGCCGAGCTTGTTGGTGGCATCCATCACGGTCGAGCCGTGCGGGACCTCCACTTCCGTGCCGTCGACGATGACCTTCAGGTTCGCCACTAGGCGGCCTCCGCCATGTTGCGCAGCACGTGCGGCTCGTGGCGGGCGCCGGCGCGGCCCCACTTGGGTTCTACCGCCCCGTGCAAACAGCTCTTATTTTCAATATGAAAAACAAATTCATCGCGGAAGTGCTTGATGAAGCTTTTCACGGGCAGCGCCGCGGCGTCGCCCAACGCGCAGATGGTCCTGCCGGCGATGTTGTCGGACACGCTGGTGAGGAGGTCGAGGTCTTCCAGGCGGCCCTGGCCGTTCTCGATGCGGTTGACGACGCGGTAGAGCCAGCCGGTGCCTTCGCGGCACGGCGTGCACTGGCCGCACGATTCCTCGAAGTAGAAGTATGACAGCCGCTCGAGCGCCCTCACCATGCACGTCGAGTCGTCCATGACGATCACCGCGCCGGAGCCCAGCATGGATCCCGCCTTGGCGATGGAGTCGTAGTCCATGTCGGTGTTCATCATGATCTCGGCCGGCAGGACGGGCATGGAAGAGCCGCCCGGAATAACGGCCTTTAATCGATTTCCCTTTCGCACCCCGCCAGCCATCTCGAGCAGCCTGGCGAAGGGCGTGCCCAGCTTGACCTCGTAGTTGCCCGGCCGCTCGACGTGGCCGCTGACGGTGAAGAGCTTGGTGCCGCCGTTGTTTGGTCTGCCGAGGGCGAGGAACGCCTCGCCGCCATTGCGCACGATCCACGGCACCGCGGCGAAGGTCTCGGTGTTGTTGATGGTAGTGGGCTTGCCGTACAGGCCGTAGCTCGCCGGGAACGGCGGCTTGAAGCGCGGCATGCCCTTCTTGCCCTCGAGCGACTCGAGGAGCGCGGTTTCCTCGCCGCAGATGTACGCCCCGTAGCCGGGGACCGCATACAGCTCGTAGCTGAAATCCGAGCCGAGGATGTTCCTGCCGATATAGCCCGCCGCGCGCGCTTCCTTCAGCGCCTCCTCGAACTGCTCGTAGACCTCCCAGATCTCGCCGTGGATGTAGTTGTAGCCGGCGGTGGCCGCCATCGCGTAGCCGGCAATCACCATGCCCTCGATCACCGAGTGCGGGTTGTAGCGCAAGAGATCCCGGTCCTTGCAGGTGCCCGGCTCGCCTTCGTCCGAGTTGCACACCACGTACTTGGGGCCGGGAAACTGGCGCGGCATGAAGGACCACTTGAGCCCGGTGGGGAACCCCGCGCCGCCGCGGCCGCGCAGGGCCGATTTTTTGAGCTCGGCGATCAGATCCTCGGGTTTGATCCTCTGGTCGAGGATTTTCTTCAGGGCCGCGTACCCATCCCGCGACTCATAGTCCTTCAGACGCCAGTTCTGGCCGTCCAAGCCCTTCATGAGGATCGCGTCGGGACCGTAGTCGAGCATCATTTGAGGCTCTCGATCAGCTGGTCGAGCTTTTCGTGCGACATGTAGTCGAGCATCTTTTTGTTGTTCACGAGCAGCACCGGTGCCTGCGCGCAGGCGCCCATGCATTCGCCTTCCTTCAGCGTGAAGCGGCCGTCGGGGGTGGTCTCGTTGAAGTCGATGCCGAGCTTCTCGCGCAGGTGGTCACCGGCGTCGAGCGCGCCCTGCAGCCCGCATGGCAGGCAGGTGCACAGGGTGAGCTTGTAGCGCCCGGTCGGCTTGAGGTTGTACATGGTGTAGAAGGTCGCGACTTCGTAAACCGCGACCGACGGCATGCCGAGGTACTTGGCGACGTAGTCCATGGTCTCGCTCGACAGCCAGCCCTTCTCGTCCTGGGCGATGATCAGCGCCATCATCACCGCCGACTGCTTGCGCTCGGGCGGGTACTTGGCGACTTCCGCGTCGATCTTCGCCAGGGAATCGGTGGTGAGCATGACTTCGTTCATACGCGGTAGTTCATCGGTCGATCTCGCCGAAAACGATGTCCTGAGTGCCGATGATCGCCACCGCGTCGGCGATCATGTGCCCGCGCGCCATCTCGTCGAGCGAGGCGAGGTGCGGGAAGCCGGGCGCGCGGATCTTGAGGCGGTAAGGCTTGTTGGCGCCGTCGGAGATGAGGTAGATCCCGAACTCGCCCTTCGGCGCCTCGACCGCGGCGTAGGCCTCGCCCTCGGGCACATGCATGCCCTCGGTAAAGAGCTTGAAGTGGTGGATCAGCTCTTCCATGTTCAGCTTCATCTCGCCGCGCGCGGGCGGCGCGATCTTGTGGTTGTCGACCATCACCGGGCCGGGATTCTTGCGCAGCCAGTCGATGCACTGCCGCACGATGCGGTTGGACTGGCGGAACTCCTCGATGCGCACCAGATAGCGGTCGTAGCAGTCGCCGTTCTTGCCCACCGGGATGTCGAAGTCGAGCTTGTCGTAGACCTCGTAGGGCTGCTTCTTGCGCAAATCCCAGGCGATGCCGGAGCCGCGCAGCATCGGCCCGGTGAAGCCCAGCGCCAGCGCGCGCTCCGGCGTGACCACGCCGATGCCCACGGTGCGCTGCTTCCAGATGCGGTTCTCGGTGAGCAGCGTCTCGTAGTCGTCGACGCACTTCGGGAAGCGCTGGGTGAAATCGTCGAGGAAGTCGAGCAGCGAGCCCTGGCGGTTGCTGTTCAGCTCCTTCAGCGCGCGTTCGTTCTTCTTCGAGACCACGTACTGCGGCATGCGCTCGGGCAGGTCGCGGTAAACGCCGCCGGGCCGGTAATACGCGGCGTGCATGCGCGCACCCGACACCGCCTCGTAGGCGTCCATCAGGTCCTCGCGCTCGCGGAAGCAGTAAAGGAACACCGTCATCGCGCCGATGTCCAGGCCATGCGCGCCGAGCCACAGCAGGTGGTTCAGGATGCGGGTCACTTCGTCGAACATGGTGCGGATGTACTGCGCGCGCAGCGGGATCTCGATGCCGAGCAGCTTCTCGATCGCCAGCACGTACGCGTGCTCGTTGCACATCATCGACACGTAGTCGAGCCGGTCCATGTACGGCACCGACTGGATGAAGGTCTTGTGCTCGGCCAGCTTTTCCGTCGCCCGATGAAGCAGCCCGATGTGCGGATCCGCGCGCTGGATCACCTCGCCGTCGAGCTCGAGCACCAGGCGCAGCACGCCGTGCGCCGCCGGATGCTGCGGGCCGAAGTTCAGCGTGTAGTTACGAATCTCTGCCATCAGCGTAATTTTTTTCGCGAACGATGCGGGGAGTAACTTCTCGCGGGTCGATGGTCACCGGCTGGTAGACCACGCGTTTCTGCTCCGGGTCGTAGCGCATCTCGACGTGGCCGGAGAGCGGGAAGTCCTTGCGGAACGGGTGGCCGACGAAGCCGTAGTCGGTGAGGATGCGTCGCAGGTCGGGATGGCCCTCGAACAGGATGCCGAAGAGATCGAAGGCCTCGCGCTCGAACCAGCCGGCCGCCGGCCAGACCTCGGTGAGCGATGCCACCACCGGGAACTCGTTGTCCGGGCAGAAGGTACGCACGCGCAGCCGCCAGTTGTTCTTGATCGACAGCAGATGCACCACCACCGCGAAGCGCGGGCCTTCGCGCGGCGCGTCGCCGTAGCTCGCGTAATCCACGCCGCACAGGTCGATGAGTTGTTCGAAGCCCTGCTCGCTTTTGAGCTTCTCACAGGCACTTCTGTAGTCCGAAGCCTTGACCTCGACAGTCAACTCCCCCAGCCGCTCCACCGGATTGAGGTCCTTGATCGAATCGAAGAGCTTCTGAAGCCTGGGCGTCATCTACCGCGCGATGGTGTTTGTACGTTTGATTTTGTTTTGAAGCTGGACGATGCCGTACAGCAGCGCTTCCGCCGTAGGCGGGCAGCCCGGCACGTAGATGTCGACCGGGACGATGCGGTCGCAGCCGCGCACCACCGAATAGGAGTAGTGGTAGTAGCCGCCGCCGTTGGCGCACGAGCCCATCGAGATCACCCAGCGCGGCTCGGCCATCTGGTCATAGACCTTGCGCAGCGCCGGGGCCATCTTGTTGCACAGGGTGCCGGCAACGATCATCACGTCGGACTGGCGCGGGCTGGGGCGAAACACGATACCGAAGCGGTCGAGGTCGTAGCGCGCCGCACCGGCGTGCATCATCTCCACCGCGCAGCAGGCCAGGCCGAAGGTCATCGGCCAGAGCGAGCCGGTGCGCGTCCAGTTCACCACCTTGTCCACCGTGGTGGTGACGAAGCCCTGTTGCAGGACGCCTTCTATTCCCATTCCAACGCGCCTTTCATCCACTCATAGATGAAGCCGACGGTGAGGATTGCAAGAAACAGCATCATCGAAAGGTAGCCGGCGAGGCCGATCTCGTTGACCACCGCCGCCCACGGGAAGAGGAACGCGATCTCGAGGTCGAACAGGATGAAGAGGATCGCCACCAGGTAGTAGCGCACGTCGAACTTCATGCGCGCGTCCTCGAACGCCTCGAAGCCGCATTCGTAGGGCGAGAGCTTCTCCGGGTCGGGCCGGTTGGGGCCGAGCAGCTTGCCCAGCACGAGCGGCGCCACGCCGACGCCGAGCCCGACCAGGATGAACAGCAGTATCGGAAAGTATTCCGCGAGCATAAAAGTGTTGGTGCCCACGAGCAGACTCGAACTGCTACGGCTTTTTAGGCCACTAGCCCCTCAAGCTAGCGTGTCTACCAATTTCACCACGTGGGCAGCTTAACCCCTGATTATCCCCTGATTTTTACCCGCTGAATATTACTGCGGGACTTCCTTGCCCGAAGGCGGAGAGGCGGGCGCCGGCGCCGCCGGTTTCGCATCCTCGGCGGCCGCTTTTTTCTGTTCCGGCTGCGCCGGCTGCTGCTGGCGTACCGCGTCCATCACGCCGCCGCCCTCGACCGGCTTCTTCGTCGCCACGTAGGCGAGCGCGAGGCTGAGGATGAAGAATGCCGTGGCGAGCACCGCGGTGATGCGCGACAGGAAGTTCGCCGAGCCGGTGGCACCGAACAGGCTGCTGGAGGCGCCGCCGCCGAATCCCGAGCCCATGTCGGCGCCCTTGCCGTGCTGGAGCAGCACCAGGCCGATGATCGACAGCGCCACCAGGACGTGCGCCACGATGAGTACGTTGGTCCACAAACTGCTCATGTCGATGCCGCCTTTACGATGTCCAGAAAGTCTTTCGCTACCAGCGATGCGCCGCCGATCAAGCCGCCGTCGACGTCCGGCATCGCGAAAATCGCGGCCGCATTCTGCGGCTTGACGCTGCCGCCGTACAGGATCGGCGTCTGTGCAGGCACCTTTTTCCGCAGAAACGCATGCACCGCCTGCGCCTGCTCCGGCGTGGCATTGCGCCCGGTACCGATGGCCCAGACCGGTTCATAGGCCAGGACTGCATTTTCAAAAGAATGTTTCTCCAAAACCGCAGAAAGCTGACGCGCGGTTACTTCCTCGGTCTTGCCGGCGTCGCGCTCCTGTAGGGTCTCTCCTACACAGAGGATCGGCGTCAGGCCCGCGGCCCTTGCCGCGGCGCACTTCGCCGCCGCCTGCGCGTCGGTTTCGCCGTAGAGCTGCCGGCGCTCGGAGTGGCCGACGAGCACGTAGCGGCAGCCGAACTCCGCCAGCATCGCCGCCGAGGTTTCGCCGGTATAGGCCCCCTGGGCGTGCTCGCTCACGTTCTGCGCGCCCCAGGTGATCCGGCTGCCGCGCAGCCGCTGGCCAACCTGGTCCAGATACGGAAACGGGACGCACACCGCGCAACCCGAAGGGTTTTCCTTGACGAGCGCATCCAGGAGCGCGGCGATGGAGGCCCGGCTGCCATGCATCTTCCAGTTCCCGGCAACCAGCCGACCGCGCGCCATGCCTCTGAATTTTACCGTAAACTCCCCCGCGCAATCTCACCAACAGGGAAATGAGGGGGAGGCCCATGAAGAGATTTCTCATCGCCGCAGCGGCGGGCAGCGTGCTCGCGTTCGCGGCGTCCGCGCACGCGCAGCAGAAGGTTCGCATCAATCTCGCCAACGCATTTCCGAACAGCCTGACGCTGATCGGCGAGGCGCCCGGCAAGCTCTCGCAGAAGCTCACGCGCCTTTCCGGCGGACAGATCGACTTGCGCGTGAACGAGCCCGGCGCGCTGGTTCCGGCGCTGCAGGCGATCCAGGCCGTCGGCCAGGGCTCGGTCGACGCGGCGTGGTCGAACGCCGGCTTCTTCGCCGGCACGGACTCGGCGTTCAACATGTTCGCCGCGGTGCCGTTCGGCCCCGGGATCCCGGAGTACCTCGCCTGGGTGCACCACGGCGGCGGCCTGCAGCTCTCGCGCGAGATGTTCGGCAAGCACGGCGTCTACAACATCCCGTGCGCCATCATCCCGCCCGAGGCCTCGGGCTGGTTCCGCAAGGAGATCAAGAGCGTGAACGACCTCAAGGGCCTGAAGATGCGCTTCTTCGGCCTGGGGGCGAAGGCGATCGCGCGCCTTGGCGTCGCCACGCAGCTGCTGGCGCCGGGCGACATCTTCCAGGCGCTGCAGCTCGGCACGCTCGACGCCACCGAATTCTCCCTGCCGGTGATGGACCAGAAGCTCGGCTTCCACCAGGTGGCGAAGTTCTATTACTTCCCGGGCTGGCACCAGCAGGCCACGTTCCTCGAGTTCTACATCAACGCGAACAAGTGGAAGGGCCTCTCCGACCAGCACAAGGCGATGATCGAGTCGGCCTGCGGCGACCTCACGCGCGACGTGATCGCCGAAGGCGAGGCGACCCAGTTCAAGGCGATGAACGAGATGCGCGACAAGAACGGCGTGCAGATCAAGAAATGGCCGCCGGAGATCATGGCCGCGTTCGAGAAGGCCTGGAACGAGGTGATCGCCGAGGAATCGAAGGCGAACCCGAACTTCAAGCGCGTGTACGACTCGTACGCCAAGTTCCGCAAGGACTACGCCATCTGGCGTGAGCACGGCTACGTGAACTAGCCGCGAAGCCTGCCCGCATGGACAGGCTGCTCGCGACGAGCAGGAGCATCGAACGGCTGCTCCACGCCATCGCCATGGCGGCGGGGTGGCTGTTCATCGTCTGCACGGTGGTCATCGTGTTCGACGTGCTGACGCGCAAGTTCGGCTTCCAGATCCCGGGGATGGGCTCGACCCGTCTGCAGGAGCTCGAATGGCACCTGCACACGGCGCTGTTCTCGTTCTGGCTGGGCACCGCGTACCTGAAGAACGCGCACGTGCGCATCGACATCGCGGTCGCCAACACGCCGCCGCGCCGCCTGGCGTGGATCGAGCTCTTCGGGCTGCTGGCCTTCGCGGTGCCCTACTGCCTGGTGGCGATCTACTTCAGCTACGACTTCTTCCACACCGCGTGGAAGTTCAACGAGTACTCCGACTCGGCGACCGGCCTGCCTTGGCGCTGGATCCCGAAAGGCATCATCAGCATCGGGCTCATCCTCCTCCTCGCCGCAGTGGTGGCCGTCGGCCTGCGGTTAGTGGTGTACCTGTGGGGCCCTGCGCGGCTGCGAGCCGAGGCGGCCTTTCCGAGCGCACGATCCTGATGGCGTGGATCGGCCAGCACCTGTCGGTGTTTCTGTTCGTGGTCCTGGCGGTGCTGCTCTTTACCGGCTACCCGGTCGCCTTCGTGCTCGGCGGCATCGCCATCTTCTTCGGGGTCATCGGCATGGCGTTCGGCGTGTTCGAGCCGATGATGTTCTTCAACCTGCTGCCGCGCATCTGGGGCGGCATCGCGGCCAACCCGATCCTGGTCGCGGTGCCGATGTTCATCTTCATGGGCAC
Source organism: Burkholderiales bacterium (assembly GCA_035251855.1). Classification (GTDB taxonomy): domain Bacteria; phylum Pseudomonadota; class Gammaproteobacteria; order Burkholderiales; family SG8-39; genus SCGC-AG-212-J23. Next base: position 8,180 of record DATFDV010000190.1, on the reverse strand, counting down.
GGTGCTCGAACGCAGCGGCGTGGCGAACGACCTCCTGCATGCCCTGCAGGTGCTCACGAGGCGCGTGCCCGGCGGCCTTGCCATGTCGGTGACCCTGATGGGCACCATCATGGCGGCGACCACCGGCATCGTCGGCGCCTCGGTGGTGATGCTGACCCTGGTGGCCCTGCCGCCGATGATGCAGCGCGGCTACCAGAAGGAGCTCGCCGTCGGCACCATCGCCTCGGCCGGCACCCTCGGCATCCTCATCCCGCCCTCGATCATGCTGGTGATCATGGGCGACCTGCTGCAGGTGTCGGTCGGCACGCTGTTCGCCGCCGCCGTGGTCCCGGGCCTGCTGCTCTCCTTCCTCTACCTCGCGTATATCGGCGCCCTGAGCTTCTGGAAGCCCGAGCTCGCCCCGCCGCTGCCGGCCGACATCGGGCCGAAGAACGCCGCCGAGTTCTGGGCCATGATCGGTAAAAGCTTCGTGCCGCCCACCCTGCTGATCGTACTGGTGCTGGGCTCGATCTTCGGCGGCTGGGCGACGCCCACCGAGGCCGCCGGCGTCGGCGCAGCCGGCGCCATGGTCCTCGCCTGGTTCAACGGCAGGCTCAAGCTGAAGGATTTGAACGCGATGATCGAGAGCTCGGCGCTCACCAACGCGCTGGTGTTCTTCATCTTCTTCGGCGCCACCTTGTTCGCGTTCGTGTTCCGCGCGCTCGGCGGCGACGACATCGTGCACGAAGTGCTGAAGGCGCTCGGGCTGGACACCGGCTGGGAGATCCTGCTGTTCGTGATGGGCCTGGTGTTCGTGCTGGGCTTCTTCTTCGACTGGATCGAGATCTGCCTGATCGTGCTGCCGGTATTCGCGCCGGTGCTGAAAGGCATCGATTTCGGCCCGCACCTCGGCGAAGGCGGCGCGATCGTGTTCCTCACCTGGTTCATCATCCTGATGTCGGTGAACCTGCAGACCTCGTTCCTCACCCCGCCCTTCGGCTTCACCCTCTTCTACATGAAGGGCATCGTGCCGCCGTCGATCACCATGGCGCACATCTACCGCGGCATCGTGCCCTTTGTGGTCCTCCAAATCCTCGGTTTGACGACGGCAATGGCCTTCCCGGAGCTCGCGCTCTGGCTGCCGCGTAAAGTAGGGTTTCTCAACTGAGGGCGGCGGCTATGCGCTCGGGCGTAATGCGCGCCTCGTCCTCGAGCGGCTTCGAGTAGCCCACCGGAATCCGCGGCGCGCCGAGGCGCTTCACCGGCACGCCGAGCTCTTCGGCCACCGTCGCGGCAATCTCGGCCCCGAACCCCGCGGCCTGCACCGCTTCGTGCACCACGAGAAGCTTCTTTGTCTTTTTTACTGAATTGAAGACCGTTTCGCGATCCCACGGCCACAAGGTGCGCAGGTCGATGATCTCTACCGACCTGGAACTCTTCGCTTCCAGCGCGGCGTGTACTGTCTTGGACCACGTGACCAGCGTAATGTCGTTGCCCTCGCGTACCACCTTGGCCTTGCCGAGCGCGCCCACGGTCGCGGAAACGTCAGCCTGCAAGCCCCAAAGCTCCTTGTGCTCCATGTAGATGACCGGGTCGCCGCAATCCATCGCGGCGCGGAGCAACGAGTAGTTGTCCTGCGGTGTCGACGGCGCGACGACCACCAGGCCGGGCATATGCGCGAACCAGGCCTCCAGGCTCTGCGAGTGCTGCGCCGCCGAGCCGCTCCACAGGCCGATCGGCAGGCGCGCCACCAGCGGCACGCGCCCCTGTCCGCCGAACATGTAGCGCGCCTTGGCGGCCTGGTTGACGATCTCGTCCATCGCGCAGAGCGCGAAATCGACCACGCGCATCTCCACCACCGGCCGCAGCCCGGCGAGCGCCATGCCGACGCCGGCTCCGAGGATCGTCGCCTCCGAGATCGGCGTGTCGATGACGCGCGTTGCGCCGAACTCCTGCTGCAAGCCGCGGTACTGCTGGAAGATCCCGCCGCGCCCGACGTCCTCGCCCAGCACCACCACGTTGGCATCTGCCTGCATGGCGTCGCGCACGGCGGCGCAGGCGGCCTGCGCGTAGGTCATCAGCGCCATTGGCCGGCGCCGGTGTCCTGGATGTCGCCGTAAGCTGCCTGCGGCTGCGGCCACGGCGCCTTCGCCGCCGCGTCGAGCGCGCGGCGCACTTCCTGTTGCGCTTCTTCCTGAATTCGGGAAACCGCGTTTGCGTCCAGCATTTTCCCGGCGATCAGAAGCGGATCGTTCTCGAGCGCTCTCGAGACCTCCGCGCCGTCGCGATAGGCCGCCGCATCGACCGAGACGTGGCCTTTGAAGCGGTAGGTCACGGCGTGCAGAAAGCGCGGCCCTGCTCCGTGCTTCACCTGAAAGACCAGCTCTTGCGCCGTGCGATCGACTGCGAACGCATCATTGCCGTCGACCTGCACGCCCGGCACGCCGATCGCTGCGGCGCGCGCGAGCGCGCCCTCGCCGGCGGTCATCGCATCGGTGGGCGTGGTTGCCGACCAGCGGTTGTCTTCGCAGACGAAGAGCAACGGCAAGGTATGGATCGCGGCCCAGTTGAGCGCCTCGAGGAACGGCCCGCGGTTCACCGCGCCATCGCCGAAGAAGCACGCGACGATGCGCTGCTCCTTGCGCAGCTTCACTGCATGCGCGGCGCCGACCGCGATCGGCATGCCGGCGGCGACCACGCCGTTCGCGCCGAGCATGCCCACGGAGAAGTCGGCGAGGTGCATCGAGCCGCCCTTGCCGCCGTTTGGGCCATTGGCGCGGCCGAAGAGCTCGGCCATCATCGCGTCCATCGAGGCGCCCTTCGCCAGCGTATGGCCGTGGCCGCGATGGGTTGAGGTGATCCAGTCTTCGCGGGTCAGATTGATGCAGACCCCGGCAGCAACCGCCTCCTGCCCGGTCGACAGATGCAGCGGGCCGCGGATGTTGGCTTGCGCCAAGCTTGCACCGAACGCGGCGACGCCGCCTCGCGAAGCCTCTTCAGCCGCATTTTCGAAGGCGCGGATGCGCGCCATGATGCGGTAGAGCTCGAGCGCTCGGGTGGACGTAGTCAAGAAGGACGCCTTAAGGAGGGGCGAGTCTAACAAGTCCCGCAACAATCCTTGCCCACAATCGGTCGCGTGGCGAAGTGGCAGAGTGGGGAGATGCTACGGTCTGCAAAGCCGTCTACGTTGGTTCGATTCCAACCTTCGCCTCCATCCCCTCTTATGACCGACCCCGAGCGGACTAGCCGCGGACGCGGGGTTGTCATGCGCCGCGCCTATACTGAAGCATCGTTCCGAGGGGTTTGCCCGATCGCCGAGCGATGCCCCGATAGCACGCCGGGTTCGGCATCCCCATCGGACGACCCTGCAGTAAGCTAGGAAGATCCTTCTTCCCGGCGAAACTTCGGTTGTCATCGTCGGCGGCGGCCCGTTCGGGCTGATGCTCGCCAACGAGCTCGGGCGGCGCGGCATCGCCACGGTGCTTGTCGACCAGAATTCCGGCACTACCCGCAACGCCGCCGCCAACGCCACCCAGGCGCGCACCATGGAGCATTTCCGGCGCCTGGGCTTCGCCGACGAGGTGCGCTCGCTCGGCCTGCCGCCCGACTTCCCAACTGACGTCGCCTACTTCACCCGCTTCGCGCGCCACGAGCTCGCGCGCTTCTCGCTGCCCTCCTCGCGAGACGCCCGCCAGCTCGTCACCACGCTCTGCGGCTCGTGGAGCGCCGCCGAGCTGCCGCACCGCTGCAACCAGAAATTCATCGAGCCGGTGCTGCGCCGTCACGCCGAGGCCCTTCCTGGGGTGTCGGTGCACTACGGCTGCCGGATGACCGTTTTTCGGGATCTCGGTGATCACATCCAGGTCACCCTCGATGGCGACCACAGCATAAAAACCTCGTACCTCGTCGGCGCGGACGGCCCGCGCAGCGCGGTGCGGCAGGCGCTCGGCATCCGCTACGCCGGCGAGACCGGCATCACGCGGCCGTTCGTCGGCGGACGCATGTATGCCGTCTACGCGCGCATGCCGGATTTTTATCGCGAGGTGCCGCACCGGCCGGCCTGGATGAACGTGGCCTTCAACCCCGAGCGGCGTTGTTTCATGCCGGCGGTCGACGGCCGGGGCGAGTTCGCTTTTCACACCCAGCTGCACCCGGAGCAGGATGAAACTTCGGTCACGGAAGAAGCGGCCATCTCGATGGTGCAGCAGGCCGTCGGCCTGCCGTTGCGCGTCGAGGTCATCGCCCGGGCACCCTGGACCGCCGGCCATTCGCTGGTGGCGGAAAAATTCAGGCAGGGCCGCGCGTTCATCGGCGGCGACGCGGCGCACCTCTTCACCCCCATGGGCGGGCTGGGATACAACACGGCGATCGAAGACGCGGTGAACCTCGGATGGAAGCTGGCCGCGGTGATCAAAGGCACGGCTTCGGAAAAGCTTCTTGCCAGCTACGAGGCGGAACGCCGGCCGCTTGCCCTGCGCAATACGGCGTACGCCAAGGGCTTCGCCGATTCGCTCGGCAATTACGTGCCGCCGCGCGAGATCGAGGACGAAACGCCCGCCGGGGAGGAGGCGCGCAAACGGGCCGGGGACTACTATGCCGCGCACGGCCGCGCCGAGTTCAACATCCCCGGCATCACCTTCGGCGGGCGCTACGACGGCTCGCCGGCGATCGTGCCCGACGGCACGGCGCCGCCGCCGGATAGCGCGAATGTCTATGTCCCGAGCGCCTGCCCCGGCGGCCGCCCGCCGCATGTGTGGATGCCGGACGGGCGCTCGCTCTACGACTTGTTCGGCTTTGAATGGACGTTACTGGCGTTCAAGCCGGTCAACGCGATGCGCCGTCCCCACATCCAAATTCTCGAACTGAAAAGCGAAGAGGCGCGCGACCTCTACGGCGCGGACTTTGTTCTCATTCGTCCCGACCAGATCGTCGCCTGGCGCGGCAACGCCGGCGCGGAGGCGGCATTTGAAAAAATTACAGAGCGAAAAATAGCCTAATCCGCGATATTCTCCTGCCAGGGGGAAACCAAAATAATGAAGCGGGTTTTGCTGGTGCATTTCTCGCAGACCGGCCAGCTTTCGCGCGCCGCACGCACGCTCGCCGCGCCGCTTGCGCAGGCGGCGGACATCGAGCTGGTCGAGGAAGTGCTGCGGCCGTGCCGCCCTTATCCGTTCCCGTGGCCGTTCTGGCGCTTTCTCGACGCCATGCCCGAGAGCGTGCTGCTCGAAGCACCGGCGCTCGAGCCGCTCAGCGTGAGCGCCGACGAGCGCTTCGACCTGGTGATCCTCGCCTATCAGGTGTGGTTCCTCGCGCCGGCCGCGCCGATGACCGCCTTTCTCAGGAGCGAGGCCGCTCGCCGCCTGCTGCGCGGGCGGCCCGTGGTGACGGTCATCGCCTGCCGCAACATGTGGCTCACGGCGCAGGAGACGATGAAGCGCCTGATCGGCGAAGCGGGCGGTGAGCTGCGCGACAACGTGGCTTTTACCGACCGCGGCAGCACACTGGCGAGCTTCATTACCACCCCGCGCTGGCTGCTCACCGGCCGGCGCGATGCGTTCTGGGGACTTCCCGCGGCCGGCGTCGCCGAGGAAGACATCGCCGGCGGCGAGCGCTTCGGCCGCGCGCTGCTCGCCGCGTTGCGCGGTGATCGCGAGCGTCACGCGGCACCGATGCTCGCCGGCATGGACGCGGCGAAAGTCGATCGGCGCCTGATCTTCAGCGAGCGCGCCGGCACGCGCGCCTTCAAGGCCTGGTCGCGCCTCATCCGCCTCGGCGGCGCTCCGGGCGCCGCGGGCCGGTTGCCTTTCCTCGCGCTCTTCTGCGTGTACCTGATCACCATGATCCTGGTGGTCGTGCCCCCGAGCCTGCTGCTGCAGCGGCTGTTGCGCCCGCTCCTCATGCGATGAAGCCGGCGGTCTACATCACGCGCAGCGCCGCCGCGCTTCCCAACGCCCCGGTGGAGAACGACGCGGTCGAAGCCATCCTCGGCCAGGTCGGCGAGCGGCCGTCGCGCGCGCGGCGGGTGGTCCAGCGCAACAATGGCATCCGCCGGCGCTACTACGCCGTCGATCCGGCCACCGGCGAGCCGAGCCACAGCAATGCCCGCCTGACCGCGCAGGCGATCCGCGGCCTGGCCGGCAACGGCTTCGCGCTGGAGGACATCGCCTGCCTCGCGTGCGGCACCTCGAACGCCGACCAGCTGCTGCCCAACCACGCGGTCATGGTGCACGGCGAGCTCGGCTCCCCGGCCTGCGAAGTGGTGGCGACCGCGGGCGTGTGCCTTTCGGGTACCACCGCGCTCAAATACGGCTGGATGTCGGTGCTCAGCGGCTGCTCGCGCAACGCGGTGGTGACCGGGTCCGAAGTCGCCTCGAAGGTGCTGCGGGCGAAGAACTACGACCAGGCCGAGCTCACGTTTGAAGAAGATTTCCTGCGCTGGATGCTCTCGGACGGCGCCGGGGCGCTGCTCCTCGAGCCCGCGCCGCGCCGCGGCCTCAACCTGCGCATCGAATGGCTCGAGCTCCTTTCCTACGCCAACCAGCTGCCGACCTGCATGTCGATGGGCGCCGACCAGCGCCTGCGGCAGGACGTGCGGCTGCTGAACGAGGCGGTCGTCGACTACACGCTGGTGAAGCCGCTGCAGCGCGTGGTCGCCAAGCGCTCGTTGTCGGCCGACAAGGTGGACTGGTTCCTGCCGCACATGTCCTCGGAGTACTTCCGCCGCCCGGTCGCCGACGGCCTCGCCCGCGCCGGCCTGCCGGTTCCGCAGGAGCGCTGGTTCACCAACCTGGTCTCGGTGGGCAATATCGGCGCCGCCGCCATCTACCTGATGCTCGACGAGCTGCTGCGCAGCGGCCGCATCCGCGCCGGTCAGCGCCTGCTGTGCTTCGTGCCGGAGAGCGGCCGCTTCTCGAGCGGCTTCATGTACCTCACGGCGCACGCGCATGCGTGAGCGCGACGTACCGCAGGAAGGCAACGCCACGCTCGACGGCAAGCGCAAGGCGATCTATGCGGTCGCCGACGACGGCAAGCTGCGCATCGTGCCCTCGCGCGGCTGGGAGGTCGAGGAGACGGTGACGCGCCAGGCGCTCGCCGAGCTCGAGCGCCACGCGCAAGAGGCGCGCCGCCGCGTGGTTGCCGGGCAGAGCTCTCCGCTCGAGTACCACATGTATCGCGCGCGCATGGACCTCGCCCTGCTCTCGCAGGCGACCGGCCTGTGGCGCTGGCGCGTGCGCCGGCATTTCCGGCCGGCGATCTTCGCGCGGCTGCCGCGCGCGCTGCTGCAGCGCTACGCCGACGCGCTTGGCATCACGCCCGATTCGCTGTCGCGGCTGGACTAGCCATGGCGAAACCTTTCATCCACGCGCACGCCTCGCATTGCGAGTCGGGCGTGATGGCTTCCTTGCTGCGCCACCAGGGGCAGCCGATGTCCGAGGCGATGGCATTCGGCCTGTCTTCCGCGCTGGCCTTCGCTTACCTGCCCTTCATCCGGCTGAACGGGCTGCCGCTCATCGCGTACCGCATGCCGCCGGGGACCATCATCCGCGGCCTCGACCGCGGCCTGCACCTGGGCGTGCGCTTCGAGACGTTCCGCGACCCGGACGCCGGCATGCGCCGCCTCGACGAGCTGCTGGACGCGGGGCACCTCGTCGGCCTGCAGACCTCGATCTTCTGGCTGCCCTACATGCCGCGCGACCTGCGCTTCCATTTCAATGCGCACAACCTGCTGGTGTACGGGCGCGAGGGCGACGAGTACCTGGTGAGCGACCCGGTGGTCGAGCACGCGGTGCGCTGCGCCCGCAGCGACATGCAGAAGGCGCGCTTCGCCAAGGGCGTGTTCGCGCCCAAGGGCAAGCTGTATTACACGACCCGGCCGGCGGCCAGCGCGGACCTCACTGCGCTCGGCAAGACCGCGCTGGCGCGCACCGCGCGCATCATGCTGCACACGCCGCTGCCGCTGATCGGGGTGCGCGGCATGCGCTGGCTGGCGCGCGGCGTCTCGCGGCTGCCGACCGCCGACGGCGGCGCCGCCGCGCGCCTCTATGCCGGGCACATCGTGCGCATGCAGGAGGAGATCGGCACCGGCGGCGCCGGATTCCGCTTCATGTACGCCTCGTTCCTGCAGGAATTGGCGGCGGCGACCGGCTACGCCGCGCTCGAAGGCCTCGCCCAGCGCCTGGTGGCGATCGGCGACCGCTGGC
>DATFDV010000189.1:0-24798 GCA_035251855.1 Burkholderiales bacterium | reverse complement strand
CGCGACGGCGTGCGCGCCGAGCGCAGCCGCGCCGCCATGGCGAAGGCCATCGAGGCGCTGTCGCTGCGCAATATCCCATTCCGCGCCGTCGCCGAGGTCGGAACCCCCGCCGAGCGCATCGCGGTGGTGGCCGAGCGCGAGCAGGTCGACGAGGTGATGATGGGCGTAGGACGCCATCCGGCCTGGCTGCGCTGGGTGAACCCCTCCATCGCGCAGGGCGTGATGGAGCGCACCGACATCCCGGTCACCGTGCTCGCGCGCGGCCACGCCGGCGCTTTCGAGCGCTACGCCGTGCCAGCGGGTGTCGCTGGATTAGCCGCGCTGCTGCTGGCTGTTGAATAACCTAATTCGGGCTCTGACCCCGAATTAGGCTATCTGCTCCGCGGTATGATCCGCGGCCATGACGTGGTCGATCATCGCGCGCGATGCGAGCGGCGCTTTCGGCGTCGCCATCGCGACGCGCTTCTTCGCGGTCGGCGCGCTCTGCCCGCACGCGCGAAGCGGCGTCGGCGCGCTCTCTACCCAGGCGCTGGTGAATCCGCATTACGGCGCGCAGGGTCTGGAGCTTCTAAGTAAAGGCTTAACTGCAGCCGAGGTGGTGAAGCGGCTCATTGCCCCGGACGAGGGCCGCGAACATCGGCAGCTCCACGTCATCGATGCAGCGGGACGCATTGCTCAGCACACCGGCGCGCAATGCGTCGGCTGGGCGGGCGCGGTCGCCGGCGAAGGCTTTTCAGTTGCCGGCAACATGCTTGCAAACGAGCATGTGATCCAGCAGACGGCCCGCGTCTTCCATGAATCGAGGAAGCCGTTCGCCGAGCGCCTGATCCGCGCGCTCCAGGCAGGAGAAGCTGTCGGCGGCGACAAACGTGGGAAGCAGTCGGCAGCCCTCCTTATATGTTCCACGGAGGAATACCCGGAGCTGAACCTCCGGGTGGACGACCACGCCGAGCCGCTCGCCGAGCTCAGCCGCCTCTACGACAAGGCGCACGAGCGCTTCGTCCCCTACCTCAAGTGCAGCCCGAGCAAAGCGCGGCCCTGGGGGGCGCTCGACCGCACCGTCATCGAGCAAGAGATTGCCAGGCACAAGAAGCCTGCTTGAAGTGCGCGGTTTGCGCACGCACTTCGCCTCGGAACGCGGCGAGGTGCGGGCGGTGGACGGGGTCGACCTCGCGCTCGAGAAAGGCCGCACCCTCGGCATTGTCGGCGAGTCGGGCTGCGGCAAAAGCGTCACCGCGCTCTCCATCATGGGCCTGATCCCGCAGCCGCCGGGCCGCATCGCCGGCGGCGAGGTGCTGTTCGACGGCGATGACCTGCTGAAGCTGCCCGCCGCGCGCCTGCGCGACCTGCGCGGCGACAAGCTGGCGATGATTTTCCAGGAACCGATGAGCTCGTTGAACCCGGCTTTTCAGGTTGGCGACCAGATCGCCGAGGTACTGCTTCGTCATCGCAAGCTCGGCAAAGGCGAGGCAACAAGGCAGGCGATCGAAATGCTGCGCCGCGTGCGCATCCCATCGCCCGAACGTCGCGCGCTCGAGTACCCGCACCAGCTCTCGGGCGGCATGCGCCAGCGCGTGATGATCGCCATGGCGCTCGCCTGCAATCCGCAGCTGCTGATCGCCGACGAGCCCACCACCGCCCTCGACGTCACCATCCAGGCGCAAATCCTGGAGCTGATGCGCGCGCTGCGCGCCGAGCTCGGCACCGCCATCATCCTCATCACCCACGACCTCGGCGTAGTCGCCGAGCTCGCCGACGAGGTGATCGTCATGTACGCCGGTCAGGTCATCGAGCGCTGCGACGTGCGGCGGCTGTTCGCCGAGCCGCAGCATCCCTACACCATCGGCCTGCTCGGCTCGATCCCGCGCCTGCACCTCGAGCAGGAGCGCCTGACGGCGATCGAGGGCATGGTCCCCGATGCCGCGGCCTTCCCGCAGGGCTGCCGTTTTCATCCGCGCTGCCCGTTTGCGGTCGCCAAGTGTCGCGCCGAGATCCCGCCCCTTCTCGAAATTCAGCAAAGCCATTTCGCCGCCTGCTGGCGGGCCCCGCTGTGACGCCGCCGCTTTTGCGCGCCGAGCAGCTGGTCAAGCACTTCGACAAGGTCCAGGCGGTGGACGGCATCAGCTTCGAGCTGCAGGCGGGCGAGACGCTCGCGCTGGTCGGCGAGTCGGGCTGCGGCAAGTCGACCGCCGGCCGGCTCCTGCTGCGCCTCATCGAGCCTACGTCGGGAGCGGTTTTTTTCCAGGGAAGAAACATTTCCGCTTTGAAAGAGCGCGAAATCCGCTCGCTGCGGCGCGAGATGCAGATCATCTTCCAGGATCCCTACGGCTCGCTCAATCCACGCATGACCGTGGGGGCGATGCTGCAGGAGCCGTTGGGGTTACACGGGCTTCATCAACAAAATCCGCTGCGACGGGTTCATGAGCTTCTCGGCCTGGTCGGCCTGGCGCCCGAGCACGCGCAGCGCTATCCCCACGAATTTTCCGGCGGCCAGCGCCAGCGCATCGGCATCGCGCGCGCGCTGGCGGTCGAGCCGCGCCTCATCGTGTGCGACGAGCCGGTGTCGGCGCTCGACGTGTCGATCCAGGCACAGGTCATCAACCTGCTGCAGGACCTGCAGCGGCGCTTCGGCCTGGCCTACGTCCTCATCGCCCACGACCTGGCGGTGGTGAAGCACATCGCAACGCGCGTCGCCGTGATGTACCTGGGCAAGATCGTCGAGATGGCGGACAAGCGCGCCTTGTTCGCCGCGCCCCGCCATCCCTATACCAGGGCCCTGCTGGCGGCGATTCCGGTGCCGGACCCGGCAATGAACAAGGCCAGGGTCGTGCTCCAGGGGGACGTCCCCAGCCCGTACAACCCGCCGTCAGGCTGCCGCTTCCGCACCCGCTGTCCGTATGCCCAGCCTGTTTGCGGTACCCGGGAACCGATTCTGGAGAACGGGGTGGCGTGCCACTTCTGGAAAGAGATCGAACCGTACGCCGCGGTCTCGCAATTGACGGCCGTCAATGAGAGACTGCTGCGGCTTCAGGCAGCGTTCCATTCGGGAGGTTCATCGTGAGAATCGTTTTCGCATTTGCCCTGGTTGCGGTTTCGTTCGCAACCCAAGCCCAGACCCTTCGCATCGGCCTCGCCGAGGATCCGGACATCCTCGACCCGTCGATGGCGCGCACCTTCGTCGGCCGCATCGTGTTCGCCGGCCTGTGCGACAAGCTGTTCGACCTCGACGAGAAGCTGAACGTGGTGCCGCAGCTCGCCACCTCCTACAAGTGGTCGGCCGACAACAAGTCGCTCGAAATCAAGCTGCGCGAGGGCGTCACCTTTCACGACGGCGAGAAGATGGACGCGCGCGCGGTCAAGTACAGCCTCGAGCGCCACAAGAACATGAAGGGCTCCAACCGCCGCGGCGAGCTCGCCGTGGTGTCGAGCGTGGACGCGGTCGACGCCACGACGGTGCGCATCAACCTGTCGGCGCCGTTCGCCCCGCTGCTCGCAGTGCTGACCGACCGCTCCGGAATGGTGGTCTCGCCCAAGGCGGCGGAAGCCGCGGGCGAGAAGTTCGGCGCCAGGCCGGTGTGCTCCGGGCCGTTCCGCTTCGTCGAGCGCATCGCGCAGGACCGCATCACCCTCGAGCGCTTTCCGGGCTACTGGAACAAGGGCCAGATCCACTTCGAGCGCATCGTCTACCAGCCGATCCCCGACGCCACCGTGCGCCTCGCCAACCTGCGCTCGGGGCAGCTCGACTTCATCGAGCGCCTCGCGCCCGCCGACGTGCCGCAGCTGAGGAGCGACGGCCGCTTCCGCATCGCCAAGATCGTCGAGCTTGGCTACCAGGGCATCACCATCAACGTCGCCAAGAGCGATCTCGCGCAGAAGAATCCGCTCGGCAAGGATCCCCGGGTGCGCGAGGCGTTCGAGCTCTCCCTCGACCGCGAGGCGCTGGTCAAGGTGGCGATGGAAGGCGAGGCCCAGGCCGGCAATCAGTGGGTGGCGCCGAGCAACCGCTACTACGCGAAGTCCGTAACGCTACCCAAGCGCAACCTCGAGCGCGCAAAGCAGCTGCTCAAGGAGGCCGGCGTCGCCAATCCCAGCTTCACCCTCATGACGCCGACCGCGTCCGACGCGCAGCGCATCGCGCAGGTGGTGCAGGCGATGGCCAAGGAGGCCGGCTTCGACGTGAAGATCCAGTCGACCGAGTTCGCCACCGCGCTCAAGCTGCAGGATCAGGGGCAGTTCGAAGCATTCGTGCTCGCCTGGAGCGGCCGCGCCGACCCCGACGCCAACCTGCATCAGTTCCTGTCGTGCAAGGGCCCGCTCAATGGCTCCGGCTACTGCCAGGAGGAGGTCGAGGCGCGGATCAACGAGGCGCGCACCTCTCTCGACCCGGCGCGCCGCGCCGCGGCGTACGAAGTTGTCGCGCGCCAGGTGCAAAAGGACCGTCCCATCGTCTATCTCTTCCACCGCAACTGGCTGTGGGCGCATAACGCCAAGCTCAGCGGCCTGCGCACGGTGCCGGACGGCATGGTGCGAGTGCAGGGCTTGAGAATGAATTGAAATGCTGAGGTACCTGCTGCGGCGCCTGGCGCAGATCATCCCGACGCTGTTCTTCGTCTCGGTTCTGATCTTCGTGCTGCAGCAGCTGCTTCCCGGCGATCCGGCGATCGCCCTGGCCGGCGAGGACCGCGACCCGGATACGGTGCGGTACCTGCGAGCAAAGTTCCACCTCGATGAGCCGCTACCGGTGCGCTACTGGTACTGGGTGTCCGGCGCCCTGCGCGGCGATCTCGGCGAGTCGGTGCGCATCCAGAAGCCGGTCACCGAGCTGATCCTGGAGAAGCTGCCGGTCACCATCCAGCTGGCGGCGATGGCGATGCTGATCGCGCTCGGGATCGGCATCACCGCCGGTGTCATCTCGGCAGTGAAGAAGGACACCTGGTGGGACTACGGCGCGAACGTGTTCGCGCTGTGGGGCCTGTCGACGCCGAACTTCTGGCTCGGCATCCTGCTGATCCTGGTGTTCGCGGTGCAGCTGGGCTGGCTGCCCGCCTCCGGCTACGTCAGCCCATTCGAGGACCTGAAAGCAAACCTGTCGGCGATGATCATGCCGGCGTTCGTGCTCGGCAACGCGATCGCCGCGGTGCTGATGCGCCACACCCGCAGCGCCATGCTGCAGGTGCTGTCCTCGGATTACGTGCGCACCGCGCGCGCGAAGGGCCTCGATGAGCGCGTGGTGATCCTCAAGCACGCGCTGCGCAACGCGCTGGTCCCGATCATCACCCTCGGCGCACTGGAGTTCGGCACCCTGCTCTCCGGCGCGGTGCTCACCGAGCAGGTGTTCACCATCCCGGGCTTCGGCAAGCTGATCGTCGACGCGGTGTTCAACCGCGACTACCTCGTGGTGCAGGGCGTGGTGCTGTTCACCGCCACGGTCTACATCACGCTCAACCTGCTCGCGGACCTGGCGTATTTCGTGGTCAATCCGCGGATGAGGGTCCGATAAGGCGCCTGCTTCGACGCGGCGGCGCCATGCTGGGCCTGGCGGTCGTGGGGTTCTTCGTACTGCTCGCGCTGTTCGCGCCCTGGATCGCGCCTTACGACCCGCTCGCCACCAGCTGGAGCGCGGTGCGCGCCGGCCCGAGCGCCGCGCACTGGTTCGGCGCCGACGAGCTCGGGCGCGACGTGCTCTCGCGCATCGTCTGGGGGGCGCGCGCCTCGCTCCTCGCCGGGGTGGTGTCGGTGTCGATCTCGCTCGCCCTCGGCGTGCCGATCGGCATGGCCGCCGGGTACCTGGGCCGCTGGGTCGACGCCGTCATCTCGCGCGTCACCGATGCAATGCTCGCCTGCCCGTTCCTGATCCTCGCCATCGCGCTCGCCGCCTTCCTTGGCCCGAGCCTCACCAATGCGATGATCGCCATCGGCATCTCCGCCACGCCGATCTTCATCCGCCTGACACGCGCCCAGGTGCTCTCGGCGAAATCCGAGGACTACGTCGAAGCCGCGCGCGCCCTCGGCAACCCGCACCTGCGCATCGCGCTGCGCCACATCCTGCCCAACATCGTCGCCCCGCTCATCGTGCAGGCGACCCTCGCCATCGCCGCCGCCGTCATTGCCGAGGCTTCGTTATCTTTCCTCGGCCTTGGACAGCAACCACCCGCTCCCAGCTGGGGCAGCATGCTCAACACCGCCCGCAACTACGTCGACCAGGCGCCCTGGATGGCGATCTGGCCCGGCGTGTCGATCTTCCTGCTGGTGCTGTCCTTCAATCTGCTGGGGGACGGGCTCAGGGACGCGCTGGATCCGCGACACAAGTGAGCGGGCGCGGCGCCTAGTCCCACATCGGCGGCCTGCTCGGCGCGGGGCGCGCGCAGGCCGCATCGCCCACCAGGCTGCGCAGAAAGGCGATGTCCAAGGGCTTGGCGAGGAGCAGTTCGATGCCGGCTTCGGCGACATGTCCGCTGTCGCCTGTCCGGCAAAGGCCGGACATGGCGATGATCCGGCAGGCCGCGAGCGCCGGCTCGAGCCGCAGGGTCGCTGCCACGTCGAAGCCGTCCATGCCAGGCAGCCCGATGTCGAGCAGCACGAGCTGCGGGCGCCAGGCGCGCGCCGCGGCGATGGCCGATGCGCCGTCGAGCGCCAGGCGAACTTCGTGGCCCCATTGCACGAGCAGTGCGGCGGTGGCATGCGCTGCCGATGCGTTGTCGTCGACGATGAGGATACGCATCATGGCCGGCCAGCCGCAGCCGCCGCGGCGACGGGAAAGAACAGGTGGATCGCAGCGCCGCCGTCGGCAGACGACTCGATGCTCATGCTGCCGCCGATTTGCCGCATGAAGCCGTAGACCTGCGGCAGCCCGAGCCCGGTGCCGCCTTCACCTTTGGTGCTGTAGAACGGCTCGAGTGCGCGGCGCCGCACCTCCTCGCTCATCCCCGGCCCGTTGTCCAGCACGCTGAGGCAGACGAACCGCGGGCCCGCAACCCGTGCCTGCGGCGCGCCGGCATTGTCTTCGCACGGATAAGCGCGTACCGTGATGCGCCCCGAGCCGGCCATCGCGTCGCGCGCATTGACCACCAGGTTCACCAGCGCGGTGTCGAGCTGGGCGGTGTCGCAGAGCACCTCGGCCAGGGGCAAATCCGCCTCGGTTACCAGCGTCACGCGCGAGCCGGCCGCTTGGGCGAGAAGCGGCTGGGCGGCCTTGAGCCAGGCATCGAGGCGCACGCGCTCGAGCCGCAGCGGGCGGCGTCGGGCGAACGACAGCAACCGGTCGACGAGTGCCGTGCCGCCGCGCACGGCGCGCTCCACCTGGACGAGCGACGGCTCAAGCGCCGGCGCGTTGGCGCAAAGCTCGCGCATCAGCGCCGCATTGATGGCGACGATGTTCAGCGTGTTGGCGAAATCGTGCGCGATGCCCCCGGTGAGCTGCCCGAGCGCTTCGAGCTTCTCGGCCTGCATGCGCCTTTGGCGCTCGCGCTCGCGCTGCACCCGCTCGCGTGCGAGGCGCGCGATGAACCAGCCGAGAAATATCGTCAGGATCAGCATGGCGACCGCCGCACCGGTCGCGGTGCGACGCCACTCCGCCAGCGCGTCGTTCTTGCTGCGCGACACCCGCACGACGAAGGGTGCGCCCTGGACGATCCGGTAGCTCACCATGCGCTCGCCGCCCAGCATGCTCTGCTTCGTCCAGAACGATCCGCTCGCCTCCAACGGCAGCCGCGAGAACAGCGCCAGCTCGCCGAATCGCTTGCCGACGTCCGCGGCGCGCTCGGGGTGGCTCGCGACCAGGGTGCCATCGAGATGGAACAGCGAGATCAGGTATGCCTCGGCGAGCCCGATGCTGCGGAACTGCTCGCGGAACTGTTCCGCCTGCAGCGCGGCGACCACCACGCCTTCGAAGTCCGCAGAGCGGCTCAACGCCTGGGTGACCGGCAGGAACCAGCCCGCGCCCGAGCGGCTGAGCAATGGCGGCCAGACCGTTGGCGCGAGCATGGGGTCGAGCTTGTGGGCGCGGAAGTAAGGCCGGTCGGCCAGCGACACCTGCGGCGTCGCCGGATAGTCGGTGTCGTGCAGTATCCAGCCGTCGGGCCCGATGGCAAAGATCGCCCGCACGAAGGGAAGGTCCTTCAGGCGTCGCGCCATCATTTGCTGGAACTGGGGGTGGTTTTTCTCCGGGCGCGGCGCAAGCTGGTGCGCATCGCCCACCGCCGCGAGCGTGAGGTTGACCGCCTGGAAGGTGCGCGCCGTGTGCTGCTCAACCACCGCGGCGAAGGCTGCGGTGGCCCGCTCTGCACGCTCGAGCGCGACCTGGCGGCCTGCAAACACCAGCCATGCCACGATGAGCATGGCGGCGATCCAGGCAAGAACCAGGGCGGCGAGCCTGAGCGCAAGCAATCGGGTCAGCATCGCAGGGGCGACAAAGCTCCAGGGAAGCCGCCAATCTACGCGCGTCGCGCGCGGCCCGGTATCGCAATATTTCCGACAGCTGCGCCGGTGCTCGCGTGCTTCAGTGCACCAGCCGGTGGGTCACCGCATAGCGTGCGAGGTCGACGTTGGAGTCGATTTGCAGTTTGTCGAAGATTCGCGCCCGGTGGGTGTAAACCGTGCTGATGGTGATGCGCAGCCCGGCGGCGATGCGCTTGACGGGCTCGCCTTGCGCGATCAGGCGCACAATCTGCAGCTCGCGCGCCGAGAGCCTGGCGCCGGGTGCCACCGCGTCGCCCGCCGTCTGCGCCTGGCGGTGGCCAATCGCGATCGCCGCCAACTCCGCAGCGACCTCGACCAGCTGCTTTTCCTGCTCGCGCGGCTGCCTCGGCTCGAGGTAATACAGGGCAAACGCGCCGAGCACTCCGGCGGGCGAGACAATCGGCGTCGACCAGCAGGCGCGCAGGCCGTTGCCGAGCGCGAGCTTGCGGTAGCTGCGCCATAAAGGATCGGTGGCGATGTCGGCGACGATCACCTGCCGGCCCGAGTACATCGCGGTGCCGCAGGATCCGGCGGCGGGACCGATCCTCAATCCGTCGATCGCATTCCAATAGGTGCGCGGCAGGCTTGGCGCCGCGCCGTGCCGCACGTGGACACCGTCCTGCGCGAGCAGCAGCACCGAGCCGAGCATGTCGCCCGACAGCTCTTCGATGGCAAGGACCAGCGAACGAAGCACGGCTTCGAGCGATGCGCCGTGGGAGAGTTGTTCGAGCACCCGGCTGCGGCTTTCGATGAGCGCGAGGGAGAAAGCGCGCTCGCTCACCTGGTTCATCGCCAGGCCGATCATGCGCCGCCGGCGCGGCGCGCCCAGCACCGTGACCTCCACATCGATGGCACCGCCGTTGCGGCGCCGATGCCTGGAGATCCTCAGGCCGCCCGCCGGTGGCCGATGCAGCGCCGCGGGTGCCGCCGGCCACAGCGACTCGATCGGCAGGCCCTCCAGGCTTTCGCGCTGGTAGCCATAGGCATGGGCGGCCGCCTCGTTAGCCGCGACGATACGGCGCGAGCGGGCGTCGACGAGAAACGCGGGCCCCTTGTGCGCGGCGAGGAGCCCGTCGAGCCGCTCGGTCACAATTGCCGCATCGAATCGCGCACCTTCCGCAACTTGTCGATGCGTTCCTCGCAGGGCGTGAGGGCATGCGACACCGCCAGCAGCGCGATGCCGGCGAACAGCAGCACCACGGGATAAAAGTGCTCAGGGAGCAGCGCCGCCAGGACGAGAAAGATCACCCCGGCAGTCGAACACGCGGTCGATAGCGTGACGCGTCTCCGCGGCAACGCGGGCGCGGCCTGCGGTGCGACGGGGGCGCCTTCGAAGCTGGCTGGACTCCTCAACAGCCGCCAGCCCATGAGCACGCAGAACAATCCGAAGATGGCGAACACGCTCATGAATACGACATCGCCGGCGTCCAGCGTGCGCTCGGGTCCCATTCCTGAGCGCGATGCCCAGGCGAGCACGCCGAACGAAACCAGTCCGATGCAGAAGATGACGCCGCCGGCGACCCGCTCCGGCGAGCTCACGGCGCGGCCTCCTCCGCGGCGTAATTCAGCTCGATCTTGATGCCGTTGGGATCGTAGAAGAAGATCTGCAGCAATGCCTGGCCATTGGCCCGGCGCTGGGTGAATGGGATCTTTTCCCTCTCAAGGTGCTCAAGCATGCCGCGTAGTCCGGTAGCGCGAAAAGCGATGTGGTCGATGGCGCCGGTGCCGCTCGAGCTGCCTTGCGAAGTGCGCCCGAGGTATTTCTTCTGGTTCTCGCCGGCCATCTTCGCGCTCGGCCCGATGTGCACCAGGTCGACCTCGCCGACGTACATCCAGTGCACCGGGAAGCCGAAGTCCGGATGCGGCCCGCTGGTCATGCCAAGGATGCGCGCGTACCAGTCACGTGTGGCATCGATGTCATCCGCCGCGACCAGGAAGTGCTCGATGTGCGACAAAGGCATGCACTAATATATAACGATGTATATCTCAGAAGCCAAAAGGCTGAACGCCGCGGGGGCGCGCAAGATCATGGAGACCGCGACCCGGCTCGCCAGGGAAGCCAAGCTCGCGGTCACCATCGCCATCGTCGACGCCGGCGGCCACCTGGTGCTTCTCGAGCGCATGGAAGGCGGCAAGTTCCACACGGTGCACTCGGCGACCACCAAGGCGGTGTGCGCGGCGTCTAACAAGCGCGGCACCGGATCGCAGGGCGCCGTCGGACAGGCGCTGGACACCGCGCACGCCATCGGCCTCGCCCTCGCCGCCGGCCCGCAGCGCTGGACCGCGATGGAAGGCGGCTGGCCGATCATGGCGGGCGAAGAATGCATCGGCGGCGTCGGGGTCGCCGGGGGCAACTGGGAATTCGACGAGCGCGTGGCGCGCGAAGCGGCAGAATCGATTAAATGAATGTCGCCTGCATCGGAATGGGTTGGTGGTCCGATGTATTGGCGGACGCCATCATGCGCTCCGGCCGGATGAAGATCGCCGCCTGCTACAGCCGCTCGCGCGACAAGCGCGAAGCCTTCGCGCGCAAGTACGCCTGCACCGCGGCCTCCTCCTACGAGGAGATCCTCGGCGACCGCCGCATCGAGGCGATCATCAACACCACGCCGAACGCCGCGCACCTCGAGACCACTTATGCCGCCGCGGCCGCCGGCAAGCACGTGTTCCTCGACAAGCCGATCGCCAACACCATCGATGACGCCCGCGCCATCACCGCGGCATGCCGTAATGCGAAAGTAGTGCTCGCCTTGGGGTACCAACGACGCCGGGAGAGCCAGTTTCGCTGGATCAAGCACAACCTCGATAAATTCGGCAAGCTGGTCAACGCCGAGGCGAACATCAGCCGCGACCGGCTGGGCAAGATTGACCTCAGCTCGTGGCGCTACACCGCCGAGGGCATGCCCGGCGGCGTGATGCTGCAGATCGGCATCCACTACACCGACGTCCTCGAGTACCTGCTCGGCCCGGTGAAGGCGGTGAGCGGGCGCTTCGTGCGCCTGGTCCTGCCGGGCGACAACCCCGACGTGGCGAGCCTGGTGCTCGAGCACGAGAACGGCGCGCTCTCCACCTTGAACGCCAGCTATGCCTCCGCCTCCGAGTACTACCTGATGAACATCTACGGCAAGGAAGCGAGCGCGTATTACGACCTGCATCAGGGGTTGAGGTTTTTGAAACGAGGGTCCACGACCGCTGACGCTGTCCCCTGCAGCAAGAACGATCCGATCGTCGATGAGCTCGAAGAGTTCGCCGATGCGGTGCGCGGCGACGGCGAGCCCGAGATGGACGGCGAGCGGAGCACCCGTTCGCTCGCCGTGCTGCTCGCCGGCATCCAGTCGGCGCGCGAAGGACGGCGGGTGGAGATCGAGGAGGTACTGAAATGAAGATCATGCTTTTGCTTTGCGCGCTGGTCCCGCTTTCGGTCGTGGCGCAGGAACCGACATTTCCCAACCGCGCCCCGCTCGAGATCACCGTGCTCTTCCCCGCCGGCTCCTCCGCCGACGTCACCGCGCGCATGCTCGCCGACGGCATGTCGCGCCACCTCAACCAGCGCGTGCTGGTGGTGAACCGTCCCGGCGCCGGCGGCGCCATCGGCTACAAGTATGTGCAGGCGCAAAAGCCCGACGGCTATTCCCTGGTGTGGAATTCGAACTCCATCTCGACCACCTACCATTCCGGCCAGCTCGGTTTCGACTATCAGTCGTTCGATGCCGTCGCCCGCGTGCTGGTGGAGTCGGTCGTGCTGGCGGTACGATCGGACGCGCGCTGGCGCACGCTGCAGGACTTCGTAAGCGACGGCAAGGCCAGGCCCAAGGCGCTCAACGTCGGGCACTCGGGCATCGGCAGCCATACGCACATCTCGCTCGCGGCGCTCACCAGCAAGGCGGGGATCGAGGTCAACGAAGTGCCCTACGGCGCGGCGCAAGTCGTGCCCAACCTGGTGGGCGGCCATGTCGACGCCGTGGTGCAGCTACCGGCGGCGCTCGCCGCGCCGGTAAAGCAAGGTCAGATACGGTTGATCGCGGCGCTCATTCCGAATCGCGATCCCGCGCTCCCCGAGGTGGCGACCGCGCGGGAGCAAGGCGTCGACGTATCGCTCGAAGCCTGGCGCGGCATCGCCGTGCCGCGCGGCACCCCGCGCGCGGTGATCACCCAGCTCGAGACTGCGATCCGCAACACCGTCACCTCGGCGGAGTTCGTCAAGGCCAGCCAGAACATGGGCGTGCGCCCGGCTTTCATGCCGGCCGACGAGTTCGGCGCCCTGATCGCCAAGGAAGACGCCGAGCTCGCGCGCCTGATGCAGGGGATCGGCCTGAAAAAATAGAGGGGCTAAGGCGTGGTGCCCGGCTTTCCGCCGCCTGGGCCGGGCGTGCCGCCGGTGCCGCCGGGAAACGTGCCGCCGGCTCCCCCGGGCGCCACGCCCAAGGCGCCCGGGTTGCCAGCCGCCTCGCGTCCGGCAAGCCCGACCTCTCGCAAAACGCCCATCACCTGATCGAACTCGTGCTCGGCAACGTGCACCCGCGTGTGGTTCTCGTCGATCGGAGAGAAGCGCACCTGCGCGCGCCGATGCGCCTGGATTTGCCGCCAACGCTCCTGCACATCGTGCACGGGAATGGGAATGTCGAACGTCCGCTCGAGGGCCATGCCGTCGCGGCGCAAGCGCCGTGCCGGGAAGCCACAGCGTTTTCGACCGAGCGCACGCCGTCCACTGCGCAGGGCGCGAAATTTGCGCGCTTACAGGCATGAGACCCCTGTTAACGCTCGCGCTGCTGGCTTGCGGCTCGGCACATGCCGCGGACATCGCGCTCGCTGCCTACGACCGCGAGCGAGATGAGCTGGTCGTCGACGTGGTGTACCGCGGCACCAATCCGAACCACGATTTCACCCTTCAGTGGGACAAATGCGTGGGCGGGCAGGCCTCGGCGCGCCTGATCGATACCCAGGGCCGCGATCTAGCCCGCGAGGAATACCGCGTGCGCGAGCGCTTCAGCCTGGACGGGCTGCAATGCCGGCCCGCTACCGTCACGCTGCGCCTCGGCCGCACGGCGCTCGCCAGCGTCGTCGTACCGGACGAAGCGCGCCCATGACGACGGCCTGCCGGGCAGGCTAGGCGAAGCCGGATTCGCGGCGCGCCAAGTAAAGTTGGCGCGTTCCGCTGAAATTATTTCAGCGGAACGCGCCCATCAAGACCGCGCAAGCTCTTGGCACGGGGCTTGCGCCCCGCACCATTACCTTTTGCAGAAAGGAAACGCCATGAGACTCGCTCACCGTAGTGTGATTGCATTCTCCCTGCTCGTCTTCGCCGGCGCTCCTCTGCATGCCGCCGGCGATCGGGACCAGCCGGCCGCGGCCGCAGCGGGCGGGACGCAAACCCACCACAGCTTCCAAACGCTCGATTATGACGACAGCGGCACCATCAGCAAGATCGAAGCGCTCGCCAAGCTGCCCGGTCTCGCGGCCGGCTTCGACATCGCCGATCAGAACAACGACGGCAAGCTCAGCCGGCCGGAGCTCGACGAAGCGATGGCGCTCAGCGCCAACATGTACGGTGAAGGCGAGCGCTCTGCGCACAAGCGTGAAATTTTCCGGTCGCTCGATATCGATGGCGACCGGGCGATCTCCAAGGCCGAGGCGCGCTGGCGGCCGCAGATCGCGGCCAACTTCACCGCCGCAGACCGCAACGCCGACGGCAAGCTCGGCGTGAGCGAGTTCGGCCTGATCTCCGTGTACGCGCTCGCCGTGCGTGGGGGCTCGCCGCAGGGGCAGTCGGTGGACGTGCAGCGGCTCTACCGCGACGGGCTGAGCGCGAACGAGGTGATCGGCACGCCGGTGCGCGGCGAGAACGGCGAGCGCATCGGCGAGGTGAAGGACATCGTCGTCGACGAGCACGCGCGCATCGCCCGGCTGATCGTCGAGGTCGGCGGCTTCTTCGAGCTGGGCGACCAGCACATCGGCGTGCCGTGGAAGAACGTCAAGGTCGGCGAGAACATGGCGTTCATCCAGCTGCCGCTGCGCGAGGTCCAGAACGGGACGTATTCGCTCGCCGGCGTGGTGCCGCAGGGCGAAGACGTGCCCATCGCGCTCACCTCCTGGCGCGTGAACGAGCTGATCGGCGACTACGCTGCCCTGAAGGACTCGCCTCGGGCCGCGCTGGTGACCGACGTCATTTTCGACAGCCGCGGCCAGTTGCAAGCGGTGCTGGTCGATCGGCTCGGCCGCGGCGGACTCTTCGCCTACCCCTTCGCCGGCTATTCCCCCGGCGCGTACGCGCATCTTGCCGAAACGGTGATCGCGCTCGAGCCTTTCGACTATCGCGAGCTCGGGCGTCGCAGCCTCTATGCCGGAGCGGGCGAGAGCGCAGCGGCCGGCGGTCAGCGACGCTAGCAGGCTTGGCTGCGGATGAGGTTCCTTCTGGCGCTCGCGCTCGCCGTGGTGGCTTCCGCGTCGTACGCGGCGCAGCCGCTCTCCCGGACGGTGCAGAAATGGCAGGACCTGCGCGCGAGTGAGCTGATCGGCATGACCGCGGTCGACCGGCAGGGAGAGAAGCTCGGCAGGATCAGGGATCTCATCCTCGGCACGCAGACCGGCCATGTGCACTACGTCGTCGTCACGTTTGGCGGCTTGCTCGGCCTCGGCGACCGGCAATACCTCTATCCAGTACAGGCGCTTGCGCCCGGCCCGGCGCGCGACCAGATCGCCATCCAGGTCGACCGCAAGGACCTCGGCGAGCGCACCGGGGTCGACGAGCTGGAGAGCTGGCTGCGCCAGTACGACCCCAACGCCAACTATGCCGACCGGCGCTTCATTCAGGCAAGCGAGCTGATTGGCAAGCCGGTCAACGATCGCGACGGCGAGCGCACCGGAGAAATCGAGGACCTGGTCGTGAACCTTGGCACCGGCGAGCTGCGCCATGTGGTGGTGGAGCTTCGGGAGGCCCGGCGATCTGCCGGCTCGCGCGTTGCATTCCCGCTGCACGCGCTGGCGATTCCGATCCTGCGCGACGAGCCCTTGAGGCTAAGGAGCGCTGCCGGATGAGCTACTCCGTGCGCTGCACCCGCTTCAGAGCCTCCCTGAGCGTATCGCCCCACACGCCCAGGAAAGCGTCGTAGTCCTTCTTGAGCTCCGGCTGCTTGGCCATCAGGGATTCGGCTTCCTCGTCCACCAGCGAGCTCACCAGCATCGCGTACTCGAGCCAGAGTGAAAAATCCTTTCGGTCCACGCGCGACAGATGCCGCAACAGGCTGCGGGTGTTCGAGGTCTTGAGGTTGTGGATGAATTCGCGATACGGCGTCCGCGGCTCGGCCTCGAGATAGTCATCCAGCAGCTGGGCCGCCTCGGTGAAGCGCCGCGCGGCGGCGTAGTCGTTGATCGACTTTTCCCAGCTCTCGAAAAGCGCGATCGCCTCCCGGATCTCCGGCACTTCACGCATCGCGCAGCTCATGTTCCCGCGCGTCCCGTTCAAGGGGCGCGTCGCTGTATCCGACCTCGATGACCTGCTGGAGATAGAGGGGCAGGAATCCGGCGATCGAGCCGTGCTGCTCATACTGATGCACGTGCCGAAGCTCGTGCGACAGGAGCCGCCGCGTCTTGTGACCTCGGCAGATGAAGATCGAATACCCAAGCGTGAGCCCGATCATTCCCGGGCCAAGCAAGCCGGCCTGCAGCGCTGCCGCGCGCAAGGCTGGATCGTCGGGCATGGGCAAGCTCTCGCCCACCATCTCGACGCGTACCAGTTCAGGTCTGGCGACGCCAACCTCGCGGGCGATCTCCTGCTCTAGCGCAGTCAATGGGGCGCCAACCGCTGCCGCCTTGCTCGCCCGATCTTCCGCCCACGCAATCGCACCAGGAAGAAGCCTGGGCAATGCGTCGCGCAGATCCACCGTTCGATCAACCATTGGCCACGAACTGGTCATAGCCCTTGCGAATTGCCTTCGCAGGAATCCCGCCATCGGGATTTTCGCCCATGGCGAAGTCGATGGCTCGCCCGGCCACGGCCGCCACTCGCGTCCTGAGCTCGGGATTGGCCCTCCAGAATTCGCGCGGAAGCGAAAGCACGCTGCACAGCAGATCGCCCGGATAGAAATCACCCGCCACCAACGGATCGGCTTCCAGATGCTCGAGCGCGATCGGCACCAGGTAGCGCGAGCCGATGTCCTGCCCCAGCATGATGCGCAGGTTCTCGACTGTGAACAGCCTCAATTGCAGTTTCCTCAACCGGTGGCATTCGCGCACAAGATGTGAATCGAAATCCGGCTCGGGCCAGCGCTCGCCCTCGAGTTCCTCGATCGAGCTGTTCGGGGTTGCTTTACCAGTCATCTCAAAGCTGCAGCTCTGCCAGGAGCTTCGACAATCTTTGCTGCAGAGGAGCGCTGGTCATGGGGTAGGTCTTCAGCCAGTGGCGTGCTGAAAATCCTTGGTCGTACGCACGGATGAGGTCGGCTTCCCATTCGGCCGCGGGGCGATCGCCGCCGGCG
The DNA here is from genome assembly GCA_035251855.1 of Burkholderiales bacterium. GTDB lineage: Bacteria > Pseudomonadota > Gammaproteobacteria > Burkholderiales > SG8-39 > SCGC-AG-212-J23. The sequence goes on along the minus strand of DATFDV010000189.1, from coordinate 7,867 downwards.
ACCAGCGCGGCGGCGAGGTATACGCGGGTCTCGACGTCGTCCGGATTGCGCGCCAGCGCCTCGCGCAGGTTGATGAGCGCCTGCTGTGCATCGTTTTCGAACAGGTAGGCGCGGCCGAGCAGCAGGTAGTAGAGGTAGCCGCCGTCGGGATTGAGCCGCAGCGCGGTGCGCAAGAGCGGAATCGATCGCGCGGGCTCTCCGACATAGGTGTAGATGCCGCCCATCAGGGCATAGGCGTCGGCGTAGGAGCGATTCAGGTCGATGGCTTTCTGCAAGGCCTGGATCGCCTGCTGGTGGCGGCGGCTCTGCGTATGGACGAAACCGAGCGCCCAGTAGACCTCCGGGATCTCCGGGTCGATCAGCCGCGCGCTCTCGGCGAGCTCGAGCGCGCGGTCGAGCTCGCCCGAGGGCGCGGCTGCGCCCTGGTAGCGGTAGTCCATGGCATGGGTCATGGCGAGACCCGCATAAGCGCGGGCGAATTTTGGATCGAGCTCAAGCGCCTTGGCGTAGAAGGCGCGCGCCTGGCGGTTCTCTTCGGTCCTGCGCACCAGGAATTTCGCCTGCCCGCGCAGGAAGTAGTCGTAAGCCTCCAGGCTGTCGGTATGACGCTTCGCCAGGCGCCGCCGCTCGGCATCGCTGATCTTGCCCGGAAGGTGCTGCATCACGCTGTGGGTGATCTCGCTCTGGATGGAAAACAGGTCGCCGAAAGGGCGTTCCACGCGCTGCGACCACACTTGCTCGCCGCTCCGCGCGTCGGCGAGCCGGATGTTGATGCGCAGGGTTTCGCCCTCGCGCTGCACGCTCCCCGACACGACATAGCGCGCGCCGGTGGGCGCGGTGATCAAACGCAGGCCGGAGAGGCTCGACAGGTCGGTCATCAGGTCGCTGCTGATGCCCCGGGCGAGATGGCCCTGCTCGGACCCGGGACCCACGGTCTCGAACGGCAGCACCGTGAGCGTCAACGGCTCCGCGTCCGGCGCTGCGGAGGGCACCGGAAGAACCGATTGGCCAAAATACGCGGCGGCGGCACCCAAGACGAGCACCACGCCCGCCGCAACGGCGGCCCATCGCCCGCGCCGCGGCGCCGCTGCAGGAGCCGCCTCGGCCGCTGCTGCCGATCCCACCCTGGCAATCAGCCGGTAGCCGCGCTTCGAGATGGTCTCGATGTAGGTGGGTGCGCGCGGGTTGTCGCCGAAGGCGCGGCGCAGCTTGATGATGCTCTGGGTCAGCGCTTCGTCGCCCACCACTACGCCTGCCCAGACGTCGGCCAGCAGCTTCTCGCGGCTGATCACCTCGCCGGCGTTCTGCGCGAGCACCATCAAGACTTCCATCGCCTTGGGCTCGATGCGCACCGTCTCGCCCTCACGGCCAAGCTCGTTGGTCGTGCGGTCGGCCCACCATTCGCCGATCAGGAGGCGTTCCATAAGGAAAGGATAGCCTTTTCGTCAGGCGGGCTGCCGCCCGGCGATCGACGATGGCGCTCCCGAACTTTACGGAGATGCCAATGAAAACAGTGCTTGCCTGCCTCGCCGCATCCGCCCTCCTGCTCGCCCCGGCCGCCATGGCGCAGGAGCGCCTGGTCATCAAGCCGCTGGCGGAAAAGAAGATCGAGGAATTGCCCGCCGGCCCCCTGTTCTGGCGGATCGAGAACTACCCGTCGCTGGCGCAGGCCCAGGCGGGCGCCGGGCGCTGGTCGCTGGCCGCCGAGTCGGCGGGGAAAGTCTGGCTATTTACGCTCGGGCCGGCGGGTGGTGCGACCCCGGGCGGCAGCAAGGTGGTCGAGTTCGGCCCGATCCCGCGCATGTCCGCGCCGCAGTACCTCCTGCGCATCAACGAGGCGACCGGAGCCCCCGGCAGCGTGACTTCGGTTCACAGCCATCCGGGCTCGGAAGCCTTCTACGTGCTTGCCGGCGAACAGAGCATCCGCAGCCCGCACGGCGTCATGCGGCTGCAGGTCGGCAAGCCGGAAGCCGGGCACGGCGCGGACGTACCCATGCAGGTCTCGAGCACCGGTTCCACCAATCTGCATTCGCTGGTGATGTTCGTGGTGGATGCGACGCGGCCCTTCTCCTCCCCGGCCAAAATGCCCGGCAACTAGGGGCTATTTCTCCGGGGGCTGCGGCGCGGTCGCGCCGGCTGCGGCGGAAGGCTTGGCCGGCGCTTTTTGCTGCGCGGTCGTTTTCTTCGCTGCCGGCTTCTTGGTGGAAGAGGTCGCCTGCGCGATCAGCTCCCCGCAGTTGCTGTCCTTGCCTTTGCCTTCCTGGATGAGCGGAATGATGGAAAGCAACGGGTTGATGATGCCCATCACGATGGTGCCCGCGCCGCGCGCGGCGAGCTTGCCCATGTCGGGGCCGATGTCGGGTTCGCTGAAGGTGCCCTTGATGTGCAGTGGCGTGCGCAATGAGCCAATGCCGCTGTCCTTGGGCCTGGGCTTGAGCGTCAGGTCCATCTCCTCGGTTTTGAGGTTGATGCTGCCGGCGCCGCTGACATTGGTTACCGTAGTGTCGAAGACCAATGCGTTGGCCTGGGCGACGCCGCTCTTGACGCCGAAATCGGCGATCACGCAGCGGATGTCGATCTCCTTGTCGCCCTTGAGCTTCACGCGCGCCGCGTCCCAGAGGTCGAGCGCCACCAGCTCCATGAGGAAGCGGCTGATCTTGCCATCGTCCATGTAGATGCCGATCTTGCCGTTCGCGGAGCCGAGCAGCTCGCCGACGGAATCGCCGGTGCCGGAAAGTTCGATCAGGCCGTTCAAATCGCCGATCGAGCCCTGCGCCTGCTTGACGGTCGGGAACAGCTTGGCGAGCTGCAGCTTGCGCACGCGCATCGACACGTCGCCGCGCACCGGCTCCTTGTTGCCGTCGACCTTGACGGTGCCGGCGAGCTTGCCGCCGGCGATGCCAAACTCGAGCGGGCTCAGGGAGAGCACGCTGTCGCGCAACTGCCAACGGGTGCTCAGGGCCTCGATCGGCAGCTGCTCCGGACGCTTGATGGTGCCGGCCTTCAGCCGGATGTCGGCGTCCAGGCTGTCCCAGCGATCGACGTTGAACGGTGCTTCGGGCAGCACGCCGCCGCCCTCGCGCGGCGCCTTGGTGCCGACCAGCGGTCCGAGGTCGGCGAAATTGAGCACCTTCGCGGTGAGGTCGCCGTGCATGAAGGGCCGCTTTTCTTCCCCTTTTTTGCCGGTATCGACCTGCAGCGAGCCGGCGAGGTCGCTCTCGCCCACCTTGCCGGCGAAATTCTCGAACTTCCACATGCCGTCGGTGCGGATCAGGCGGCCGGAGACCTTGTAAGGACTTGTATCCGGAAAGGCGAGGCCGATGATCCAGTAGAGATCCTCCATCGTCTTGCCGGAGAGCTGCTTGAAGTTGATGTCGATGCCCTTGAAGCCGACCAGGCCGGTGAGCGTGCCTTCGAGCGTCGCGGCGGTGTCGCCGATCTTGATCTCGCCGCTGATCGGGAACGGCGTGCTCTCGTCGCGGATGCTCAGCACGTGCCCGGTATGGCCCTTGGCCTTGAGCGGCATGCCGCTGTAGGTGCCCTCGCCGGAGAAGGCGATTCCGGTGTCATCGGTAGACAGGTCTGCGGCGAAGCTGTGCTCGCGCCCTTCATCCTCCCAGCGCAGCCGGCCTTCATCCACCGTAAGGCGCTGGACGAAAAAGCGCGATTCGTCCTTCTGCTCGTCGGGGTCCTCCTTCAGGATCCAGTTCTTGCGGCCGTCGGCGGCCTGCTCGAGCGAAAGCGCCGCGCCCCGCAGGTGCACTTCCGGAAGTACTACGCGGCCGCTGAACAGCGGCAGCACACTGATGGACGCCTCGATTGCCTCGGCGCTCAGCAGATAGTCGGCCTCGGCCCAGTCGGCATTGGCGAACGTGACGCCTTCGGCGCGAATGCGAGGGTGAACCCACGACCAGACCGGCCCAAGGCGACCTTCGATCACCAGCTCGCGGCCGGTCGCGTCGGTGACGGCGCGGGTGATCGGGCCCTTGAGAAGGCTCAGCCCGAATGTAAAAAAGAGCGCGATTGCAACGAAGAGGATCAGGACCGCCCCGCCAATCCACTTCAGTGCGCGCATGTTGCTCGTTCGAGCAAACTGCATGCCTGTCGGGCGTTGCCCGACAGCGACGCCAGGAATTCGGGGACGGAGCCCTAACTACGGCGGCGCGCAGCTAAAGGAGTTAGGGCTCCGTCCCCGAATTCCTAAGCCGCGGCGGTCTCTTTCACCTTGGCGAGCCAGGCCTGGCACCACTCGAGCGCGGTCTCCTCCGGAAGGATGCCGGAGGAGGCATCGTGCATGTGGCGCTCGCCGACGCGCCGCGCGCCGAGCTCGCTCAGGAGCTCATCGAAGCGCTTGCCGCCGAAGTTGAAGGTCTCGGCATAGGTGCGATCGCCCAGCCCGAACACGCCGTAGCGCACCTGCGACAGATCGGGCCGCGCGGACTTCAGGTGCTCATAAAGCGCGCGGGCATTGTCCGGCACGTCGCCCTGCCCATACGTCGAGGTGCACACCAGGAACACGCCTTCGCGGGCAAACACCGAGCTGTCGAGGCCATCCATCATCAGCGTCGCCACCTCGGTCTCGCCGTCGTCGAGGGCGAGCTCCATTTCCTGCGCGCACAGCTGCGCCGTGCCGGTCATCGTGCCGACCAGGATGGTGACTTTCATTGACAGTCACTATATTGCAGCCATAGAATCAACGTCAAGCACTATACTTCATGACGGAAACCCTCTATCTTTCGCGCCTCGGCGACCGGGTGCGGGCCTGGCGCAACGAGCACGGCATGACGCGCAAATCGCTGTCGCAGGCGAGCGGCGTCTCCGAGCGCTACCTGGCGCAGCTCGAGGCCGGCGAAGGCAACATCTCGGTGCTGCTGCTGCGCAAAGTCGCGAAGGCGATGCGCGTGCCCGTCGAGAGCCTGGTGCGAGAAGACGAATCTGCGCAAAAACCGATCGCCCTGCTCGGCCTGCGCGGCGCGGGCAAGTCGACGCTCGGCGAGAAGCTGAGCGCATCCCTCAAGCTGCCGTTCGTCGAGCTCGACCGCGAAGTGGAGAAGGAAGCCGGCGCCGAGCTGGGCGAGGTGTTCGCGATGTACGGCCAGGACGGCTACCGCCGTTTCGAGCGCCGGGCGCTCGAGCGGGTGCTCGCGCAGGGCGAGCGCGCGGTGATTGCCACCGGCGGCAGCGTGGTGAACGACCCGGGTACTTACAAGCTGCTGCTCGAGCGCTGCACCTGCGTCTGGCTGAAAACCTCCCCGGAAGAGCACATGGCCCGCGTCATCGCGCAAGGCGACATGCGTCCGTTCAAGGGCCGTTCCGCCGCGCTGGACGAAATCAAGCGCTTGCTGGAAGACCGCAACCGGCTTTATTCGCGCGCCGACGCCACCATCGACACTTCAGGCAAGACCCTCAAGCAGAGCCTCACCGAACTCAGGAACGCCCTCCCATGATCTCCTTCGAGACCCACCCCGAGCGCTACCACCATTGGAAGCTGAGCTTCGACGGCCCGGTGGCCACGCTCACGCTCGACATCGCCGAGGACAAGCCGCTGGTGCCGGGCTACAAGCTCAAGCTGAACAGCTACGACCTGGGCGTCGACATCGAGCTCGCCGATGCGCTCAACCGCATCCGCTTCGAGCATCCCGAGGTGAAGAGCGTGGTGATCACCAGCGGCAAGAGCCGCATGTTCTGCTCCGGCGCCAACATCTACATGCTCGGCCATTCGAGCCACGCCTGGAAAGTGAACTTCTGCAAGTACACCAACGAGACGCGCAACTCGATCGAGGAGGCCTCGGCCGGCTGCGGCCTCAAGTTCATCGCCGCGCTGAACGGCACCACCGCCGGCGGCGGCTACGAGCTCGCCCTCGCCTGCGACGAGATCGCGATGATCGACGACCGCTCGTCCACCGTCAGCCTGCCCGAGGTTCCGCTGCTCGGAGTTCTACCGGGCACCGGCGGCCTTACCCGCCTGGTCGACAAACGCAAAGTGCGCCGCGATCTGGCGGATGTTTTTTGCACCACCGCAGAAGGCGTGCGCGCCGACCGCGCGAAGCAATGGCGCCTGGTCGACCACCTGGCGAAGCCGCAGCAGTTCGCCGAGATGGTGAAGGCGCGCGCCCTCGAGCTCGCCAAGCTGTCCGACCGGCCGGGCGGCCCGGGTGTGGCGCTGACGCCGCTGGGGGAAAACCAGCTCATTCAGGTGGAGCTCGATCCGCAGACGCGCACCGCCACGCTGACGGTGAAGGGGCCCGAAGCGATCAAGCTCGAGCGAACCGCCGACTGGTACCCGCTGCGCCTCGCGCGCGAGCTGGACCGCGCGATCCTCGACCTGCGGCAGAACCAGCTCGACATCGGCTTGTGGGTGTTGAAATCTCGCGGCGACCCGAAGTCGGTATTGGAACTCGATTCCCTCCTTGAAAAGCATAAGGGCGACTGGTTCGTGCGCGAGGTCATTGCCTTCCTCGGCCGCTCGTTCTCGCGCCTCGACCTGTCGTCGCGCTCCATGTTCGCCATCATCGAGAAGGGCTCGTGCTTCGCCGGCACGCTGCTCGAGCTGGTGCTTGCCGCGGATCGCAGCTACATGCTGGACGTCGAGGATGGACCGCAGATCGCGGTCTCCTCGCTCAACTCCGGCACGTATCGCATGGCGAACGGTCTTTCGCGGCTGGAAACGCATTACTGTGGTGAGCTACCCGAACTTGAAAAAAATAAGATGCTTGGAACTGCGGAAGCCCGAACCCTTGGCCTGGTGACCGCTACGCCGGACGACATCGACTGGGATGACGAGGTGCGCATCGCCATCGAGGAGCGCGCGAGCCTCTCGCCCGACGCGCTCACCGGCATGGAGGCGAGCCTGCGCTTCGCCGGCCCGGAGACCATGCTCACTCGCGTCTTCGGCCGTCTGACGGCGTGGCAGAACTGGATCTTCAACCGGCCGAACGCGGTCGGCGAGCAAGGCGCGCTCAAGGTCTACGGCACCGGCGCGAAAGCCAAATTCAACTGGGAGCGCGTCTAATGCGGGAAAAGGGGTCAGGACCCTTTTCGCGCGCCCTGCGCGCAAGATATTTCCAACCTTTAACGCGAAAAGGGTCCTGACCCCTTTTCCGAAGGCATCCCTATGAGCAGCGTCAATTACTCCGAGAAGATCCCGAACAACGTCAACCTGGTGAGCGATCGCACGCTGCAGCGCGCGCTGGAGCACTGGCAGCCGCATTTCATCGAGTGGTGGAAGGCCATGGGGCCAAGCGACTTCCAGTCGGCGGAGGTTTATTTGCGCACCGCGACTTCGGTCGACGCGCAGGGCTGGGCCACTTACGGCAGCGTCAAGATGCCCGATTACCGCTGGGGCATCTTCCTTGCCGACCAGCAGGCCGAACGCAAGATCGGCTTCGGCGACCAGATGGGCCAGCCGGTGTGGCAGCAGGTGCCCGGCGAGTACCGCTCGACGCTGCGCCGCCTGATCGTCACGCAGGGCGATACCGAGCCCGCCTCGGTCGAGCAGCAGCGCCTGCTGGGCCACACCTGCCCATCCCTCTACGACCTGCGCAACCTCTTCCAGATCAACGTCGAGGAAGGCCGCCACCTTTGGGCAATGGTCTACCTGCTGCATGCCTACTTCGGCCGCGACGGGCGCGAGGAAGCGGAGGAGCTGCTCGCGCGCCACTCCGGCGACGCCGACAAGCCGCGCATCCTCACCACCTTCAACGAGCCGATCTCCGACTGGCTCTCCCTCTTCTGCTTCACCTACTTCACCGACCGCGACGGCAAGTACCAGCTGAAGAGCCTCGCCGAGAGCGCCTTCGACCCGCTGTCGCGCACCTGCCGCTTCATGCTCACCGAGGAAGCGCACCACATGTTCGTCGGCGAGACC
>DATFDV010000188.1:0-3387 GCA_035251855.1 Burkholderiales bacterium | reverse complement strand
GCGTCGCCGACGAAGATCACCTTGTAGTCGTGGCCGTACTTGTGCAGGAGGTCCCAGGTGCGCGTGCGCTCGGAGTGGCGCCGGCGGTTGTCCTTCCACACGAAGTCGTACAGGCAGTTGTGGAAGTAGAAGAACTCCAGGTGCTTGAACTCGGTCTTCGCCGCGCTGAACAGCTCCTCGGCGAGCTTGATGTGGTCGTCCATGGTGCCGCCGATGTCCATCAGCATCAGCACCTTGATCGCGTTGCGGCGCTCGGGCCGCATGTGGATGTCGAGATACGCTTTGCGGGCCGTCGAATGGATCGTGTTCTCCAGATCGAACTCTTCGGGCGCGCCTTGCCTGGCGAACTTGCGCAATCGACGCAGGGCGACCTTGATGTTGCGCGTCCCGAGCTCAACGGAATCGTCGAGGTTGCGGTACTCGCGCTGGTCCCAGACCTTCACGGCACTTCGGTTCCTCGACTTTTCCTGGCCGATGCGCACGCCCTCGGGGTTGTAGCCGTAGGCGCCGAAGGGCGAGGTGCCGCCGGTGCCGATCCACTTGTTGCCGCCCTGGTGGCGGCCTTTCTGCTCCTCCAGCCGCTGGCGCAGCGTTTCCATCAGCTTTTCCCAGCCGCCGAGGGCCTCGATCTCCTTCTTCTGCGCCTCGGTGAGGTGCAGCTCGACCTGCTTCAGCAGCCATTCGAGCGGAATCTCGCTCTCGATGCCCGGGATGGTCTCCACGCCCTGCCAGAACTCGGCGAAGGCGCGGTCGAACTTGTCGAAATTGGCCTCGTCCTTCACCAGCGCGATGCGCGACAGGTAATAGAACTCGTCGATCGAGGGGCCGATCACATCCTTTCCCATCGCCTCGAGCAGCGTCAGGTACTCCTTGATGGAGACCGGCAGCTTGTGCGATTTCAGCTTCAGGAAAAAATCGATCAGCATGCGCGCTATTGTAAGTAAAATCGCCGATTTTTCAGCGTGATCCGACTCTCCCAGCTTACCCTCAGGCGCGGCGCCAAGGCGCTGCTCGAAGGCGCCGACCTCACCCTCTACGCCGGCGACCGCGCCGGCCTGATCGGCGCCAACGGCTCGGGCAAGACCAGCCTGTTCGCGCTGCTGCGCGGCGAGCTGCACGCCGACAAGGGCGACGCCGAGCTGCCCGCCCATTGGCGCATCGCGCACGTGGCGCAGGAAACCCCGGCCCTCGAGCGCGCGGCGGTCGAGTACGTGATCGATGGCGATACGGCGTTGAGGAGCCTGGAAGAAAAGCTTTCGCAGGCGGAAACGGCCAACGACGGCAGCCTGATCGGCGAGCTGCATAGCGCCCTCGGCGACGCGGATGCGTACACCGCGCGCTCACGAGCCGAAACGCTGCTGCTGGGCCTGGGATTTTCACCCGCAGAGCTCAATCAGGCGGTGTCGACCTTCTCCGGCGGCTGGCGCATGCGCTTGAATCTCGCGCAGGCGCTGATGTGCCCGTCGGACCTGCTGCTGCTGGACGAGCCAACCAACCACCTCGACCTCGACGCCATCATCTGGCTCGAGGACTGGCTCGCGCGCTACCCGGGGACGCTGCTCGTGATCTCGCACGACCGCGATTTCCTCGACGGGGTGGTGAAGTCCATCGTGCACATCGACCAGAAGAAGCTGCGGCGCTACAGCGGCGACTACTCCAGCTTCGAAGTGCAGCGCGCCCAGCAGGTGGTCCTGACCCAGAACCTCATCGAAAAGCAGACCCGCGAGCGTGCCCACCTGCAGTCGTTCATCGACCGCTTCCGCGCCAAGGCCACCAAGGCGCGCCAGGCGCAGAGCCGCATGAAGATGCTGGCGAAGATGGAGGACCTCGCGCCGCTGCACGTCGCCGCGCCGTTCTCGTTCGAGTTCAAGGAGCCGGAGCGCGCGCCGAATCCGCTGCTGGTGTTGGAGGATGTTTCAGCGGGGTACGCCGACAAGGTCGTTCTGAAAGGCATAACCACTTCCATTCAAGCGGAGCAACGCATCGGTCTTCTCGGCGTCAACGGCGCCGGCAAGTCGACGCTCATCAAGACCATCGCCGGCGTGCAGCCGGTGCTCTCGGGCAGCGCGGTGTTCAACAAGGGCCTGCAGATCGGCTACTTCGCGCAGCACCAGGTCGAGATGCTGCGCGATGACCAGTCGCCTTTATGGCATTTGCGCAAGCTGGCCCCTCAGGCGCGCGAGCAGGACCTGCGCAATTATCTCGGCAGCTTCAATTTCCCCGGCGAGATGGCCACCGGGCCGGTCGAGCACTTTTCCGGCGGCGAAAAGGCGCGCCTGGCCCTCGCGCTGATCGTCTGGCAGAAGCCGAATCTGCTCCTGCTCGACGAGCCGACCAACCACCTCGACCTCGATACGCGCGAGGCGCTGGCCGTGGCGCTCGCCCAGTTCGAAGGCACGCTGGTGCTCGTCTCCCATGACCGGCACCTGCTGCGCGCCACCACCGATCAGTTCCTCATCGTCGCCAACGGCGCCGTGCAGGCGTTCGACGGCAACCTGGAGGATTACCGCGAGTGGCTGCTGAAGCGCAATGTCGCGCCTCCACAGCCACCGAAAAAAAAGAGTCCTTCTCCTAAGACTCCAAAGGCGGCCAATCGCAAACCGCCCGAGGCTCGCATCAAGCGCCTGGAAGAGCTGATGGCGCGGCTGAATGCGCGCAAGGGCGAGATCGAGACACGCCTGGGCGACCCGGCGGTCTATCAGGATGCGGAGGCGCTGAAGGGGCTGCTGCTCGACCAGGCGTACGTGGCGAAGGAGCTCGAGCAGGTCGAGGCGGAGTGGCTCGAGCTGGCGAAATGACGGCGTGAGCCGCTTCTACGCCGACCTGCCGCTGCTCACCGAGTTCAGCTCGGTGACCGAGGTCGAGCGCTTCACACCCCTGCCGGCGGATTGGCACGTGGCAACCTGCGATGTGCGCAATTCAACCGCGGCGGTGCAGGCCGGCGACTACAAGCAGGTCAATACCGTCGCCGCGGCCGCGGTCACCGCGGTGCTGAACGCGGCGGGCGACACCGAGATCCCGTTCATCTTCGAAGGCGACGGCAGCGCCTTCTGCGTTCCGGCGGCGTTGCTCGACGATGCGCAGGCGGCGCTGGCGAAGACGCGCGACATGGCGCGCGCTTCCTTCGGCCTGGAGCTGCGCGTGGCGACCGTGCCGGCGGCGCGCGTGCGCGCGGCGGGCTTCGAGATCCTCGTCGCCCGCTACCAGGTGTCGCAGAACTATATCCAGGCGGTGTTCGCCGGCGGCGGCATGGCCTGGGCCGACCGCTACATGAAGGATCCGGCCAGCGCCGGCCTGTGCGCGATCGGCGCCCAGGTGGCCGCGCGCGGCAGCCACGAGGGCCTGGAATGCCGCTGGCGCGACATTCCCAGCCGGCACGGCGAGACG
>DATFDV010000187.1:0-12994 GCA_035251855.1 Burkholderiales bacterium | reverse complement strand
AGGCGATGGCCGTTCGGGTCGAAGAAATAGATCGACTTGCAGATCGTGTGGTCGGTGGGGCCGACCACCTCGATGCCGAGCTTCTCCAGCTTGGCCTTGTACGCCATCAGCGTCTGCTCGTCGGGCACGCGCAGCGCAAGGTGCTGCACCCATTGCGGCGTATTCTGGTCGCGGCCCATCGGCGGCGAGTCCGGCACCTCGAAGAACGCGACGTAGCTGCCGTCGTCCATGCGGAAGAAGATGTGCATGTAGGGCGATTGCTCGCCGGTGCTCGGCACGCGGTCCTCCGCCATGGCCATGGCGTACTCGAGGCCGAGGACCTTGGAATAGAACTCGGTGGTCTGTTTCGCATCCTTGCAGCGGTAGGCGACGTGGTGCAGCGATTTGATGTCCATATAATCGATTATTTCCCACGGAGGAGCGAATGGACAAGCGAAACCACAAGGAACGCTACGACGCCGGCCTGAAGACGCGCCGCGAGGTGCTCGGCCCGCAGTACGTCGACAAGGCGATGGCCGGCGTCGACGAGTTCAGCCAGGAATTCGTCGAGATGCTGAACACCTACTGCTGGAACGACATCTGGAACCGCCCCGGCCTGCCGCGCAAGACCCGTTCGGTCCTCAACCTCGGCATGCTGTGCGCGCTGGGCAAGGAGCACGAGCTGAAGCTGCACATCCGCGGCGCGCTCAACAACGGCCTCACCAAGGAGGAGATCAAGGAAGTGTTCCTGCAGGTCGCGATCTATTGCGGCGTGCCGGCCGCGGTGGTGGCCTTCCGCTGCGCCAAAGAAGTGTTCCAGAGTTGAAGACCGTCGGCTTCATCGGCCTGGGCGTGATGGGCAAGCTCATGGCCGCCAACCTGGCGAAGAAGTTCAAGGTCCGTTCCTACGATCTGAACGGCAGCGGAAGTTGCCGCTCGGCGCGAGAGGCGGCCGAGGGCTCGGATGCGCTGATCACCATGGTGCCCGACGGCGATGACGTGCGCGATGCCGTGCTCGATGCCCTCCCCGGCCTCAAGCGCGGCGCGGTGGTGATCGACATGAGCTCGGCGGACCCGGCAGGCACCCTCGCCTTGGGGAAGGTCCTCAAAGCCAACCGGATCGCGATGGTCGACGCGCCCGTGTCCGGCGCGCGCTTCAAGGCCAAGGATGGCACGCTCGCCATCATGGTGGGCGGAGACAAGGCGGCAGTGAAGAAGGTGATGCCGGTGCTGCGCTCGATGGGCACCGAGATCTTCTACTGCGGCGGTCCGGGCGCCGGGCATGCGGTGAAGTCGCTGAACAACTATCTCGGCGCGGCGGGGACGCTGGCGGGATTCGAGGCGCTGCTGATCGCGCAGCGCTTCGGCCTGGATCCGCGGCCGATGATCGAGGCGATCAACGCCTCCACCGGCCGCAACAGCACCACGGTACGCAAGATCCCGCAGGACATCCTGACCGGCGCCTACGCCTCGGGCTTCAAGCTGTCACTGATGACGAAAGACGTCGGCATCGCCGCCGAGCTGGCGCGCGGCCTGCACGTCAACACGCCGTTCCTCAAAGAAACCTTGAAGCACTGGAAGGCCGCCCAGAAGCAATTGAGCAGGAACGCCGACCACACCGAGATCTACAAGTACCAGAAAAAACTTACGCGCCGGTAAACCGGAAATCGGGGTCAGAGCCCGAATTCCCCTAGCGGGAGCGGAGATACCGGAATTCGGGCTCTGACCCCGATTTCAGGCGCCGACGAATTTCGGCTTGCGCTTCTCCATGAAGGCGGCCTGGCCTTCCTTGTAGTCGGCGCTCTTGAAGCAAGCTTCGACCGCGCGCTCGGTGGCGGCGACGTCGCGCTGGTCGGCGTCCTTCACCACCTCGCCCACCACCAGCTTGGCGCACTTGATGGTCAGCGGCGCGTTCTCGGCGATGGTCCTGGTAAGTTCCTCGATGGTTGATTCGAGCTGGTCGTTGGGCACCACCCGGTTGACCAGGCCCATCTTCTCGGCTTCCTGCGCGGTGAACTGGCGGCCGGTGAAGAACATTTCCTTCGCGTACGCCGGGCCGACCAGGTCGACCAGCGGCTTGGCGCGGTTCATGCCGTAGCCCAGGCCGAGCTTGGCCGCCGGCACCCCGAACTTGGCGTTGTCGGTGCAGATGCGCAGGTCGCAGCACACGGCGAGCGCGGTGCCGCCGCCGATGCAGTAGCCCCGGATCATGGCGATGGTCGGAATCGGCATGCCCAGCACTGAATCGTAGGCCTTCTGCGTGAGCTGCTGGTAGTGCGCGACCGCAGCCGCTTCCTGGCGCTCGTCCTTGAACTTGGAGATGTCCGCGCCCGAGGCGAAGGCCTTGCCGCCGGCGCCGGTAACCACCACCACGCGCACCGACTTGTCGGTGCGAAAGTCCTGCATCGCCTCCATGGCCGCGGTCCACATCTCCAGCGAGATGGCGTTGTGCCGCTCGGGGTTGTTGAGGATGATCCAGCCGACCCCGTTTTCCTTCTTCGCGATGAGCTTTTCGCTGGGCATTAAACGATTCCTTTCTTTCTGAGTTCTTCGATCTCGCCGTCCCGGAGGCCCACTTCCTTCAGCACCTCCGCGGTATGCTCGCCCTGCTTGGGCGGATGCGCATACGCGTGGCTCGGCGTGCGCGACAGCGTCACCGGCTGGCCGAGGTACGGAACCTCGCCGACTTTCTGCACCATGCCGAGGCTCTTCACCTGCGGATCGGCGAACGCCTGGTCGATCGAGTAGATCGGCCCCGAGGGCACGCCGGCCTTGTTGAGGATCTCGATCCAGGCGGCGGTATCGCGCTTGGCGAAATAGGTCTCGAGCTCGTCGTGCAGCTTGTCGCGGTTCCTGGAGCGCAGCGCGCCGGTCGAATAATCGGGGTGGCTGGCGAGCGCGGCCGCGCCGATCGCCTCGCACAGGCGCGTCCAGATCTTCGCCCCGCTCACCGCGAGGTTGAGGTAGCCGTCGCGCGTCCTGTACACGCCGGTCGGGATCGAGGTCGGATGGTTGTTGCCCGCCTGCTTCGCCACTTCGCCTTTCATCAGCCAGCGCGCGGCCTGGAAGTCGAGCATGAAGAGCTGCGCCTGCAGGAGCGAGGACTTCACCCACTGGCCCTTGCCGGAGTTCTCCCGCTCGAGCAGCGCGACCATGATGCCGTGCGCGCAGAAAATGCCGGCGCACAGGTCCGCGATCGGGATGCCGACGCGCACCGGCCCCTGCCCCGGCAGCCCGGTGATCGACATCAGCCCGCCCATGCCCTGCGCGATCTGGTCGAAGCCCGGCCGCGTGCGGTAAGGCCCTTCCTCGCCATAGCCGGAGATGCTGCCGTAGACGAGGCGCGGATTGACGGCGGCCATCGCTTCGTAGCCGATGCCGAGGCGGTCCTTCACGTCGGGCCGGTAGTTCTCCACCAGCACGTCGGCCTTGGCAACGAGCTTCTTCAGGATCGCCACGCCGTCGGGCGATTTCAGGTTGAGCGTGATGCCGCGCTTGTTGCGCTGCAAATTCTGGAAATCGCTGCCCTCGCGCGGCCCGCCCGGGCCTTCGCCTTCGTCGAGCCCTGGCGGCATCTCGATCTTGATGACTTTTGCGCCCCAGTCGGCGAGCTGGCGCACCGCGGTCGGCCCGGCGCGCACGCGGGTAAGGTCGATCACCGTGATATGCGAAAGCGCGGTGGAGGCTGGCATGGTTCTGAGTTTACACTGCGCTTCGAGGAGGATTTAGAACCATGACCGATTCGAATCGCAGGCGCCTGCTCGGTTTCGCAGGCGGAGCCGCAGCCCTTTCCGCAATTCCTTCGCTGCGTGCGCAGGACAAGTTTCCGTCGCGCCCGATCGAGGTGGTGACCCACGCCGGCGTCGGCGGCGGCACCGACATCACCGCCCGCATGATGATGGTTCACGCCCCGGGCGTGTTCAAGACCGAGTTCGTCGTGGTGAACCGCGTGGGCGGCAGCGGCGCGGCGGCCATGCAATACATGCTCGACAAGCCGCGCGACGGACACACCATCGCACTCATCACGCAGACCCACCTGCTCACCATCCTGCGCAGCAAGGGCAAGTTCAAGTACGAGGACCTGGTGCCGATCGCGCGCGCCACCGACGATCCGCAGATCCTCGCGGTCGGCAAGGGCAGCCCGTTCAAGTCGGCGAAGGACCTCCTGAGCGCCGGCAAAGGCAAGGCGCTCAAGTACGGCACCTCGCTGGTCGGCGGCGTGGACCACATCGCGGTCGTCAGCATCGCGCGCACCGCCGGGATGCAGCAGCCGACCATCGTGCCCTTCCGCGGCGGCGGCGACGTGGTCATCAACCTGGTCGGCGGCAATATCGACTGCGCGCTGGTCAACTACGCCGAGGCCGAGTCGCAGTTCAAGGCCGCCGATATCCGCGCGCTCGCGGTGTTCGCGGAAAAGCCGATGGAGGCGCTGCCGAACGTTCCCACCGGCAAGGAGATCGGCGTGCCCGGCAGCTATTCGACCGTGCGCGGCTTCGTCACCCTGCGCGGCGTCCCCGAAGCCAACCTCAAGATCCTCGAGGAGGGCCTGGTCAAGGCGATGAAGGGCCAGATGTTCAATACCTATCTCCAGAGCTCCGGGCAGTCGCTCGACAGCGTGGTCGGCGCCGGCCCGTGGAAGGCGCAGCTCGACGAGTTCATGGTCGAAGGCAAGAAAACGCTCGAAGCGCTAGGCCTGCTGAAATAAGAGTGTCTGCAAACCGCGTGGCGGCCGCCGCGGTGATCGCCGTGGCGGCGGTGCTGTTTGCGCTCACCTTCGGCTTCGAGAAGCTGCCCGCCGGCCTGGTGGGCGGCTTTGGCGCCGAAGCATTCCCGCGTCTGGTGCTCGGCGTGATCGCCGGCCTTGCGCTGCTGCTCTTCATCGCCCCGCCCGCGAGCGAGCCGCCGGCGCGGATCCCGCGCATGGTGTATTTCACCGCGGCGTCGTTGCTGGCGTTCATGGCTCTCGTCCCGCTCGCTGGCATGCTCGGCGCCATGTTCATGCTCCTGATCGGCCTGGGCTACTTGTGGGGTGAGCGCCGCGCCTGGCTGCTCGTCTTGGTTGCCGGCTCGGTGATGGCCGTGATCTGGGGCGTGTTCGTGAAGGGCTTCGCGGTCCAGCTGCCGCAGGGGCTGTGGTCGTAGATGGAGGCCTTCCTCGGCGGCATGGCGTTGCTGCTCGACCCGAAGATCCTGCTGGTGGTCTTCGCCGGCACGCTGCTCGGCATCGTGGTCGGCGCCCTGCCCGGCATCAGCGGCTCCACCACCACCGCCCTTCTGCTGCCTTTCACCATCACCATGACCCCGGTGATGGCGATCGCCTTCCTCGGCGCCATTTACTGTGCAGCGAACTTCGGCGGCTCGATCACCGCGATCCTCGTTAACTCGCCCGGCGATCCGTCGGCTTCCGCGACCGCGTTCGATGGCTACCCGATGGCGGTGAGGGGGGAAGCCGGACGCGCGCTCGGCATGTCGGCGGTGGCGAGCGCCATCGGCGGCATTTTCAGCGTGGTGGTGCTGATCTTCGCCGCGCCGCTCCTCGCGCGCATGGCCTATTCGTTCGGGCCGCCCGAGTACTTCGCGCTCTCGGTGTTCGGCCTGTCGATGGTGGCGATGAGCGGCGGCGACAGCGCGGTGAAGAACCTGATCGCCGGCGCCTTCGGCGTGATGCTGGCGACCGTCGGCCAGGACATCACCACCGGCGTGGAGCGCTACACCTTCGGCGTCTACTCGTTCACCAACGGCATCGAGTTCATCCCGGTGCTGATCGGACTGTTCGCGCTCACCGAGCTGCTGGAGCAGGCGAGCCAGCTTGCCAAGCGCACGGCGATGGCCCGGCTTGGCGCGGTACGCCTGCCGAGCTGGGCGGACATCCGCGCATGCACCAAGGCGATCTCGCTGTCGAGCGTCCTGGGCACTTTCATCGGCGTGCTGCCGGCGCTGGGCGCCACCACGGCAGCGATGATCGCTTACGTCGAGACCAAGCGCTGGTCGAGGAACAAGGCCGAGTTCGGCAAGGGTGCGATCGAGGGCGTCGCCGGGCCGGAGGCGGCGAACAACGCCGCCGTCGGCGGCGCGATGGTGCCCACGCTCGCGCTCGGCATCCCCGGAAGCGGCACCACGGCGATCATCCTCGCCGGCCTGATCGTGCAGGGCGTGCGGCCCGGCCCGCATCTTTTCACCGAGCAGCCGACCCTGCTCTACGCCGTTTTTTCCTCGATGCTGCTCGCCAACCTGCTGTACCTGGTGCTGGGTCTCGGATTCGCGAAAGTCTTTGCGCGCATTACCCAGATTCCGCCGCAGTTCCTCTGGCCGACGGTGTTCGTGCTGTCGGTGATCGGCGCCTACGCGCCGAACCAGGCGATGGCCGAGGTGTGGATAGCCATCGCCTTCGGCTTCATCGGTTTCTTCATGCGGCGCTTCGGCTTCTCGCCCGCGCCGCTGGTCATCGGCCTGGTGCTGGGCAAGCTGGTCGAGGAGACGCTGAAGCAGTCCCTCATCATCTTCGACCTGAGCTGGGGCGGCTTCCTGAACCGGCCGATCGCCCTGACTTTGTTCGGCCTTACTGCGCTCTTCCTGCTAGGACCTTTTCTGCTGCAGCGCCTGCGCGAGCGCCCATAGCCACCTCCATCTCGCGGCGCACGCGAACGGCGGTGTTGTTCGCGTCGAACGCCACGTCGGCCCATTTGACCGGCGTTCCGCGGGAAACGCCCTTGAGGAGCTTCCATCCGTGTGCCAGGCCGAGCGGCAGGCAATCCCCGGCCAGCGAATCGGCTGCCGGCATCAGGCGCCCGACCACGGTATAGCCGCCCTCGCCGTCGAGCAGCTCGCCGGGCTGCAGATCCTTTTTGGCAACCGCAACCGCATCGGCGCGCCAGCCCGTCGCGCAACCTGTCGACTCGCCACGCAATCCCACCGAGGCGACCGAGATGCCGACCTCCAGGCCGATCAGGTGCCAGCGCTTGTACATGCAGGCATAGCGCCCCGAAGAATCGGTTTTCACGCCGTACTCGTGGAAGCAGCGGCGGATGTAGTCCGTCTCTCCCTCGAATACGACCCAGACGCCGAAGCGGATGTCGTATGCAATGGGTTTTCCGTCAGAGGTGAGCGACGAAATAACCTCCACTTGTCCCTTGTGGTGCAGAACCCCGCCTTCCGCCTTCGGCCGCATCAGCGCCGGGATTTCGTCCACCGAGCCCGCAGGGTATTGCAGGCCGCCGGGCGCGGGCGTCAGGCCGGTGGCGTTGCACACCGCGGTGGTCTCGATCGCCGGCTTCGAGCCGTCGAGAAACGAGTTGAACATCTTCGGGTTGAGGCCGCCGATCCTCGCCTCCTCGGGCGTGAGGCCGTAGTGGCCCCACACCGTCTCGGGGGTCGATTGCGCAAAGTGCGGCAGCCACTTGTGGCCGCGGCCCGCCGCGACCACCGGGAAGCCGGCGGCGCGCGCCCAGTCCACCAAGTCGCAGATCAGCGCCGGCTGGTCGCCGTAGGCGAGGCTGTAGACCACGCCTTCTTCCGCAGCCTTGCGCGCCAGCAGCGGCCCGCAGAACGCATCGGCCTCGACCGTGACCATGACCACGTGCTTGCGATTGCGGAACGCCGCTAACGCGTGCTCCACCGCCGCCGGCGGGTTGCCGGTCGCCTCGATGATGATGTCGATCGCCGGATGCGCGATGAGCTTTTGCCAGTCGTCCGAGAGATGGGTTCTTTTCTCCTTGAGGGCTGCATCGAGTGATGCAGCGGCATAAGCCTCTGCCTTCCAGCCCACCCGAGCCAGGTTCGCTTTTGCGTAATCCGGGTTCAGATCGGCGATGCCGACCAGATGCACGCCCGGGGTCTTCGGCACCTGCGCGATATACATGGCCGCGAACTTCCCGGCGCCGATCAGGCCTACGCGCAGCGGCCTGTCCCGTCTTTCTTGAAGCTTGGCGTAAAGATTCACAGGCACCTCAAAAACAGGGACAGACCACGTTTTTTCGACAGGCGGAAAATCGTGGTCTATCCCTGATTGGTGTTCATGCAGCCTTCAGTTCTTCCTGGGGTGTGCCGCTTTTCCAGGGAAGAGGCACGTCGTATGGTTTCAACAGGCAATCGTCGGGCAGGCACTGGATTGGCGAGAAGTCGCGGTGCGCGATATAGCCCGGGCGCTTGAAGCGGCGGATGTGGTTGGACACCGCGCACAGCGACAGGTAGACGCTGACGCGATTCCAGGGCGAGAGGTTGGAGGTGGAAGCGTGCACCAGGCAGCCGTGGAACAGGATCATCGAGCCGGCCGGCCCCTTCGGCGCGACGATGCCACCGTGCTCCACCAGTTTTCCGATCACTTCATTTGTAATGACCCACAGCGGATAGCTGGTGGTGCTGGTGTCGTGCTGGGCGTCGAGCACGCCCTGCTTGTGGCTGCCGGGGATGAACATCAGCGGGCCGTTGAACTCGTTCACCTCGTCGAGGAAGATGGCGACGTTCATGGCGCGCGCCTCGGGCATCTGGTCGTCGGCGCGCCAGGTGCCGTAATCCTGGTGCCATTGCCAGACGTCGCCGTCGAACGCCTGCTTGCCGTTGATCTTGAACTGGTGCATGTACACGTCCTCGCCGAACAGCTGCTTGATCGGTTCGACCATGCGCGGATGGCGCGCGAGCTTGGCGAAGGGGTAGCTGTAGAGGTGCGCTGCAAAGTTGGTGCGCACCACATCGCCGGTTTTCTCGCGCACGTTTTCCGGGCGGCGCTGCGCGTAGAGGGACGGGACCTCGTCGGTCAGCGTCTTGATTTCGTCCTGGCTGAACAGGCTGGGAAAAAACAGATACCCATCCCGGTCGAATCGCTGGATTTGTTCCGCCGAAAGTTTCATTCAAATAGTATAGACCTGTGAAAGCCGACTCGACCCGCACCATCTATTACGCGCTGGGCGCGAACCTTGCCATCGCAGCGGCCAAGACCGGGGCCGCCATCTTTACCGGCTCGAGCGCGATGCTCGCCGAAGCGATCCACTCCTATGCCGACGCCGGCAACCAGGGGCTCCTGCTCTGGGGCATGAAGCAGGCCAAGCGCCCGCCCTCGCCGGACTACCCCCTCGGCTGGGGCAAGGCGGTGTTCTTCTGGTCGTTCATCGTCGCGCTGGTGCTGTTTTCCCTCGGCGGCCTGTTTTCGCTTTACGAAGGCTGGCACAAGCTGCACTCGGAGGAAGGCCTTAACTATCCCTGGGTCGCGGTCGGCATCCTGGTGTTCGGCATCGTGGCGGAAATGATCTCCCTGCGCGCCTGCCTGCACGAAGTGAACAAGGTAAGGAACGGCCGCACGCTATGGCGCTGGTTCCGCACCAGCCGGCAGAGCGAGCTGGTGGTGATCCTCGGCGAGGACATCGCCGCCCTGCTCGGCCTGGTTTTCGCCCTAGCCGCCATCGTGGCGACGATGGTCACCGGCAACCCGGTGTGGGACGCCGTGGGCTCGATGTCGATCGGCGCGCTGCTGATCATCGTGGCGATCGGCATCGGCGTGGAGATCAAGGCGCTGCTCATCGGCCAGAGCGCCGAGCCCGAGACCGAGGCGCGCCTGCGCGCGTTTTTCGAGAAGCAGGACTGCATCGACCGCGTCTACCGGCTGCTCACCCTTCAGCTCGGCACTTCGCTGATGGTGTCGGTCAAGGCGCGGCTCAGGGGCCGCAGCGCGAAGGAGCTGGTGGCCTCGATCAACCGCGCCGAAGCCGCCGCGCGCGCCGAGTTTCCCGAAATCCAGTGGCTGTTCTTCGAACCCGATAGCGCCGACTGACCCCGAGGCGGTAACCATGGAATGGCTCTCCGATCCGACCGTCTGGGTCGGCCTCCTCACGCTGGTCGCACTCGAGATCGTCCTGGGCGTCGACAACCTGATCTTCATCGCCATCCTCGCGGACAAGCTGCCGCCGGAAAAGCGCGACCGCGCGCGCATCATCGGCCTTTCCCTCGCCCTGCTGATGCGGCTCGCCCTGCTTGCCAGCATCTCCTGGGTCATGTCGCTGACCGCGCCGGTGCTCTCGTTCTGGCGCTTCGAGATCTCCTGGCGCGACCTGATCCTGATCGCCGGCGGCGTGTTCCTGCTGGTCAAGGCGACCACCGAGATCCACGAGCGGGTCGAGGGCCAGGAACGCCACGTCGGCACCACCGTCCACGCGGCATTCTGGCCCACCGTAGCGCAGATCGTGGTGCTCGACGCGGTGTTCTCGCTCGACTCGGTGATCACTGCGGTCGGCATGGTCGACGAGCTCTACGTGATGATGGCCGCGGTGATCATCGCGGTGACGGCGATGCTGTTCGCCTCCAAGCCGCTCACCGCGTTCATCAGCACGCGGCCCTCGCTCATCATCCTGTGCCTGGGGTTCCTGCTGATGATCGGCCTGGTGCTGGTGGTCGACGGGCTGGGCCTGCACATCCCGAAAGGCTACGTCTACGCCGCCATCGGCTTCTCGGTGCTGATCGAGATCCTCAACCAGCTCGCCGCGCGCCGCGGCGGCAAGCGCCCGGCCGTCGCGCGCACGCGCCAGCAGATCGCCGACGCCGTGCTGCGCCTGCTCGGCGGCGTCCCCGTTCCGGCCCAGGCCACGCCCGAAGGAACGATGTTCGGCTCTGCCGAGCGCGAGATGGTCGGCGGCGTGCTGACCCTCGGCGAGCGCCGCGTGAATTCGGTGATGACCCCGCGCAGCGACGTGGTCTGGCTCGACATGCTCGACACCGATCTTCTCGGCACCCTGCGCGAGAGCCCGCACCGCGAATTTCCCGTCGGTCGCGGCAGCATCGACAAGGTCGAGGGCGTGGCACGCAAGGAGGACGTGCTAGCGCTTTGCGTCGAGGGCAAGCCGATCGAGCTCGCCAGCGTGCTGCGCACCGCCCCGGTCCTGCGCGCCGGCGCCTCGATGCTCGACGCGCTGAGCCAGTTCAAGCGCCACTCCGCGGAGCTCGCCATCGTGCTCGATGGGCAAGGCCGCTTCGCCGGCGTGGTCACGCGCACCGACCTGCTCGAGGCGATCGCCGGAGAGTTCCCCGACGAGGGCGAGTGAGGACGTTCTACCTCATCACGCACCCGAACGTCGTCGTCAGCCGCGACGTCCCGGTGCCGCGCTGGCCGCTATCGGAGCTCGGAAAACAGCGCATGCGTGCCGGCCTGAAGCAGCCCTGGGTGCGCAACGTCACCTCCGTGTATTGCAGCACCGAACAGAAGGCGATCGACGGCGCCGAGATCCTGGCGCAGCACCTTTCTCTCGGCTTTTCCCGGATGGAGGAGCTTGGAGAAAACGATCGCTCGGCCACCGGCTTCCTGCCGCCCGACGAGTTCGAGCGCGTGGCCGACCAGTTCTTCGCTTCACCCGGAACTTCGGTGCGCGGATGGGAGCGGGCAATCGATGCGCAATCGCGCATCGTGCGCGCCGTCGAAGGGATCGCGAAGATCGACAAGACAGGCGGCGCAATTGCCATCGTCTCGCACGGCGCAGTGGGGACGCTGCTCTACTGCCATCTCGCCGGCGAGCCGATCGACCGGCGACGCGACCAGCCGCCGAACGGCGGCGGGAATTTCTACAGCTTCACGCTATCGCCACCCACTGTGCGTTCATGGTGGCGCGCCATCGATACCTGAGTAGTCGCGCTATATCGTAGGTGCGGGATTGCCTCCGCCCTGCTGGCGTCAACGCAAGCTCGCTCTCCCGCGTTGGTGTTCGCATGGATGCCGCAAAGATTCTCGAAGGGCTCGTGAGCTTCGCAGAGGCAGACTGGGTTGCATTATGGATGATCGTCGACGACGTCGAGGCCGAGCTGAATCCCGATGACGACGAAGAGACGCTCGAGATAACGCTGAACCTAGTGGAGGGCCTTGTTCAGCGCGGGTTGGTCGCCGGCGATTCTCCAGTGGCCGGCGGCCGGCGCTTCGCCGCCTGGCCGAACCAGGATCCACGCGCTATTGGGGAATACATACGCCGTGAATGGGCCGAGCGCGGTGGACCGCCCGGCTGGGGCGATGGCCCATGGTTCGCAACGCCTGCCATGGCACAGCGCCATGCCTAAGCTCGATCGCCTCAGGGAAGAGGTCGCCTACTTCAAGTTATGGCTCGGAATGGTGGTGATAACGGATATCGGCCTTGTGGGCTGGCTGATTACCACCGCGGATGAGATGGATCGCCTTCGGATCGTGTTAGCCCTGCTCGGTATCGTGGTGCTAAGCTTCGGTGGTGTAGTCCTTCATCATGGAATAAACCAACGCATGGAGCGGATAGGAAAGCTCTAGATGCAAACCTTGATCACACTTGTCGCGTTTGGCGTCATTCTCCTGATCGTCGGCATCGCCCTGCACGCCGTTTGGCGCAATAGGGAGTAACTGCCAGAACACCGTCGCTATCGCGGGGTGCTCATCTATTTCTTCTTCGGCTCTTCGACGATCTGGAAAAAGACTTCGTCGGGCCGGATCATGCCAAGTTCGTAGCGAGCGCGCTCCTCGACTGCCTCGGTGCCCTGCTTGAGGTCGCGCACCTCGGCGGCGAGGCCGGCGTTGCGGCGCTCGAGCTGCACGGTCTTGCCCTTCTCCGTCTCGAGCTTGTTCTCGAGGCGCCACGCCGTCAGCCAGCCGCCCTTGCCGAGCCAGAGCGGGTACTGGATCAGCACGATGAGGGCGGCGAGGATGCCGGCGAGGATTTTCACGGCGTGCGGAAGGCCTCCCGGCCGGGGTAGCTCACCGAGTCGCCCAGATCTTCCTCGATGCGCAGCAGCTGGTTGTACTTGGCGACGCGGTCGGAGCGCGACAGCGAGCCGGTCTTGATCTGCAGCGCGTTGGAGCCCACCGCGATGTCGGCGATGGTGGTGTCCTCGGTCTCGCCCGAGCGATGCGAGATCACGGTGCCGTAGCCCGCGCGCTTGGCGAGCTCGATGGCGGCGAAGGTCTCGGTCAGCGTGCCGATCTGGTTCACCTTGATGAGGATCGCGTTGGCGATGCCCTGGCGGATGCCTTCCTGCAGGATGCGCGGGTTGGTGACGAAGATGTCGTCGCCCACCAGCTGCA
>DATFDV010000186.1:0-2084 GCA_035251855.1 Burkholderiales bacterium | reverse complement strand
GTTCTGAAGACCGGCTGCCGCTGGTGCGATTGCCCACCCGAGTATGGCCCGCACACCACCGTCTATAACCCATCTTCTACAGTTCGCGCCGGGGAGCATGAGATAAGCCATTGATATTGCGGGTGTCGAGGGGTCGTCGGTGCGAAAATGTAGTGCCACGTTTTCGGCGGGTTGTTGTTGATTTTATCGAGCGAATCGTGACTCTGTGTGCGCACCAGCATGCGGAGGCGCCATGTACTTTCGCCGCAAGACGTCGGCCGGACGCGCCTATCTGCAGATTGTTGCAAGCCGCCGCGTCGGCGCGCAGGTGCGCCAGCAGGTGATCGCCACGCTGGGGCGCTACGACGACCTGCGCGAGAGCGGTCAATTGGAGCGGCTGTTGCGCTCGGGCGCACGATTCTCCACCAAGGCGATGGTGGTCGACGCCGTTGCGGAGGGCAGCGCAACGGTGTCGGAGGTGCGGCGGCTTGGGCCCGCGCTGGTGTTCGAGCGGTTATGGGAAGAGACCGGCTGCCGCGCCGTGATCGAGGAACTCGCCAGTGAACGCAAGCACGAGTTTGCGCTCGAACGCGCGGTGTTCCTGACCGTGCTGCATCGTCTGTTTGCTGGCGGCTCCGACCGGGCGGCGGACCGCTGGCGGGACGATTATCGGATCGATGGTGTCGCAGGGCTCGACCTGCATCATCTCTATCGGGCGATGGCCTGGCTGGGCGAGGAGTTGCCCCAGGCCGAACAAGACGGCCGCACACTGGCGCCACGCTGTCTCAAGGATGTGCTGGAAGAGCGGCTGTTTGCCAAGCGGCGCGACCTGTTCAGCAAGCTCGACCTGGTGTTCATGGACACCACCAGTCTCTACTTTGAAGGTGCCGGCGGCCAGACGCTGGGCCAGCATGGCTATTCCAAGGATCACCGGCCGGACCTGCATCAGATGATCCTCGCCGTCCTGCTCGACGGCGACGGGCGGCCGGTCTGCACCGAGATGTGGCCCGGCAACACCGCCGACACCGGCAGCCTCGTTCCGGTGATCGACCGCCTACGCAAGCGGTTCTCGATCGGTCGCGTTTGCATCGTTGCCGATCGCGGCATGATCAGTGCGGAGACGATTGCCGAACTCGAAGCGCGTGGCCTGTTCTACATTCTCGGCGTCCGCGAGCGCACCGACAAACTGGTGCGCGGCCTCGTGCTCGACGACCCCGCGCCGTTCGTGCCGTTGACTATCACCAAGCGCCGCAAGAGTGTCGACTACGACGCCAAGGCGGTGATGCTGGCAGGACGCCGCTACATCGTCTGCCGCAATCACGACGAGGCGAAGAAGGATGCCGCCGACCGCGCCGCGATCCTGGCCGCGCTCGAACGGCAGCTCAAGAAAGGCGACAAGGCGCTGGTCGGCAACACCGGCTATCGCCGCTTCCTGGCATCGGTCGGCGACGATCGTTTCGCCATCGATCATGCCAAGGCCGAACAGGACGCCAAGTTCGATGGCGTCTTCGTGCTGCGCACCAACACCGATCTCCCGCCGCTCGATGTCATGCTTTGCTACAAGCAGTTGACGATGGTGGAACAGACCTTCCGCACCGCCAAGAGCCTGTTCGCGACGCGGCCGATCTTCCACAAAGTCGATGAGACCATTCGCGGTCACGTATCCTGCAGCTTCCTCGCTCTCGTCCTGAAGAAGGAACTCGAGGAGCGCATCGCCGATCTCGGCCGCAAGGGCTCGTGGCCGGACATCCTTGCCGATCTCGACTCGCTCACCGAGACCAAGGTCGAGCAGAACGACAAGTGCTTCTTGCTGCGATCGCTGCCGCGCCCCGCCGCCAGCCTCGCGCTCGCCGCTGCCGGCGTCGCGCTGCCGCCGACAGTCCGCCACGTCGACGAGGCCTGATCAATCCCACAAAATGTAGTGCCAACGCGTTCCCGCGGCGCGGATAACCGTGACCAATCAATCGGTTGATGACTTGCACTGTAGAAGATGGGTCAGACGCGATTGCGCGGCCAGCGGCTCCATCGAGCCCTCTGGTTGAGGTTGCCTGCCTCCTCAGCTTCGCCGCAGCTCTTGTGACTTCGGGGTCTAAAATCTCTTGGAG
>DATFDV010000185.1:0-19873 GCA_035251855.1 Burkholderiales bacterium | reverse complement strand
CGCCGATGGCGACGTACGCGATCGGCGATGTGCAGGGGTGCTTCGACGAGCTGCAGCAGCTGCTGCGCAAGATCGGTTTCACCGGCACCGACCGGCTGTGGTTCGTCGGCGATCTGGTGAACCGCGGTCCGAAATCCCTCGCGGTCCTGCGCTTCGTGCGCGAGCTCGGCGGGCGGGCCGTCACGGTGCTCGGCAACCACGACCTGCACCTGATCGCGCAGTTCGAGGGCTGCGAGGGGCCAAGAAAAGGCGACACGTTCCATGATGTGCTCGAGGCGCGCGATGCCGGCGACCTGGTCGGCTGGGTGCGGCGCCGCCCCATGATGCACGCCGACGGCGACTACGCCATGGTGCACGCCGGCCTGCTGCCGCAGTGGAGCCTCGAGCGAGCGCTGTCGCTGGGAAAGGAAGTGGAGCAGGCGCTGCAGGGGGCGAGCTACCGCGAATTTCTCAAGCACATGTATGGCGACCGGCCCGATCGCTGGGACGATGCGCTCGGCGGCTGGGACCGGCTGCGAGTGATCGTCAATGCGATGACGCGCATGCGCTTCTGCGACCGCCAGGGGCGTATCGACTTGCAGGCCAAGGGCACCGAGGCCGCGAAGGGATATCTGCGCTGGTACGAGACGCGGCCGCGCGAGGCGCGCACGCTGATCTTCGGCCATTGGTCGCAGCTGGGACTGGTGCTCGAGCCGGGCGTGGCGGGCCTGGACAGCGGCTGCGTCTGGGGCGGCGCGCTCAGCGCATTCAGGCTTGAGGACCGCACGCTCCATCAGGTACCTTGCCCCGGCTACCAGGCCCCGGGAGGCGACGGATGAGCGATTGCGTGTTCTGCAGGATCGTGGCGCGACAGATCCCCGCCACGGTGGTGCACGAGGACGAGCACACCCTCGCCTTCATGGACCTCGGCCAGGTCAACCCCGGCCACGTGCTGGTCACCGTGAAAGCGCACGCCGACAGCCTCTATGCCCTGGACGACGCGCAGGCGCGCGCCGTTCTGCCCGCGGCGGCCCGCATCGCGCGCGCCATCCGCGACGCGTTCAAGCCCGCCGGCCTGTCGGTCTACCAGGCGAACGGCAAGGCCGCGGGACAGACCGTGTTCCACTATCACGTGCACCTCGTGCCGCGCCACGACGGCGACGGCATGGCGCTCACCTGGCCGGTGAAGAACCCGCCGCGCGAGCAGCTCGAGGACTATGCGGCAAGGATCCGCGCCTCACTTCAGGCTTTCCACGGCGAGTAACCGAAGGCCTTGCGGAAGCGCGCTTCCAGGTCTTCACGCGAGGCGCTGTGGTTCTGCGCCCCGCGCTGCGCGATCTTGAGCGCGCCCATCACCGCGCCGAGCTTGCCGATGCTCGGCCAGTCCCATTCGCGCGCGATGCCGTAGAGCAGGCCGGCCCGATAGGCGTCGCCGCAGCCGGTCGGGTCGACCACCGCCTCGGCCGGAACCGGCGGCACCTCGTGGCGCTTGCCGCCGGCGAAAATCAGCGATCCCTTGGCGCCCAGCGTGCACACCAGCGCGTCGACCTCGCGCGCCAGCGCCTCCAGCTTGCGCCCGGTCTTTTCCTCCAGCATCTTGCCTTCGTAGTCGTTCACCGCGACGTAATCGGCGAGCCGCACGAATTCCTCGAGCTCGGCTGCGGAGAACATCGGCAGGCCCTGGCCGGGATCGAAGACGAAGGGGATGCCGGCCGCCGCGCATTCGCGCGCGTGCTGCAGCATGCCGTCCTTGCCGTCCGGCGCGATGGTGGCGAGGCCGGCGCCGAGCGCCGGCGTGACGTGGTTGTCGTGCGCGTGGTTCATCGCGCCCGGATGGAACGCGGTGATCTGGTTGTCGTCCAGGTCGGTGGTGATGAAGGCCTGGGCGGTGAACTGGCCGGGGATCTGCTTCAACAGGCCGGTGCCGATGCCCAGGGCGGCGAAGCGCGCGAGGTACGGCTGGATGTCTTCGCCGACGGTGGCCATCACCAGCGGCTCCTCGCCCAGCAGCTTCAGGTTGTAGGCGATGTTGCCGGCGGTGCCGCCGTATTCGCGCCGCATCTGCGGCGTGAGGAAGCACACGTTCAGGATGTGCAGCTGGTCGGCGAGCAGGTGATTACGGAAGCGATCGGGGAACACCATGATCGTGTCGTACGCGATCGAGCCGGTCACCAGGATCTTTTTCATCTTTTGGATTTCTTCACGCAGTCATTGGGAAAGATACAAAGCTCGTAGCCGGACGCCCGCACGCCGCGCGCGTCGACGTAAACGCGCAGCGGCTCCTCGCCGCCGGCCTCGATGCCGGTGGCGATGAGGCGCGGCGCGGCGCGCGCGTCCAGGTATTCGGCCGGGCGCAGCACCCGCCGCGCCACCGGCTTGTCGGCGTCGGTCAGCGTGAGCTCGATCTCCGGATACTGCTGCGGGAAGCGCCCGAGGTTGCGCAGCAGCGCATGCAGCACGTACACCTGCCGGCCGGCATCGTCGTGCATGTCGTCGGAGACGATGCGGATGAGCTCCGGGCGCCTTGGCAGCGGCACCGTGCAGCCAGCGAGGCGGCAGGCGTCTTCCAGGACCGGACGCAGCGCCGGCAGGATCACCGTCGCTTCGGTGCGCACGCGATAGAGCTGCGCGCAGAGCGCGGCGAAGGCAACCAGGCTGAGCAGCAGCCACATCCAGCGCCGCCACGGCGCCGGCGGCTCGGCCTCCTCGAGGAACTCGGGCAGCGGCGCGTCCGCCGGCCCGGCGGCGGCAGCTTGCGCCGGGCGGCGCGACGGATCGAACAGGCCGAGCTGCGGCGAAGGATCGAGCGCCAGGCGCTCGACGCCCTCCACCACCAGCGCGGCCACCCCGTCGAACATGTCGCCGCACTTTCCGCAGCGCACCGTGCCCGCGCGCGCGGACAACTGGTCGCGCTGCACGCGGAACGCGGTGCCGCAGTTCGGACAGCGTGTGACCAAGCTCACCGGCGCCTACCTTCAAGGAGCGCCCAGCCCTCGTCGCTCGCGGCGACTTTCATCTCGAGCCACGGTCGGTAGGCGCGCATCACCTCCTCCGCCTGCTCGTCCAGGATGCCGGAAAGGGCGAGGCGCGGGCCGCGCGCCGCGAGCAGCGGCGCGAGCAGGATCAGTGGCTGGGCGAGGATGTTCGAGACCACGAGGTCATAGTGCGCGACCGCTAGCGCATCGGGCAACGTTGCATTCAGGGCGATCCCGTTGGCGCGCGCATTGGCGGCCGCGGTCTCGACCGCCTGCGGATCGACATCGACGGCGTCGACATGAGCTGCGCCGAGCTTGGCGGCGGCGATCGCCAATATACCGGAGCCGCAGCCGTAATCGAGCACCCGTTCCCCGCCGCGCACGGTCCGGTCGAGGTAAGCGAGCACCAGCTTGGTGGTCGGATGCGTGCCGGTGCCGAAGGCGAGCCCCGGATCGATGCTCACCGCGAGGCGATCCGGCGCCGGCCGATGCCAGCTCGGACCGATCCACAGCCGCTCGCCGATCACCACCGGGTCGAATTGCGCCTGGGTCGCGCGTACCCAGTCCTGGTCGGCGATCTCGCCGGTGGAAAAATCCGGCGCGGCGATGCCGGCGGCGCGGGCCGCCGCAGCGACCAGCGAGTGAACCTCCTGCTCGAGCGCCACGACGGCCACCATGGCGCCGTCCACGTCCAGCGCGACGGATTGCGCGCCCGCCTCGAGCAGCGCGTCGCTGAACGCTTCGGCCGCCGCCCGGTCGACCCGCAGGGTCAGCGCGCGCCAAGGCATCACTTCTTCTTTTTCTGCTCCTGCCCGAGCTTCTGCTCGAGGTAATGGATCGACACCCCGCCACGCATGAAGTTGGTGTCGTTCAGCAGGTCGCGGTGCAGCGGGATGTTGGTCTGGATGCCCTCGACCACCATCTCGGAGAGCGCGATGCGCATGCGCGCCATCGCCTGCTCGCGGCTCGCGCCGTAGGCGATCACTTTGCCGACCATCGAATCGTAGTTCGGCGGCACGGTGTAGCCCTGGTAGACGTGCGAATCGACGCGGATGCCGGGCCCGCCGGGCGGATGGTACGAAGTGATCTTGCCCGGCGAGGGCGTGAAGCGGTAGGGGTCCTCGGCGTTGATGCGGCACTCGATGGCGTGCCCGCGCAGCTGGATGTCCTTCTGCCGCAAGCGCAGCTTCTCGCCGGCGGCGACGTGGATCTGCTCCTGCACCAGGTCGACGCCGGTGATCATCTCGGTGACCGGGTGCTCGACCTGGATGCGCGTATTCATCTCGATGAAGAAGAATTCGCCCTCCTCGTACAGGAACTCGAAGGTCCCCGCCCCGCGGTAGCCGATGCGCTTGCAGGCGTCGACGCAGCGCTCGCCGATCTTGTCGCGCAGCTTCGCCGGCAGGTCGGTGGCCGGCGCCTCCTCCAGCACCTTCTGGTGGCGGCGCTGCATCGAGCAGTCGCGCTCGAAAAGGTACACCGCGTTCTTGTGCGCGTCGGCGAGGATCTGGATCTCGATGTGGCGCGGCTGTTCCAGGTAGCGCTCGAGGTATACCACCGGGTTGGCGAACGCCGCCTGTGCCTCGTTGCGCGTCATGTTGACGGCATTCAGCAGCGCGGCCTCGGTATGCACCACGCGCATGCCGCGGCCGCCGCCGCCGCCGGCCGCCTTGATGATCACCGGGTAGCCGACCTTGCGCGCGACCTTGACGATCTCCTTCGGGTCCTCGGGCAGCGCGCCTTCGGAGCCGGGCACGCAGGGCACGCCCGCCTTGGTCATCGCCTGCTTGGCGCTCACCTTGTCGCCCATCAGGCGGATGTTCTCGGGGCGCGGGCCGATGAAGACGAATCCGGAGCGCTCGACCTTCTCGGCGAAATCCGCGTTCTCGGACAGGAATCCGTACCCCGGATGGATCGCCTCAGCGTCGGTGACCTCGGCGGCGCTGATGATCGCCGGAATATTGAGGTAGCTCGCCGCCGCCGGCGGCGGGCCGATGCACACCGACTCGTCGGCGAGCTTGACGTACTTCGCCTCGGTATCGGCTTCCGAATGCACCACCACCGTGCGGATCCCCAGCTCGCGGCAGGCGCGCTGGATCCGCAGCGCGATCTCGCCGCGATTGGCGATGAGGATTTTGCCGAACATCTAGCCGAGGATGAACAGCGGCTGGCCGTACTCCACGGGCTGGCCGTTCTCGACCAGAATCGCCTTCACCACGCCGGAAGCGTCGGCCTCGATTTCGTTCATCAGCTTCATGGCTTCGATGATGCAGATGGTGTCGCCCTCCTTCACCGCCTGCCCCACCTCCACGAACACCTTGGCGTCGGGCGATGGCGAGCGGTAGAAGGTGCCGACCATGGGCGCCTTGACGACATGTCCCTCCTGGCTGGCGTCCGGGCTCTCGCTTGGAGCCGCGGCCGACGTGGGCACGGCAGCGGGCGGGGCCGCTGGCATCGCCATGACTGGCGCCGCGCTCACGCTCACCACCCCGCCTTTGACGATCTTGACCTTCTCCTCGCCCTCGGTTATCTCGAGTTCGGCGATGCCGGATTCCTGCACCAGGTCGATCAGCTTCTTCAGCTTGCGCAGGTCCATTCGATCCCCTGAAACCGTTAAACCCTGGTCGTTTACAACTTGTTCGCTGCAGAAGGCGGCATTTTAGCCGAACAAGCTTTCAAGAAGCCTGCGCAAATCGGGGGCCGTGAAAGCCCCGAGGTGCCGCCGCACCACCGCACCGGTGCCATCCAGGACTACCGTGTAGGGCAGAGCGCCGACGCGGTTGCCGAGCTTTCGCACCAGCTCCAGAGCCGTAGCGTCGGCCACCAGCAGCGGATAGTTGATTTTGTGCGTTATCGCGAATTCCCGCATTTTAGCGGCAGAATCGATACCGATGCCGACTACTTCGAAGCCGTGGGGCGCCCACTGGGCCTTGGCGGAGACCAGAATTGGCACCTCTTCACGGCAAGGGGCGCACCATGTTGCCCAGAAGTTGCACAGAAGCACTTTGCCGCGCCAGTCCAGCAATCGGTGCACGCGACCTTCCAGATCGGGGTAGCGGGCCGCGAGCAGATCCGCTGCGCCGCTGCGCGCTTGGAGGGCTAGCGCTCCGGCGACAGCCCCCGCAGCGGCCGCCGCAATGCCGGCCGTGCCGAGCAGCAGGGCATCACGCCGGCTGATCGCCATCGCGCAGCAGGGCTTCAACCTCGGCAATGCCGGCGCGCTCCAGCACCCGGCCCGCCTGCGTAGCTTTCAAGGCCACGCGCTCGTCGCGCGGATCGAACACCGACAGCTTGAGCGGCACGTCCTGCCAGAGGAGCGCAAGAACGCTAACGGCATGCACCCGATCGCCCGAAAAACGCCGGGTCTCGGCAGTGGTGTAGGCGATGCGCCGGTCGAGCAGGAAAATCTCCACCTCTTTCACGCTCTCCGGAAAGAGCTGCAGCTCGATTTCGGCATAGGGCCCGGCCGTGCCCTTGAATACCGGACCGGTCAGGTACGGGCTGAATTGCTCGAGCGCCTGCATCGCGTCCAGGGCGATGCGCCGCAGCTCGGTGACGCGCTGCGGGTGCTCATCGGGCTGGTAAAGGGCGCGGTAGGCGTGCAGCGCCTCCTCGACTTCATCGTTGCCGGGGAGCGCCTCGGTGTCCGGCGCGCCCAGCTGCCGCGCGGCCTTGCGTTTGGCGAGCGCGAAGCTGTCGATGCCGTCCTCGGCCATGATGCGGGCGGCGGCAGCGGCAATGCGCGCACGCATTTCCTGGCCCCGTGCGCGCAGCCCGGTCTGGCGAATGCCCTTGCGGCTCACGCCTGCGATTCAATCATAGAATCTCGTCCCTCCATGGCGGCGCACCTCCACATCCTCGGCATCTGCGGCACCTTCATGGGCGGCATCGCGGCGATCGCGAAAGCCGCCGGCTACCGGGTGACCGGCTGCGACGCCAACGTCTACCCGCCGATGAGCGAGCAGCTGCGCTCGCTCGGCATCGAGCTCACCGAAGGGTTCGGCGCCGACCAGGTCGCCCTGCGCCCGGACGTCTGGGTGGTCGGCAACGTCGTGACGCGCGGCAACCCCCTGATGGAGGCGATCCTCGATGCGGGCGAACGCTATGTCTCGGGGCCGCAGTGGTTCGCCGATGAGGTGCTGCGCGGCAAGCATGTCCTCGCGGTTTCCGGCACTCATGGCAAGACCACGGTCACGGCCATGCTTACCTGGATCCTCGAGCGGGCCGGCCTGGCCCCTGGCTTCCTGATCGGCGGCGTGCCCAGCGACTTCCCGGTGTCGGCGCGTCTGACGTCCTCGCCGTACTTCGTCATCGAGGCGGACGAGTACGACACCGCCTTTTTCGACAAGCGCTCGAAGTTCATCCATTACCGCCCCCGCACCGCAATATTGAACAATATCGAGTTCGATCACGCTGACATCTTCGACGATCTGGTGGCGATCGAGCGGCAATTCCACCACTTCGTGCGAACCGTGCCGAAGTCCGGAAAAGTGGTGGCCAATGGTGCGGACGAGAGCGTGAAGCGAGTACTCGCCATGGGTTGCTGGACCCCGGTGGACGCCTTCGGGGTCGCTACCGGCTGGCAGGCCGGGGATCCGGACGCCGCCGGCGCATTCGACGTGGCGCTGGCCGGCAGTCCGCTCGGCAGGGTGCGCTGGTCTCTCCTGGGCACCCACAACCGCATGAACGCCCTGGCCGCGCTCGCCGCCGCGCGCCATGTAGGCGTCGACCCAGCGGCCGGCATCGAGGCGCTCGGCACCTTCGGCGGGGTGCGCCGCCGCATGCAAATCAGGGGCGAGGCGAGGGGTGTCACGGTCTACGACGACTTCGCCCACCACCCGACGGCGATCCGCACCACGCTCGAGGGGCTGCGCCAGCGCGTCGGCGGCGCGCGCATCTTCGCGGTGCTCGAGCCGCGCTCGAACACCATGAAACGCGGCGTGATGAAGGACGCGCTGCCGCCGAGCCTCGCGCAGGCCGATCGCGTGTATATCTACACCGCCGGCCTGGGCTGGGATGCGCGCTCCCTCTTTGCGCTGCTCGGCCCGCGCGCGCGCTGCGAGGAGGATCTCGAGCCGCTGATCGCAGCGGTAGCCGCGGAGGCGAGAGCGGGCGACCATGTGCTGGTGATGTCCAACGGCGGCTTCGGCAGCATCCACGACAAACTGCTTGATCGTCTATCTGCACGGGTTTAACTCGTCGCCTCTGTCCCATAAGGCGCAGGTGATGCAGCGCTTCA
The DNA here is from genome assembly GCA_035251855.1 of Burkholderiales bacterium. Taxonomy (GTDB): domain Bacteria; phylum Pseudomonadota; class Gammaproteobacteria; order Burkholderiales; family SG8-39; genus SCGC-AG-212-J23. The sequence continues at coordinate 11,680 of DATFDV010000185.1, read as the reverse complement.
TGGCCGAGCGGGGACTCGCGCACGAGTACGCCTGTCCGGCGCTTCCGCCGCTGGCGGACCAGGCGATTTCCGCTGTGGAACGCACGCTGGGTCCAAACGGCTGCTTCATAGGTTCTTCCCTCGGGGGGTTTTACGCCACTTACCTGGCCGAGAAGCACGGCCTGAAAGCGGTCTTGATCAACCCCGCGGTCGACCCGCACGTCGGGTTGCGCGCCTATCTCGGGCCGCAGAAGAACCTGCACACCGGCGAGCCTTATGAGCTCACCGAGGCGCACCTCAAGCAATGGGAGCGGTTGTACGTTCCGCGCATCTCGCCGCAGCGCTACCTGCTGATCGTCGAGACCGGTGACGAGGTGCTCGACTACCGCCAGGCAGTCGAGCGCTATGCCGGCGCCGAGCAGGTGGTCGTGCACGGCGGCGATCACAGCCTGCAGAGCTTCCCGCAGCATCTGCCACGCATCCTCGAGTTTTCCCGTGCAGCTTCTCTATGAGGAAGACGGCGAGCTGAAGGTCGGGGCGGTGCTCGACCGCGCCCCCGCGTCCTTTCACGTCGAGAGTCCGCACGGGCGCCGCACCAAGATCAAGGCGGCGAACGTGCTGCTGTCCTTCGAGCGCCCGCCGGCGGCCGAGCTGCTCGGCGCGGCGGAACAATTCGCCGCCGGGCTCGAGGTCGACTTTCTGTGGGAATGCAGCGGCGCGCGCGAGTTCGGCTTCGAAGAGCTGGCGCGCGAATATGTCGGGCGCGAGCCGACCCCGGTCGAAGCCGCAGGGGTGCTGATGAAGCTGCACCGCGCGCCGATGTACTTTTACCGGCGCGGCAGGGGGCGCTACCAGCCGGCACCGGAGGCGACGCTCAAGCTGGCGCTCGCCGCGGCGGAGAAAAAAAAGCGGGTCCAGGAGCAGATGACGGCCTGGGCCGAGGCACTGGGGCGAGGCGAGTGCCCACCCCAGATCGCCGACCTGCAGGACGAGCTCCTCTACGCCCCGGACCGGAACAAGCCCGAAACCAAGGCGCTGGAGCAGGCCTGCGCGAGGACCGGCCTGACCTCGGCGAAGCTCTTCGAGCGCTGCGGGCGGCTCTCGGACAGCCACGCCTACCACCTGAAGCGCTTTCTCCACGAGTTCTTCCCCGGCGGCGCGGCATTCCCGGCGCATGAGCTGCCGCCGCTGCCGGGCGACCTTCCGCAGGCCCCGGTCGCGGCATTCAGCCTGGACGACATCGGCACTACGGAGATCGACGACGCCTTCTCCGTGCAGCGCCTTCCCGCCGGCGTGCGCATCGGCATCCACATCGCCGCGCCGGCGCTGGGCTTTGCGCCCGGCTCGGCGCTCGACGCGATCGCGCGCGAGCGCCTGTCGACCGCTTACATGCCGGGGCGCAAGTTCACCATGCTGCCCGACGACGTCATCGCCCGCTTTTCCCTCGACCATGGGGGCGAGCTGCCGGCGGTGTCCCTCTACCTCGATATCGACGAGCGGGACGCGGTGAAGGGCCATCACACGCGGCTGGAACGCGTGCCGATCGTCGCCAACCTGCGTCATGCGCAATACGACGTGCTGAACGAGGCGTTCGAAAAAGGCGAGCCAGCGGGCCTCGCCCACGAGGACGACCTGCGCACGCTTTGGCGCGTGGCCTGCGCGCTGGAAGCCAGGCGCGGCAGGCCGAGCGCCGGCTCATCGCTCGATTACACCTTCAGCGTCGAGGACGAGCGGGTGCGCATCGTGCCGCGCAAGCGCGGCGCGCCGCTCGACAAGCTGGTTTCCGAAATGATGATCGTCGCCAACTCGACCTGGGGCGAGCTGCTCGCCGAGCGCGACGTCGCGGCCATCTATCGCGTGCAGTCGACCGGCAAGGTGCGCTTCAGCCTGCACGCCGAGGGCCACGAAGGCCTCGGCGTGTCCGCCTACGCGTGGATGAGCTCGCCGCTGCGGCGCTACGTCGACCTCCTCAACCAGTGGCAGCTCGCCGCCGCCGTGGCCGGACGCCGCCCGCCTTTCACGCGCACCTCGGACGCGCTGCTCGGCTCGCTGCGGGCCTTCGAAGTGACCTATGCGCGCTACGACGAGCACCAGCGCGGGATGGAGACCTACTGGACCCTGCGCTGGCTGTTGCAGGAAGCGATCAAAACGCTGGATGCCGCGGTACTGCGAGAGAATCTGGTGCGCATCGACGGCCTGCCGCTGGTCCTGCGCGTGAGCTCGCTCCCCGCGCTGGACCCCGGCTCGCGCGTGCGGCTCGAAGTCAGCAGCGTGGACCTGATCGAGCGTACGCTGGGTTGCACCTACCGGGAGACCCTGGATGACGGCGCCGCGGCCCCGGATGTCGCAGAGGGTACTGGTCAAAAAGCCTAAAATATGAAAGGCTTGTAGGACTGACGTGAGATTGCACTTTACCTTCGGCTCGCAGGACCAGGTGCTGGGTGCGGCGATCGGGTTGTCGATCGCCTTGCACGCGGCGCTGCTGTCGATGCACTTCAAGTTTCCCGACGGCATGCGATGGAAGGCCCCGAGCGCCTCGCTCGAAGTGGTGCTGGTCAACGCGAAGACCAAGGAGCGTCCGGCGAAAGCCGAGGCGCTGGCGCAGGCGAACCTGAACCGCGGCGGCACGGTCGAGGAGAACCGCCGCGCCAAGACGCCCCTGCCGGTCACGGAGCCGCGCAAGCCTGGCAAGGACCTGGCCGAAGCGCAGCGCCGCCAGCGCAGCCTGGAGGCGCAGCAGGCAGAGCTTCTCGCCAAGGCACGCGCGGCCGAGGGCCGCGTGCCGGCCGCCGCAGAGCGCCAGCCCAATACCGAAAACCCGGGCACGCAGCCCAGCGGCCGCGACCTCGCCGACCTCGCGCTGGCCGCGATGCGCCTGCAGGCCCAGATCGACCGGCAGATCGAGCAGTACCAGAAGCGGCCGCGCAAGAAATTCATCGGCGCCAACACCGCCGAATACCGCTTTGCCCAATACGAGGAGGACTGGCGTGTGAAGGTCGAGCGCGTCGGCACCCTCAACTACCCGGCAGAGGCGCGCGGCCGCGTCTACGGCAATCTGCGCCTGACCGTGACCATTCGGCCCGATGGCAACGTGGAGTCGATCGAGCTCGACCGCTCCTCGGGGCTCAAGGTGCTCGACGCCGCCGCGTTCAAGATCGTGCGCATGGCGACGCCGTTTGCCGCCTTCCCCCCCGACATCCGGCGCGACACCGACCTGCTGATCATCACGCGAACTTGGTTCTTCGGCCAGGGCGACAAGATCTGGACTGAATAATCCATGAGCGACCGGTACGCGATCATCGGCAACCCGGTCGCGCATTCGAAATCGCCCTCGATCCACGCCGCGTTCGCGCGCGCCACTTCGCAGGACCTCGATTACGCGCGCATCGAGGCGCCACTCGACGGTTTTGCCGCCACGGTCGAGCGCTTTCGCGCCGCCGGCGGCAAAGGCCTCAACGTCACCCTTCCGTTCAAGCAGGAAGCATTCGCGCTTTGCCGCACGGTAAGCGAGCGCGCGCGCGTCGCGCAGGCGGTCAACACGCTGGTGCTGGAAACCGGGTTCGGCGACAACACCGACGGCATCGGCCTGGTGCGCGACCTTTCGCAGAACCTGAACTGCGCCTTCAGCAGCGTGCTGCTTCTCGGCGGCGGCGGTGCCGCGCAAGGCGTGGTGGGCGCCTTGCTCGACGCCGGCGCCACGCGCGTGGTGATCGCCAACCGCACCGTTTCCAAAGCGCAGGCGCTGGCGGCGCGTTTCCCGCGGGTTTCGGCCTCCGGCTACGAAGCACTGGCCGGTGAATTCGACCTGGTGATCAATGCGACCTCTGCCGGGCTGGCCGGCGAATTGCCGCCACTGCCGGCCGGCATCCTGCGAAGCGGCGTGCTCGCGTATGACATGGTGTACGGCCGGGAGACGCCTTTCCTCGCCGCCGCGCGCCAGGCGGGGGCGCGCACCTGCGATGGGCTTGGCATGCTGGTCGAGCAGGCGGCCGAGTCGTTCTTCATCTGGCGCGGAGTCCGTCCGCCGACCCGCCCGCTGCTCGAGAAGCTGCGTGGCGCGTAAGCGCTTTCGCGGGCTGGTGCTGGCGTGGAAGGCGTTCTGCTACACGCTCGGCTCGGTGGTGATCGCCGTGATCGCGGTGCAGCTGTGGTTCCTCAGCCACATCATTTACTGGAATTCGTACAACCCTTCGGCAACCGCGTTCATGGAAAGCTATGCCGAGCAGCCTGAATCGAAGCCGGTGCGCCAGCGCTGGGTGCCGTATGCGCGCATCTCCGAGCACCTGAAGCGCGCCGTGGTCGCCGCCGAGGATGCGAAGTTCCTCGACCACGAAGGCTTCGACTGGGAAGCGATCCAGAAGGCGATGCAGAAAAACGAGCGGCGCGGCAAGGTGGTGGCCGGCGCCTCGACCATCAGCCAGCAACTGGCCAAGAACCTGTTTCTCTCCGGCAGCCGCTCGTGGCTGCGCAAAGGCCAGGAGGCGGCGATCACCTGGATGATGGAACGCACGCTGTCCAAGCGCCGCATCCTCGAGATCTACCTCAACGTCGCCGAATGGGGCGAGGGCGTGTTCGGCGCCGAGGCGGCGGCGCGCCACCACTTCGGGGTCCCGGCAGCCGCGCTCACGCCCGAGCAGGCGACCTGGCTCGCCGCCATTCTGCCGGCCCCGCGACGCTACGACCGCGGCCGCCAGACGCCGTACATCAGCGGCCGCATGATGACCATCTCGGCCCGCATGACCTCGGCGCAGATTCCATGAACGCGGCGCCGAGCAGGCTCGAAGTCGAGGACCTGCAGGACAACCTGCGCCTGGTCCAGGAGCATCTGCAGCAGGCGCGGCCGCCGGGGGAGCTGCGCACGCAACTGGATCGGCTGCACGCGGCGGACATCGCCGCGATCCTGGAAGCGCTGCCGCTCGAGGAGCGGCTGGCGGTGTGGGGGCTGGTGAAGGCCGACCGCGACGGCGAGATCCTGGTCGAGGTGTCCGACGCGGTGCGCGAATCGCTCATCGAAGCGATGGATGCGCGCGAGCTGGTCGCCGCGGCCGAGACCCTCGAGGCCGACGAGCTCGCCGACATCGCGCCCGACCTGCCGCCGAGCGTCATCGAGGAGGTGGTGCAGGCCCTGTCACTGGAGGAGCGCGAGCGCCTGCGCGCGGCGCTTTCCTATGCCGAGGGCGCGGTCGGGGCGCTGATGGATTTCGACCATGTCGCGGTGCGCGACGACGTTACGCTGGAAGCAGTGACGCGCTACCTGCGCCGCCTGGACGAGCTGCCCGATCACACCGACCAGCTGTTCGTCGTCGACCGCGAGCAGGTGCTGAAGGGCACGCTGCCGCTCGCGCGCCTGATCGTCTCGGACCTGGACCGCGAGGTGCGCGCGGTGATGGTGCCCGAGAGCGTGAAGCTGCATCCGCAGGATCGGGCCGAGGACGCGGCGAGCGCCTTCGAGCGCTACGACCTGGTATCGGCGCCGGTGGTGGATGCCGCCGGCCGGCTCACCGGCCGCCTCACGGTCGATGCGGTGGTCGACTATATCCGCGAAGCGAGCGCCGAGACCCAGCTCGCCGAGGCCGGCCTGCGGCAGGAGGAGGACGTATTCGCGCCGGTGCTGGACAGCTTCAAGAACCGCTGGGCGTGGCTGGCGGTCAACCTGGTGACGGCGTTCATCGCCTCGCGCGTGATCGGCGTGTTCGAGGATTCGATCGCCCAGCTGGTGGCGCTTGCCGCGCTGATGCCGATCGTCGCCGGCATCGGCGGCAATTCCGGGAATCAGACCACTACGATGATCGTGCGCGCGCTCGCCCTCGGCGAGATCCAGGCCGCTTACTGGGCGAAGCTGCTCGGCAAGGAGCTTGGCCTGGCGCTTCTCAACGGTGCAGTGTGGGGCACGCTGCTCGGCGCGATCGCGTACGCGTTCTACGGCAACATCGCGCTGAGCGGCGTCATGGCGCTCGCCATGATGCTGAATCTGCTGCTCGCGGCGCTGGTGGGGGTAGCCATTCCCTGGCTGCGCTCGCGCTTTGGGCGCGACCCGGCGGTGGGCTCCTCAGTGCTGATTACCGCCTGCACCGATTCCGGCGGCTTCTTCATCTTCCTGGGGTTAGCCACGCTCTTCCTTGTTTGAGGGCGTAGTCGAAGAGGGCGACGCGCTGCGCGAATACCTCGCCGAAATGGCTGGATGCATCGGCCGGCGAGAGCTTGAGCCAGGCGTCGGCCTCGCCGTATTCGGTGACGATCTCCATCTCCTGCTTGCGCGCGAGGTGCATCATCGCCGCGTTCTCGATCAGGCAGTGCATGAACAGCGCGCGCACGCCCCAGTTGCGTGCGCGCAGATGGGCGCGCGCGAGCAATGCGCCGCCGATGCCACGCCCGCGATGGCCTTCGAGCACCGACACGCCGAGCTCGGCGTGCGCGCCGCTGCGCGCGACGTGGGCCGCTCCGGTGAGGTGCAAGGCATCGTCGAATACCCCGAACAACGCGTCGCGCTCGAAGTCGATGCGTTCCACGTAAGTGCTCACCGCCGCATCGCTGAAGGCGGCGCCGAAGCGCAGGCGCCGGTCCTGGCCGCCGAGCGCCAGAAGGTGCGCCTCCAGGGCCGGACGTTCCGGCCTGGAGAGCTCGCGAACCAGGATCTCGGTCAAATTTTCTGGAAGGATTCTCGCGCCGCGGCGAGCGTCGCCTCGATCTCGGCCGCGCCATGCGCCGCCGACACGAAGCCCGCCTCGTAGGCGGACGGAGCAAGATACACGCCACGCGCGAGCATCTCGTGGAAGAAGCGGTTGAAGCGCTCGCGGTCGCATTGCATGACTTCGGCAAAGCTGCTCGGCGCTTTCTCGCGGAAGTAAACGCCGAACATGCTGCCGATGGATTGTGCAGAGAAGCCTTTGCCGCCTGCAGTCGAAAGGCCTTCGACCAATCGGCGGGTCGTGGATTCGACCTTTTCGTGGAATCCCGGCGTGGAGACAACCTTCAACGTCGCGAGGCCGGCCGCCACGGCAATCGGATTGCCCGAAAGCGTGCCGGCCTGGTACACCGGGCCCAGCGGCGCGATCTTCTCCATGATGTCGCGCCGCCCGCCGAACGCGCCCAGCGGCAGGCCGCCGCCGATCACTTTGCCGAGGGTCGTGAGGTCGGGCTTCACGCCGTAGTGCGCCTGGGCACCGCCGGGCGCGACGCGAAAGCCGGTCATTACTTCATCGAGGATCAGCACCGCGCCGTGGCGCGTGCATTCCTCGCGCAGCGTTTCGAGGAAGCCGGCTGCGGGCAGCACCAGGTTCATATTTCCGGCTACGGGTTCGACGATCACGCCGGCGATCCTGGAACCGTGGGTTGAAAAAAGCTTTTTCAGTCCGAGAATATCGTTGTAGTCGAGAACCAGGGTTTGCTGGGCGATTTCAGGCGGCACGCCGGCCGAGCTCGGGTTGCCGAAGGTGAGGGCGCCGGAGCCGGCTTTGACCAGCAGCGAATCGGCGTGGCCGTGGTAGCAGCCCTCGAACTTGACGATCAGGCTGCGGCCGGTGAACCCGCGGGCGAGGCGCAGCGCGCTCATGGTCGCTTCGGTGCCCGACGACACCAGCCGCACCAGCTCGAGGGAAGGCACCAGGCGGCAGAGGAGCTCGGCCAGCTCGACCTCCGCCTCGGTCGGCGCGCCGAAGGAGAGGGCGCGCGAGGCGGCCTCCTGCACCGCTTCGACCACCGCGGGATGGCCATGGCCGGCGAGCATTGGTCCCCAGGAGCCGACGTAGTCGATGTACCGCGTGCCGTCGGCGTCCCATAGGAAGGCGCCCGAGGCGCGCTCGAAGAACACTGGCGTGCCGCCGACCGCGCGGAAGGCGCGCACGGGGGAATTGACCCCGCCCGGGATGCGGGCTTGGGCGCGCTCGAAGAGTTGCCGGCTTTTTTTCATGGGAAGAGCTTGCGGTATTGCGCCGCGCGGGCGCCGATGTCGGCTGCGTCGAAGAGGTCGGAGATTACCGCGAGAAGGTGCGCCCCGGCGGCGATGAGCTCGGGCGCATTCTCGACGGTGATGCCGCCGATGGCGCACAGCGGAACGCCAAGCTCGCTGCGAAAGAGCGAAAGGGGCGCGCGCACAGCGTCGGGTTTTGTGGAGGAGGGGAACACACTGCCGAAGGCCACGTAGCTCGCGCCGGCGTGCACCGCGGCCCTCGCCTGCCCGAGGTCGCCGTAGCACGAGGCCCCGAGAATCCTCCCCGGCAGCTTGGCGCGCGCGGCGGCCAGCTCGCCGTCGTCCTTCCCAAGATGCACGCCGTTCGCGCCGACCGCCAGCGCGACCTCGACGTCGTCGTTCACGATGAAGGGCACGCCGTAACCGCGGGCGAGCGGCGCGAGCTCGCGCGCCTGCAGCAGGCGCTTGTCCTTGGAGAGGATCTTGTTGCGATATTGCAGCATCGCCACTCCCGCTTTCAGCGCCTGCTCAACTTTGGCGGCGAGCGCGGCGGTGTCGGCAAGGTCGGGCGTGATGGCGTAGAGGCCGCGCATCATCGGCGGTAGAACCGGTTCGGCAGCAGCTGGCCCGCGCCGGTGCGAAAGCCGGCGGCGAGCGCTTGCCAGGTGTACGCCTGCGCTTCGCGCACGGCCTCCGGAACGCCGCGGCCATTGGCGAGGGCGGCTGCCAAGGCAGAGGCGAGCGTGCAGCCGGAGCCGTGATAGCTGCCCGGCAGCCGCTGCCAGCGGTCCTCGCGTACGAGGCCGCCGGCATCGTAGAGCCGGTTGATCACCTCCGGCGTGTCGTCGTGCGTACCGGTCACGAGCACATAGCGCGCCCCCAGGTCGAGCAGGCGCTGCGCGCCGCCGAGCCGCTCGGCCTCGACGCTGTTCGGCGTAAGCACCGTCGTGCGCGGCACCAGCGCCTCGAGCAGCGCCGAGTGCACCGCGTCCCTGGCAAGAGGATCGCCGCGCCCCGAGGCGAGCACGGGATCGACCACCAGCGGGACCTCGGCGTGTGCTTCGGCGATCGCCGCCACCGCGCGCACGTTGTCGGCGGAGGCGAGCACGCCGGCCTTGAACGCCGCGACCCGCGTCTCGGCAAGGAGCGAGCGCGCCTGGCGCACCACGAGGTCGGCGGCAATCGCTTCGAGGTACTCGACGCCGCTGGTGTCCTGCACCGTCAGCCCGGTGAGCACCGACAGCGGATGGCAGCCGAGCGCCGCCAGCGTGAGCAGATCGGCCTGCAATCCCGCTCCGCCGGTGGGATCCGACGCAGCGAAGGTCAGAACGATCGGTGGCATGAGTTAATATCCGGCCCAATTTTATGACCGACAGCCAAGTGCAGTTCAAGACGTGGATGTGCCTGATTTGCGGCTTCGTCTATGACGAGGCGGCCGGCCTGCCCGACGAGGGTATCGCGCCGGGCACGCGCTGGGACGACGTGCCGATGAACTGGACCTGCCCGGAATGCGGCGCGCGCAAGGAAGACTTCGAGATGGTCGAAATATAGGGACCACCAGATCCACGGACAACTTTCCGGCGCGGCAGCGCTCTAATCCCTTTCACCGTAAAATTAGGGGTGGGCGCATGTCCTCGCGGATGTCCACAGTCAACTTGACGCATCATTTCCTGATCGCCATGCCGAACATGGCCGATCCGTACTTCGCGAAGACCCTCACCTATATCTGCGAGCACAACGACCAGGGCGCGCTCGGCCTGGTCGTCAACCGTCCGATCGACATGACGCTGAAGGCGCTGTTCGAGCGCCTGGAGCTCAAGCTCGGCGACGCCGAGCGCCGCGACGCACCGATCTACTTCGGCGGCCCGGTGCAGACCGACCGCGGCTTCGTCCTGCACGCCCCGGCCGGCAACTGGCAATCCACGCTGCGGGTGCGCGACATCATCGGGCTCACCACCTCCAAGGACATCCTCGAGGCGGTGGGCCGCGGCGAAGGGCCGCCGCGCATGCTGGTGACCCTCGGCTACGCCGGCTGGTCGCCGGGGCAGCTCGAGCACGAGCTGTCGCAGAATGCCTGGCTCACGGTGGAAGCGAGCGACGGCATCATCTTCGAGACGCCGGCCGAAGAGCGCCTGCCGGCGGCGATGGAACTCCTCGGCCTGGACTTCGCGCGGCTGCAGGATGAAGCGGGACATGCCTGAGCTTCGCGCTCGGACCATCCTCGCCTTCGATTTCGGTCTCAAGCGTATTGGCGTTGCGGTGGGCGAGCCGGAGCTGCGCAGCGCGCATCCATTACCGGCGATTTCCGACTTTGCTCAGGTCGAGAAGCTGGTGGCCGAATGGCAACCCGCGCATCTGGTGGTGGGAAGGCCGACCTCGGCCAACGGCGAGCCGCACAAGATGACCCGCCAGGCGGAGGATTTCGCCCGCCGCCTCGAGCGGCGCTTCAAGCTGCCGGTGGCGCGGGTGGACGAGCGTTACACGTCGGTGGAAGCAGAGTCGCGGCTGAAGGGCCTAAAAAGCAAGCCGGTGGACTCGGTGGCGGCGCAGCTCATCCTGGAGCAGTACTTCGATGAAGCTGCCTGACGCAGAACGACTCTGCGAGCGGCTCGTCGCCGAGCTGAAGCCGTGCATCGGGCCGAAGAGCGCTATGGTGGGTCTGTATACCGGCGGCGCGTGGCTCGCGGAGCGCCTGCACCAGATGCTCGGCCTGCAGAACCCCCTGGGCCTGATGGATATCGCTTTCTACCGAGACGATTACGCGGCGCGGGGCCTCAAGCACGACCCGAAGCGCACCAAGATCCCGTTCGACGTTAACGGCTGCGAGCTGCTGCTGGTCGACGACGTGCTCTACAGCGGCCGCACGGTGCGCGCGGCGATGAACGAGCTGTTCGACTACGGCCGGCCGGCGAGCATCTCGCTGGTCGTGCTCGCCGACCGCGGCGGGCGCCAGCTGCCGATTTGCGCGCAGTACGTCGGCGCAAAGGTCGAGGTGCCTGCGGGCATGCGGCTTACGCTCAAGCGTGGCGACAACGATAGGCTGGCGCTCGCTCTGGAATCCGAACGTGCAACGTAACCCGCAGCTCAACGAAAAAGGCGAGCTGCAGCACCTGCTTTCCACCGAGGGCTTGCCGCGCGAGATCCTGCTGCAGATCCTCGACACCGCCGAGTCCTTCGCCGGCGTCACCGAGCGCGAGGTGAAGAAGGTGCCGCTGCTGCGCGGCAAGAGCGTATTCAACCTGTTCTTCGAGCCTTCGACGCGCACCCGCACCACCTTCGAGATCGCGGCCAAGCGCTTGTCGGCCGACGTGATCAACCTGAACATCACCGTGTCCTCGGCGACCAAGGGCGAGTCGCTGCTCGACACCGTCGCCAACCTGTCGGCGATGCAGGCCGACATCTTCATCGTGCGCCACGAGTCGTCGGGCGCGCCGTTCCTCATCGCGCGCCACGTCAAGCCGCACGAGCACGTGATCAACGCCGGCGACGGCCGCCACGCGCATCCGACGCAGGGCCTGCTCGACCTGTTCACCATCCGGCACTACAAGAAGGATTTCTCGCACCTGACGGTGGCGATCGTCGGCGACATCCTGCATTCGCGCGTAGCGCGCTCGCTGATCCACGGCCTCACCACGCTCGGCGCGCCCGAGGTGCGCGTGATCGGGCCGAAGACGCTGCTGCCGGCGGGGGTGGAGGCGCTCGGCGTGCGCGTGTTCCACGACATGCGCGCGGGACTCAAGAGCTGCGACGTGGTCGTGATGCTGCGGTTGCAGAACGAGCGCATGAACGGGC
>DATFDV010000184.1:0-2439 GCA_035251855.1 Burkholderiales bacterium | reverse complement strand
CCACTGGATATCCCCGTCGCCATGATCGCGCCGCCGAGGAGGCCGGGGATCACGCCGATATGCAGGTGCCGCAGGATCTGCGCCACCACCTCGTGCGTGCTCCAGGTCCAATCGATGTGCGTGATCTGCGGCAGGTGCGGGATGAAGGCCAGGACCGGAGCCAGTTCTCCGCCGCGCAGCAGCGCACGGTCGGCGAATGCCAGCGCCGCCGGAAGCGTGATCCAGGCGCGGGTGTCGCGCCAGATGTCGACCTGCCACGCCACGAGGCCGAGGAAGTACAGCACCGGTGCAATGCCGACGATCACCACCGCGATCGAGCAGAGCAGCAGGATCCTTGCCTTGAGCAGCCGAAGCCAAGCTTTCATGGATATTTTCCTCGTAACCCTGCGAGGATGCCGCGCCTCGGCGCACGCCAGAGCGGCATGCGGCCTAGGTCGAAAGGACTATTGGCTTGCGAAGGATGGTGGGTGCTACAGGGTTCGAACCTGTGGCCCCTTCCGTGTGAAGGAAGTGCTCTACCACTGAGCTAAGCACCCGGTACGACAGGGAAAGATTCTAGCAAAAGCGCCGGGTGTAAAGTTCGCCCGTGATCTTCCGACAGCTCTTCGATCCCCAGTCGTCGACCTACACTTATCTCCTGGCCGACCCGGCCTCGCGCGAGGCGGTGCTGATCGACCCGGTATTCGAGCAGGCGCGGCGCGACGCCGCGCTCATCGACGAGCTCGGCCTCAAGCTCGCCTGGACGCTCGACACCCACGTGCATGCCGACCACGTCACCGGGGCCTGGCTGCTGCGCGGGAAGCTGGGCAGCCGCATTGCGGTCCCGAAGGCCGGCGGGGCGGAAGGGGCGGATCGCTATCTGCAGGATGCCGAGCAGGTGGGGTTTGGAACGAGGAATGTCAAAGCCCTCGCAACCCCGGGCCATACCAGCGGCTGCACGACCTACGTGCTCGACGACCGGTCGATGGCCTTCACCGGCGACGCGCTGCTGATCCGCGGCTGCGGCCGCACCGACTTCCAGCAAGGCGACGCGCGTACGCTCTACCGCAGCGTGCGCGAGCGCATCTTCTCGCTGCCCGAGCGCTGCCTGGTCTATCCGGGACACGACTACCGCGGCCTGAGCGTCACCAGCGTCGGCGAGGAAAAGCTCTTCAATCCGCGCCTCGCCGAGTCGATCGGCGAGGATGACTTCGTCGGCTACATGACCCACCTCGGCCTGGCGCACCCGAAGCAGATGGAGGCCGCGGTGCCGGCCAACCTCAAGTGCGGAAAGCCATTGCATCAGACCGCGCAGGAGCCCGACTGGGCGCCGCTCACCTACACCTTCGCCGGCATCTGGGAAGTGCAGCCGCACTGGCTGGAGGAGCATCTGCGCGAAGTGCGAATCGTCGACGTGCGCGAGCCGGCGGAATTCAACGGGCCGCTGGGCCACGTCCCTGGGGCGCAGTTAATACCATTAGGTTCATTGAATGGGCGCAGCGCGGAGCTGACCAAAGACAAACCGATCGTCGTGGTCTGCCGGTCCGGCGCGCGCTCGGCGCAGGCCACGGTGCTTCTCGGCAAAGCCGGCTTCGACAAGGTGGCCAACCTCTCCGGCGGCATGCTGCGCTGGCGCGCGCAGCGCTTCGCGGTCGAGGGCGGTACGGAGTGAAGGTCAGAACGCGTTTCGCCCCGAGTCCCACCGGTTTCCTGCACATCGGCGGCGCGCGCACCGCGCTCTTCTCCTGGGCCTACGCGCGGCGCCATGGCGGCGCCTTCATCCTGCGTGTCGAGGACACCGACCTCGAGCGCTCGACGCAGGAATCGGTGGACGCGATCCTCGACGGCATGAAGTGGCTCGGCATCGACTGGGATGAAGGCCCGTTCTTCCAGATGAAGCGGCTGGACCGGTACAAGGAGGCGGCGGAGCAGCTGATCGCCGCCGGCCACGCCTACCGCGATTACATGCCCAAGGCCGAGCTCGATGCGCTGCGCGCGCAGCAATCCGCGCGCGGCGAAAAGCCGCGCTACGACCGCGCCATCGGCCAGAAATATCGCGGCAGCGGCCCGGCGCCGATCCGCTTCAAGACCCCGCAGGAAGGCGAGGTCGGCTGGAACGACCTGGTGAAGGGGCCGATCGCGTTTCCCAACGCCGAGCTCGACGACCTGGTGCTGCTGCGCGCCGACGGCGTGCCGACCTACAATTTCGGCGTGGTGGTGGACGACCTCGACATGGGCATCACCCACGTGATCCGCGGCGACGATCATGTGAACAATACCCCGCGACAGATTCACATTTTCAATGCACTGAAAGAACCCCTGCCAGCGTTCGCGCATGTCCCGATGATCCTCGGCGCCGACGGCGAGCGCCTGTCGAAGCGCCACGGCGCGGTGAGCGTGCTGCAGTACCGCGACGACGGCTTCCTGCCGGAGGCGCTGCTCAACTACCTCGCGCGCCTC
>DATFDV010000183.1:0-6514 GCA_035251855.1 Burkholderiales bacterium | reverse complement strand
TGGCCGACGTTGCTCGGGCTGTACACCGCCTGCTTCATCGAGCGCAGCAGGATGGTCTGCAGCAGGCCGAAGTCGGGCCGCTTGCGGATGCGCTCGATCAGCTTGGCGTAGTCCTTCGGCCGCGGGATCTCGCCGCCGGGCAGCGCCAGGCCGAGCTCGGCGAGGAACTCGCGCAGCGCCCCCACCTTGTCGGCGGCCGGCACGTCGTGCACGCGGTAGAGCACCGGCTGCTTGCCGGCGGCGAGGAAGTTGCCCGCGCTGACGTTGGCCGCCAGCATGCATTCCTCGATGATGCGGTGCGCGTCGTTGCGCGGCTCGGGCACGATCTTCTCGATCTTGCCCTGGCTGTCGAACACCATGCGCGTCTCGACGGTGTCGAAGTCGATGGCGCCGCGGCGCGTGCGCTCGGCGTGCAGCGCGTGGAACAGATCGTAGAGTGTCTGCAGCTCGAGCGGCGCCTTGCCGGCGGAGAGCTTCGCCCACACTTCGGTGTAGGTGAGGCGCGCGCGCGAGCGGAACACCGCCGGGTAGAACTCGTAGCGCGCCACCTCGCCCTGCGGCGTGATCGCCATCTCGCACGCCATGGCGAGGCGCTCGACGTTCGGGTTGAGCGAGCACAGCCCGTTGGAGAGCTTCTCGGGCAGCATCGGGATCACCCGGCGCGGGAAGTACACCGAGGTGCCGCGCTCGCGCGCGTCCTGGTCGAGCGCGTCGCCCGGGCGCACGTAGTGGCTGACATCCGCGATCGCCACCCACAGGCGCCAGCCTTTGCCTTCCTTGCGTGCATAAACGGCGTCGTCGAAATCGCGCGCGGTCTCGCCGTCGATGGTGACGAAGTGCAGGTCGCGCAGATCTCTTCGGTTTTCCAGATCTTTCTCTTGAAGAGAATCTGGGAGGCTGCGGGCCTGGGCCATGGCCTTCTTCGAGAATTCGTGCGGCACGTCGAACTTGCGCACCGCGATCTCGATCTCCATGCCGGGGTCGGCGTAGTGGCCGAGCACCTCGGCGACGCGGCCGACCGGCTGCGCGTGCTTGCTCGGCTGCGCGATGAGGTCGACGGTCACCACCTCGCCGGCCTTCGCCTTGCCGGCCTCGGCCGGCGGCACCAGGATGTCGTGCGCGATGCGCCGGTCCTCGGGCGCGAGGAACAGCACGCCGTGCTCGGCGTGCAGGCGGCCGACGATGCGGCGGTTGCCGCGCTCGAGCACCTCGACGATCTCGCCGGTCGGCCGGCCGCGATTGTCGCGTCCGGTGACGCGCACCGCGGCGCGGTCGCGGTGCATGAGCTGGCGCATCTCGCCGGGCGCCAGGACGATGGAGGCCCCGCCTTCATCCGGCACCAGGAAGCCATGGCCGTCTGGATGGCCTTCGACGCGGCCGGCCACCACCGCGATGCGCTTGGCGACCAGCAGGGCGCCGGCGCGGTTCTGCACGATCTCGCCGGCGCGCTCGAGGGCCGAGAGCTCGCGCTCGAATTCGCGCCGGGCCTGGCGCCCTACCCGCAGGCGCGCCGCGAGCTCGTCGGCGGTCAGCGGCGAGCGCGCGGCGTTCAGCGCGCCGAGGATGCGGCCCTGGTCTGGGGAGTCGTCGCGCTCGGCTCGATTGCGCCGCCGCAGCGCGGTTCTTTTGGCTTTTTTCTTTGACACTTCAGAGGCCTGCTTCTAAAATCGCGCCCTCCCTGCCGAGGTGGCGGAATTGGTAGACGCACTAGGTTCAGGTCCTAGCGGTGGCAACACTGTGGGGGTTCGAGTCCCTTCCTCGGCACCAGCGCCAGCTTCAACCCGCGAAGTCTAACTGCTTTACGGCAGTCTTATATCGCCGAAATAACCGCAGGGTGGGAGCGCAGCGCGGAACGGCGCAGCATCTCGAGGCTGTACAGCCGGCTGTGAAATAGCTCGAGCGCGCCGAGGATCTGCGCCTTGAGGAAGTCGGCGCCCGACATCGACTCGCGCTGCCATTTGTCGTGCTCGCTATGGGAGAACATCTCCGCGGCGAAGTCCTCGACCAGCCGCAGCTTGTCGCGGCAATAGCGATCGTCGATCGCCTCGGCGGCGCGCCGGCACAGGTCGAGCACGCGGCGCAGGGCGCGGAAGTCGCTCGCCGCGCCCGAATGGCGCTCGACCAGCTGGCGCAGCAGCGCGTGGTGGCCGCGGGCTTCGTCGAGGTCGCTATGCATGGCGGCTATTTTGCGGGCGTGGTGCGCGGTGCGCTGTCGTGGGGCTACGGAAATGGCGTGCGCGGCAGGCGACAGCACGTCATTGTGAAATGACAGGAAGTTCCCCAGACCGCCGAACGGACCAACGGGCCACAGGCCCCCTGTCGCCGGCCTGCGCCATAGTCTGCCCGCATATGAAAGCCATACCGAGCGGCGCATTGACTCTGTGCCTGAGCGTGTGGCTGCTCGCCGGCTGCACCTCGCTGCTGCCGCGCTCGAAGGAGAGCACCCCGAGCCCCTGGGAAACCTACCGCGAGGCGCAGGCCGCCTTCGACAAGATCCTGCCCGGCCAGACCACTTTGGAGGACCTGGTGGCGCTCAGCTTCGACCCGGACAAGATTCCGAACATCGCGATCCTCAACTATTCCGACGTGCTGCGCCGCTTCATGCTGAACCAGTCGGTCACCCTGTCGGACCTGGACGGCGGCGTGCAGGAGTGCGTGCAGGCGAAGACCGTGTGCCGCGGCTTCGAGATCAACCAGCGCCTGGTCAAGAAGCACCGCAACGGCAGCTTCTGGCTCGACCTGCTGGGCTTTCGCCGCGAGACCCATACCCAGGGCTTCCGCTTCAACGGCCTGGTGCTGCTGAAGGACCGGGTGGTGGTCTACAAGCTGACCGGCGGCCAGCCGGTGATCCACGAGTCCGAGGAAGCCAACAACCCGCTCGGCCCGGTGCAGTCGATCGGCTCGAAGCTGCTGGGCGGCTGGCTCTAGGAAGGCCTGCAAGAAGTCGTAGGAACGTCCAAAGATGTCGTCCCCGCGAAGGCGGGGACCCCGTTTAGAAATTGAAAAAGCAAATGGGGCCCCCGCCTTCGCGGGGGCGACAATTCGGCGCTTCCTAATAGTTTCCCTTAGCCGTCGTAGGGGTGGCGCATGACGATGGTCTCCTCCCGGTCGGGCCCGGTGGAGATGATGTCGGCCGGCACCGCGCACAGCTCCTCGATGCGCCGCAGATACTTGCGCGCGGCCTTGGGCAGGCCCTCGTAGGTCTTCACCCCGACGGTGCTTTCGCGCCAGCCGGCGAGCTCGTCGTAGACCGGCACGCAGCGCTCGAGCTCCTCGGCGCCGACCGGCAGGATGTCGCTCAGGCGGCCGTCGATCTCGTAGCCGGTGCAGATCTTCAGCACCTCGGCGCCGTCGAGCACGTCGAGCTTGGTGATGCAAAGACCCGAGACGCCGTTCAGCTGGATCGAGCGCTTGAGCGCGGCGGCGTCGAACCAGCCGGTGCGGCGCGGCCGCCCGGTGGTGGCGCCGAACTCCTGGCCGCGCTGGCGCAGCCGCTCGCCGACGTTGTCGGAGAGCTCGGTCGGAAACGGCCCGCTGCCCACGCGCGTGCTGTAGGCCTTGGTGATGCCCAGCACGTAGTGCAGGTGCATGGGGCCGATGCCGGCGCCGGCCGCCGCCGCGCCCGCCACGCAGTTGGAGGAAGTGACGAACGGGTAGGTGCCGTGGTCGATGTCGAGCAGCGAGCCCTGCGCGCCCTCGAACAGCAGGTTCTTGCCGCCGCGGTTGGCGTCGTACAGCGCGCGCGGCACGTCGGCGACCAGCGGCGACAGGCGCGGCGCGAGCGCCAGCGTTTCGTCGAGGGTTTTCTTGAAATCGATCTTCGGCTGCTGGTAGAAGTTGGCCAGCACGAAGTTGTGGAACTCGAGCAGCTCCTGCAGCTTCTCCGCGAAGCGCACCGGCTTGAAGAGATCCTGCAGGCGAATGGCGCGGCGCGCGACCTTGTCCTCGTAGGCCGGGCCGATGCCGCGGCCGGTGGTGCCGAGCTTCTGCTCGCCCTTCGCCGCCTCGCGCGCGAGGTCGAGCGCGCCGTGGTAGGGCAGGATCAGCGGGCAGGCTTCCGAGATGCGCAGCCGCGCCGCCACCTCGACCCCCGCCGCCTCGAGCTCGTCCATCTCGTGCACCAGCGCCTGCGGCGAGAGCACTACCCCGTTGCCGATGTAGCACTGCACCGAGCCGCGCAGGATGCCCGAGGGGATGAGGTGCAGCACCGTCTTCTTGCCGGCGATCACCAGCGTGTGGCCGGCGTTATGGCCGCCCTGGAAGCGCACCACGCCCTGCGCGCGGTCGGTGAGCCAGTCGACGATCTTGCCCTTGCCTTCGTCGCCCCACTGGGTGCCGATGACTACGACGTTGCGTGCTGTCATTTCGAAAAAGCAAAGCTCATTTCTTCATCATTCCCGCAAGACTTCTCAGATCAATGGAAAACCCGGTTGCCGGCCGTGCGCGGCCGAACGCCTTGCCGACTTCATCATAGCGCCCGCCGCGCGCCACGGCGCCGGTGACGCCATCGCAATAGGCGTCGAACACCACGCCGGAATGGTAGTGGTAGCCGCGCAGCTCGGCGAGATCGAAGCTGGCGGGGAACTTGCAGGCCTTCGCCAGCCGGCGCAGCGTGGCCAGGGCTTGCGTGATCCCGGCGATGCGCGGCAGGCGCTTTTCCGCCTCGTCGAGCACTTCGGCGCCGCCGTACAGGTTCGGCAGCAGCAGCAGGGCTTCGCGGCTTTTCGCCGGAATCTTCTTCGTAAGGGAATTCAGTGCCGGCACGTCTTTGCGCTGCAAGGCTTCGAACAGCTCGGCCTCGCGCTCGCCATCCACCTCGGCGGCCTGCGCGATGGCGCGGAAGACGGCGACGTGGCCGATGTCGATGCGCGGGTTGCGCGCGCCGGCGAGCTCGAGCGCCTGGCACAGCAGCTCGAGCATCTCGACGTCGGCGGTCACGCCGGCCTCGCCGTACATCTCGGCGCCGAGCTGGATCGGCTCGCGGGTGGCGCCGGGAACCGCCGGGCGCGTGTGCAGCACGCTGCCGCAGTAGCACAGCCGCGTCACGCCCTTGCGGTTGAGCAGATGCGCATCGATGCGCGCCACCTGTGGCGTGATGTCGGCGCGCACGCCCATCATGCGGCCGGACACCTGGTCGACCACCTTGAAGGTGCGCAGCTCGAGGTCATGGCCGGTGCCGGTGAGCAGCGAGTCCATGTACTCGAGCAGCGGCGGGATGACGAATTCATAGCCCTTGGAAAAAAACAGGTCAAGGATGCTGCGGCGAAGGCGCTCGATGCGCATCGCCTCCTTGGGCAGGATGTCCTCAATGTATTCGGGAAGAAGCCACTTCACGGTAACACCCACTTCACGAGCGGATCCATAGCAGCAGCAGCAGCCCGACGATCATCGACGAGAGGCCGACGAAGCGGATCTGGCCGTCGCTCATCTGCGTGATCTTGCGGAAGGTCTCGCGCCACAGGTTGGGCGCGATGAACGGCAGCACGCCCTCGAAGATCAGCATCAGGGCGAGGGCCATGAGGAACGTCGTGGTCCCCATGACGCTATTTGCGCGCGGGCGGGTTGCGGCCTAGCGAGTCGCGGAAGTAGCGCAGGAAGTCGGAGTTGGGCTCGATCAGCATGAGGTCGTTGCGGCCGCGGAACGTCGAGCGGTAGGCCTCCATGCTGCGGTAGAAGGAGTAGAACTCCGGGTTCTGGTTGAACGCCGCGGCGTAGATCGCCGCCGACTTGGCGTCGCCGTCGCCGCGGATGCGCTGGGCGTCGCGATAGGCCTCGGCCAGCAGCACCTCGCGCTGGCGGTCGGCGTCGGCGCGGATCTTCTCGGCTTCGGCCGCGCCGGTGGAGCGCAGCTCGTTGGCGATGCGCTTGCGCTCCGCCTCCATGCGGCGGTAGACCGACTCGCTCACGTCCTGCGGCAGGTCGACGCGCTTCAGGCGCACGTCGACGATCTCGACGCCGATGCGCTTCAGGTCCTGGTCGACCTTCTCGCGCACCCGGTTCATCACCTGCTCGCGCTCGCCCGACACCACCTCGTGCACGGTGCGCGCGCCGAACTCGTCGCGCAGCACGCCGGCGACGGTCTGCTTGATGCGCGTGGCGGCGCGCAGCTCGTCGCCCTGCACGCTGACGTAGTACTGCCGCACGTCGGCGATGCGCCACTTCACGAACGAGTCGACCAGCACCGGGCGGTTGCCCTGGGTGAGGAAGCGCAGCGGCTCGGCGTCGTCGAAGGTGAGGATGCGCATGTCGAACAGGCGCACGTTCTGCAGCAGCGGCCACTTGAAGTGCAGGCCCGAGCGCACCACGATTTCCTTCACCTCGCCCAGCTGGAACACGATCGCGTTCTGGCGCTGGTCGACGGTGAAGAGGGCGCTCGACACCACCAGCGCGAGCACTGCCAGGACGGCGACGATGGGTCCGATGGCTCTCATGCCTAGCGCTCGCCCCGCTCGCGGTTGCGCAGCGACTCGCGCGTGCGCGGCGCGTCGGGGGCCGGCTCGGGCGTGGCGCGCGG
>DATFDV010000182.1:0-15017 GCA_035251855.1 Burkholderiales bacterium | reverse complement strand
CGGCCGGCGAGCAGGGGCTCGCCGGGTGGACCATCTCCATCGACGACGACAGCGATCCGGACAATGGCGTCGTCGCTTCAGTTTTGACCGGCGGCGACGGCTCCTATTTCTTCGATCTCAGCCTGCCGCTCGACGACACCTACTATCTATATGAGCAGCTCCAATTGGGGTGGGAGCAGACGAGCGGAGGCGCCACGATTGTCGTCGACGCGCTCGGCCATGTGACAAGCGACCCTGCCGGCGCGATTGGCGACACCGGAGGCTCGGGCGCCTTGGGCGTGGCCGGGCCTTTGAACTTCGGCAATTTCCATCCCGAGCCTTCGCTGAACATCGTGAAGGACGCGACGGTGCCGGGGGGCACGGCTGATGTGGCGGGCGAGGAGGTGAGCTACCAAATAACCGTCCAGAACACCGGCAACGTGCCGCTTACCGGCGTGATTGTGACCGATCCCTTCGTCAGCAGCATCACCCGCGTCGCGGATGTAGCGGGAGACAACGACAACCTTCTCGAAGTCGGCGAAACCTGGGCCTACACGGCCAGCCACGTGGTGACGCAGGCCGAGATCGACAGCAACGGTGGCGGCGATGGCGACATCGACAACACCGCCACGGCCGACTCCAACGAGAGCGATGAAGACAGCGACGACGCGATCGTGCCGGTGGACCAGAACCCGGCGCTGCTGATCGTGAAGGACGCCGATGCAGGGCAGGTGGCTGACCTCGCGGGCGAGGTGCTCACCTACTCGATCAGCGTGCAGAACACCGGCAACCAGACGCTGACCGGGGTGACGGTGAGCGACCCGAACGCCGACGCAGGCTCGATCGTGCGTGGGGCGGACCTCGTGGGCGATGACGACGACTTGCTCGAAGTGGGCGAGACCTGGAGCTTCGATGCGGCGCACACGCTGACGCAGGCCGAGATCGACAGCAACGGTGGCGGCGATGGCGACATCGACAACACCGCCACGGCCGACTCCAACGAGAGCGATGAAGACAGCGACGACGCGATCGTGCCGGTGGACCAGAACCCGGCGCTGGAGGTGACTAAGGCCGCAAACAAATCCGCTGTGGATCGAGCCGACCAGTTGATTACCTACACGATCGTCCTAACGAACGCAGGCAACACCACGCTGACCGGCGTTTTGGCGGACGACACGCTATTAGGCGCGCTCACGGCCCCGGTGGAGTCGCTGAGCGCCAACGGGAAGCTCGATGTGGGCGAGACCTGGACATACGGTCCAACCCATAACGTCACCCAGTCTGAGATCGACGAGAACATCTATACAGTAACGTTTGGACCCAGCGGCACGTTCGGCCAGGAGTGGGACGGGCAGACGTCGTCCATTGCGCTCAGCGGCGGATCCGATGGCGACATCGACAATACCGTCACCGCTGACACTGACCAGACCGACCCACAGGACGCGTCGGCCGCAGTCAACGTCGCGCATATCGATATCGAGAAGTTCGTCTCGGTCGACGGGGGAACGACATGGGTAGACGCCGACAGCCCGACCGGCCCCACGCTGATATCGACGTCGGGGATCGATCCCCTGTTCAAGTTCGTGGTGACGAACACGGGCAACGTCGATCTTTCGAACGTCGTGCTTACCGACAGCGTGTTCGAGCTGAACGGGCTGGCAGACGACGGCAACGGCGCCACAGCCGGCTACGGCGTGGGCGATCTTGCATCCGGGGACTCCGCGGTTGTGACGTTTGAGGATGCGGTGTGGAAGTTCGGCCAGCACTCGAACACCGGAACCGCTGCCGGACAGTACAACAACGGACAGCAGCTGCTTACGGTGCAGGACACCGATGAAGCGCATTATTTCGGCATGCTCGGAGCCCTGGTCACGAGTTCGTCGCTGTGCACGTTCGATACGAATTCCGATCTCGCCGGCGACCAGTTCAATCTCATCTTCACGCCGGACTTCAAGCTCGGTGGCTCCAACTACAAATTATCAGGAGGCAACCCAGGGCAGTTCTACTACAACCTGTTCTTCCAAGGAGACGCTTACGAGGACGTGAGTTTCACCCTGGATATCCCGTTCCCATTCGTCACGCAGGGGGCGACGCCGATCCACGTGTATGACGATGTGCGGGTCGATCAAGAGCACGGCGAGATCTGCCTCACGCCGATTGGCGAGATGGCGAATTACAAGCTGACGGACGACGGCGTCCATTGGACGTACGTCGACGCGAACGCCAATGACCAGGTGGACGTGGGCGACACGTATCGGCTGTTGATCGAGAACGTCGACCTCGGCGACGACGGGTTCGTGTACCTCAACGTCCACCTCGATTACGGGCTGGAAAAGCAAACGGGCTGGGTCAAGAGCAGTCCGGTTTCGGGTACGGATAACGCGCTCGATAACGGCGGCGTCAACGGGACGCAGCCGGCCATCATGGACGGGCACAGCTACGATTTCTCCGCCCTTGCCGATGGCTATGCCATTGACGGCAGCTCCGACAGCATCATCAACGACAACACCTTCAAAAACATCAAGGGCCTCGGCGGACTGTTCCAGGCGGACGAAAGCGGAACGGAGGGGCTCGACCAGACCGCGGTGAAGGGCCAGCACCTTGGCATCTTCAAGTCGGACGGCACCTTCATGGGAGACGCCTGGACGGACGAGGATGGCTGGTACTACGCGCAGTTCAACGCCACCGGCTCCAAGACGAATTACAAGGTGGTCTGGGATCAGGACGGCGACGGCAACTACGCAGAACATCTCTCGCAGAACGACCACGTGAAGACGGTCGAGATGGGCGGCAACGCCGGCAAATGGGTGAACGTGGACTTCACGGTGGTGGATCCGGTCGACACGTCGGTGGGCATCGACAGCTACGGTTCGCTCCTCTGAACTGAGGTTCCCAAAGCAACAGTAGCGATAGCGGGCGCAATGCCCGCTTTTTTTTGCCTTGTGCATTTGTTGTTCAGCGGCCTGCGCATTTTTGCCGCTTGTCCGATTTTTTCTTTTCGTCTGCGTGTCAGATTTGGTAATGGACCCAGGAGGTGAGGTCGAGAATCAGCTGAGTAAGGAGCGTTGGCATGAACCAACTTCTGAACTTCAGCTTTTCCGCAACCCTTTCCGTGATGGTGATGAGCGCCGCATTCGGGCAGCCGCGCACGGCCGTCCCGAGCGTCGAGCGTTACGCGGTAGGCCACGTCCTGGTGCAGCCGCGCCCCGGCCTGCCGGCGGCGGAGCTCGACCGCATCGTTCAGCAGCACGGCGGCCGGCGTACGGGCGTCATCCGGCGCATCAATGTGCATATCGTGGCGCTGCCGCCGCAGGCGAACGCGCTCGCCGTGGTGGAGGCGCTGCGCCGCAACCCCCACCTGAAGTTCGTCGAAGTCGACGGCCAGTTGCCGCCCGCTCTGTACCCGAACGACCCGCAGTATGCGAGCGCGTGGCACCTGCCGAGAATTGGCGCACCGAGCGCCTGGGACGCGGCACAAGGCGGCGGCGTGACGATCGCGGTGCTCGACAGCGGCATCGATAGCAGCCATCCCGACTTGCAGCCGCGTCTTGTCGCGGGGTGGAACTTCTATGACGGCAATGCAGACGTAGCCGATGTCTTCGGCCACGGCACTGTCGTGGCCGGCATCGCGGCGGCCGCGGGGAACAACGGTTCAGGCGTGGCGTCGGTGAGCTTCGGCTCGAAAATCATGCCGCTGCGCGTAACCGATCCATCCGGCAATGGGTACTTCAGCCTCATGGCAGCTGCGCTGGTCCATGCGGCGGACGGTGGTGCGCGCGTGGCTAACCTCAGCTTTCTCGGCGTCTCTTTGAGCGATGCGGTGGATAGTGCTGCCCAATACATGCGTTCGAAAGGCGGAGTAGTCGTGGTCTCCGGCGGAAACCGCCCCGAGCTGAGAAACGACCCGGTGCGTAGCTCGCTCACCGTTGTGGCCGGCACCGACACGCTCGACGGCTGGGCATCGTCGAGCTGGGGCGATTACATCGACGTCGCGGCGCCGGGCATCAGCATTTGGACGACCAAGGTCGGTGGCGCTTACGGCACCGTTGCCGGAACTTCGGCATCGAGCCCGATCGTCGCAGGCGTCTATGCGCTCATGATGAGCGCGCGGCCGGATCTGCCGCCGGGGACCCTGGACGAAATTCTCTTTTCGACGGCACAGGACCTCGGCAGTGCGGGGTTTGACCAGTATTTTGGAAACGGCCGGGTGAATGCCGCGGGTGCCGTTTCAAAGGCGCGGCAGACGACTGCCGGAGATACAACGCCGCCGAGCGTGGCGATTACCGCGCCAGCCGGTGGCACGGTATCCGGCCTGTTCGCGGTGGACGTCACGGCTTCCGACAACGTGGGCGTCGCGTACGTGGAGCTCTATGCCAACGATGCGCTGGTGTCGAGCGATTCATCGGCGCCTTACGGTTTCACGTTCGATACCAGCGCATATTCCGACGGCCAGCTCAGGCTCCGCACGCGCGCATACGACGTGGCTGGCAACGCGGCTTCGTCAAGCGAAGTGGCGATGACCATCGGCAACGACGCGAGCGCGCCCACCGTATCCATCGTCAGCCCGGCGAACGGCGCAGTCGTAAGCGGCAGCGTGGCCATCAACGTCGCGGCGAGTGACGATCAAAGGGTGGCAAAGATCGAGCTCACCATTGACGGCCAGCCGGTGGCGCAGTCTTACGGCTCCTCGCTGAGCTACGTCTGGAACAGCAACAAGGGCAAGGGCAGCAAGGCAAGCTCGAGCATTGTCGCGCGGGCCTACGACGCCGCGGGGAATGGCGCGACGGCGACCATCTCGGTGAACAAGCGCTGACAACCTAGACCGGGATCGTGACGTGCACGACGTCGTGGCCTTGATTGGCGAGGCGCACATTGGCCTTGCCACCGAGCGACGCGGCGCGCTCGGTGATCGAGCGCGGCATGAAGGACGCTCGCGCGGCCGCAGGGTCGTATTCGTTGCCGACTTCGATCGAAATCGAGTCGCCGTGCCGGCGCAGCTCCACGAAAGCGCGCTTCGCCTTGGTATGGCGGTACACGTTGCTCAGCGCTTCGCTCACGATCTGGAACGCCTCGCCGGCTACGCGGTCGGTGAGGGTTAGCGCGGGTTCGCTGCGCAGCGTCACGTCGATGCCGTAGAACGTGCGGTAGCGGCGGGCGTGCTCGCGCAGGCTGGCGACGAGGTGCGCGGCGGGCTCCGAGCCCCGGCTGCTGCGGATGCGGGCCGCGTAGCTGCGCAAATCCGCCACGGCCAGGGCGCACATGTCGACCAGCTCCTTTACATCGTTCCTGAACGCGCTGTCGGCCGGAGCCTTGCGGTGCAGCGCCTCGAGGGCAAGCTTGAGCCCCATGTAAGGCTGCACCGTCGTGTCATGGATGTCGCGGGAGATCTGGGCGCGCTCGAGCTGCGCGGCGTTGCGCATCAGCTCGTCGAGCAGCACCAGGTTATCGACGCCAGCGGTCATCTGGTCGACCGCCTGGGCCAGGAACTCGGCGTCGGCTGCGCTGAAGCGCCGTTTGGTGGAACTGAGGTAGAGCCTGCCCGGCGTGACTTCCTGTTGGCGATAAGTGACGGTCACGAAGGAATGCGTCTCCAGCAGATCTGCGAGCTGCTTGCACTGCTCGGCGAGCGCGCCGTGGTTCGCTGACTGGCGCGAGCTCCACCAAAGCGGCAGCCCGTCAGGCAAGCCAAGCAGCGCCCGCGCCGGCTCGTCCCCGATCGGCGTCGGCGCCTGATCGACCTGACTCTGGGATGCGTCCACCCGGTGCATGACGTAGATCGGCGGCTCGCCCTGCACCCGCACCAGCAGCGCCGAATCGGCGCCGAAGAAAGCGATCAGACGCACCAGGTTCTGGGCGATTGCATGGTCGATGCCGAGGCGCGGATTGGCAAGGCGCGAAACGTCCTTCAGCAGGCCGAGCTTGCGCCGATGAGCGATCTCCTTTCCGCCCCAGTAGGCCATCATGTATCCCAGGAGGAAAAGGTACACCGGTCGGATCAGCGCGCGATTAAGCTCGAAGGCGGCGCCGGACGGCGCCGCGGCAAGTCCGACGCCGGCGAACAGCGCCACCGACGCCACGGTGGCGGCGAGGCCTTCGCGGAAGCCGAACGAGAACGAAGCGACGAGGATCGAGAAGAAGAAGAAATGGAAAAAGATGCTGTTCGTGCCCTCGGTGAGCGCGACGAGCGCCGCATATAAGGCGATGTCAACCCAATGCTGCAGCCGGGGAGGCACGAACGGCGTGCCGCGGAACGCAGCGACGCCGAGCGAAATGCTGTACAGGCAGTAGGCGCCCAGCGAAGCGTAGGTAACGGCCACCAGGCGGCGCGGCTCTACCGGATCGATGTAGACGATGATCAAGGCGCTCAGCGCGAGCAGGCAGCGCATGAGCGCCACCATGCGCGCGTCGACCGATTCCCCCTGCGGCGTGCGATAAGGCAGCGCGGCCCCTTGGCCGGCGAGCCAGCGCCGGCAGCGACTGAATTGTAGCGTCGCTAGCGTGTACGCGTTCTTCGGCAGCGCAAGCGCGTAGTCGTCGCTGATAGACTTCGGTCGAATGCGCCCACTGATTGCTGTCTTCCTTTTCCTCCTGTGCAGCGTGGCCGGTGCCCAGGCCGATTACCCGGCCCGCCCCATCCGGCTGATCGTCACCGTGCCGCCGGGCGGCGCCGCCGACTTCATCGCGCGCCTGGTGGGCGGAAAGCTGTCCGAATCGCTCGGCCAGCCGGTGCTCGTCGAGAACCGCGGCGGCGCCGGTGGCACGATTGCCGCCGATGCGGTGGCGAAGGCCGCGCCCGACGGCTACACGGTGCTGCAGAACTCCATCACCACGCACGGCGTCGGACCGCACCTCTACTCCAAGCTGCCTTACGACCCGGTGAAGGACTTCGCGCCGGTCTCGGGGCTCGCGCTGCTTCCGCTGATGATGGCCGTGAATTCGGATTTGCCACCCAAATCCGTCCCGGAGTTCATTGCGTATTCCAAAACCAACAGCGTCAACTTCGCATCCTCCGGAAATGGCGGCGCGCCGCACATGGCCGCGGAGCTCTTCAAGAGCGTCACCGGTGCGCCGCTCACGCACGTGCCCTATAAAGGCAGCGGCCCGGCGGTCGCGGATCTCGTCGGCGGGCGCGTGCAGATCATGTTCGACGCCGCGCCCTCGCTCATCGCGCATATCCGCAGCGGCAGGCTGCGCGTGCTGGCGGCGGCGAGCGCCGAGCGCAACCGGCTGCTGCCCGAGGTGCCCACCTTCGGCGAGCTCGGCTATCCGAAGGTGGCGGTGTCGCTGTGGTACGGCCTGCTCGCGCCGGCGGGAACGCCGAAGCCGATCCTGGACAAGCTGAACCGGGAAGTCGCCAGGGCGCTGGGCTCACCGGAGGTGCGCGAGAAGCTGCTCGCGCAAGGTGCCGAGCCGATGCCCGGCACGCCCGAGACCTTCGCCTCGTTCATGCAGGAGGAGATGGCGAAGTGGGCGCCGGTGGTGAAGCAGGCGGGGGTCAAGCTCGATTGACCGGTGAGCTGGCGGCCTTCCTCGCGCGCTCGCGCTGGGACGAGGTTCCGAGCGCCCTCCGGCGGGAGGCCGCGCGCGCCGTGCTGAACATCGCGGGATGCGTCGTCGCCGGACGCGCCGACCCCGCGCTGCAGATCCTGCAGCGTTCCTTTCCGCACGACGACGCGCTGCTCGACGCGGCCGCCGCCACCGCGCACGACTACGACGACACGCACCTGCGCACGGTGATCCACGCCACGCCGCCGGTCGCGGGTGCGCTCTTTTCCTTGGCAAGGTCGCGAAGCGTCAGCGGGCCGCAGTTCCTGCATGCGCTCATCCTGGGCATGGAAACCACCTGCCGGCTGGGCAACGCGGTGACGCCCGGGCATTACGAGCGCGGCTGGCATATCACCAGCACCTGCGGCGTATTTGGGGCGACCGCCGCAGCCGGAAAAATCCTCGGCCTGAATGAAAAACAATTCATCCATGCGTTCGGCATCGCCGCGACGCAGGCCGCCGGCCTGGTGGAAGTCCTCGGCAGCATGGCGCGGGTGCTCAACGCCGGCTTCGCCGCGCGCAACGGCCTGGCCGCGGCACGGCTCGCCGCGGAAGGCTTCGAGGGGCCGGCGCGCCCGCTGGAGGGCCTGCGCGGATTCATGAGCGTGTTCGGCGGCGCCAACGATGCGAGCCAGCTCACCGGCGGGCTGGGCGAGCGCTGGGAGATGACCAACGTGGCCTACAAGCCATACCCGTGCGGCGTGGTGCTGCATGCGCTGGTGGATGCCTGCCTTGAGCAGCGCGACAGGATCCGCGACAGCGAAAGGATCGTGGTGGCCCTCAATCCGCTTGCCGTCGAGCGCACCGACCGCCCCGAGCCGCGCAACGCGATTGAAGCAAGGCTGAGCGCGCACCATGCGGTGGCGGTGACTGCGCTGCACGGCCGCGCCGGGCTGGCGCAATTCAGCGACGCCGCGGCGGCCGATCCGCAGCTGCAGGCGTTTCGGCGGCGCGTGCGGGTGGTGCCGGAAGGGCGGCTGGACAAGATGGCGGCCCTGATTACCGCGGGTAAAACGGTGATCAGCGCGCCGGCCGCCAAGCCCCTGGATGACATCCGGCTCGAAGCCAAGCTGCGCGAGCTCGCCGGGCCCGCCGCCGAGCACTGGATCCGCTTTGTCGCCACCCTGGACTCCGCGGACCGGGTGGTTGTTCCCTAAGTAACCGACGAGCGGCGTGCACCCGCCGAAGAGCGGCGGGTTTTGTGCGCTTTTACACTTGCGGACATGAGGAAAACGTATTTAAATGAACCACCTCCAACACGAAGTTAAGAACTCACGGGAGGGAGGGCCCGGCGCCCCGAGGCGCCAGTTTCGCGGCCGGTCAGTGGCTAGGCGAGTGCAGTTCCGCCAAGTCTCCTGACCGGCCTCTTCATTTCTGGTACTCCAGAATAATGACCCGCCCGCTCTCGCTGCTCGAAACCCGCGTGCTCGGTACCCTTTACGAAAAGGAGCGCACGGTGCCGGACAGCTACCCGCTGACGCTCAACGCGCTGGTCTCGGGCTGCAACCAGAAGACCAGCCGCTCGCCGGTGATGGAGGCGACCGACGCCGAGGTCCAAGCCGCCCTCGACAGCCTGAAGGCCGCCAACCTGGTGATGGAAACCAGCGGCGGGCGCGTCTCCCGCTACACCCAGAACCTCGAGCGCGTGTTCCAGGTGCCGTCGCAGTCGGCCGCGATCCTCACGGTGCTGATGCTTCGCGGCCCGCAGACCACGGGCGAGCTGCGCATCAACTGCGAGCGGCTGCACAGCTTCGCCGACATCTCGGCGGTGCAGGGCTTCCTCGACGAGCTGGCCGCGCGGCCGGCCGGGCCGCTGGTCGTGGAGCTGCCGCGCCTGCCGGGCGCGCGGGAGAACCGCTGGGCTCACCTGTTGAGCGGCACGCCTAAGGTAGAAGCGGTGGCGCCAGCCGTGCCCGCAAAAGACGATCTATCCGCCACGGTGGCGAGGCTGGAAGGCGAACTTGCAGCGCTGCAGGAGCTCGTCGCGCGGATCGCAAAGCAGCTCGGGATTTCCTAGCGCCGCGCGCTGCGCGCGTCGTCGATCAGCCGCTGGTTGGCCGAGCGAACATCCGAGTCGTTGCCGGCGAGCGTGTTCGAGCGCGCGGCGAGGCTCTCGGCCTGGGCGTAATCGCCCTGCCGGAACCGCACCAGCGCCAGCTCGTGCCATAGCCGTGCGTTGCGCGGCTCGATGCGCAAGGCGCGCTCGAGGGTCGCGGCGGCATTGGTCAGGCGCCCGGCCGCGGTATCGGTGCGGGCGGAGTCCATCAACCCGGCGACGGCCGTGGTCTCGGCGCGCGGCGGCGGCACGCGCTCGGGGGGCGGCGCCGGCAGCTGCTGGGCTTCCGGCGCGGGAGCCGGCGCCGGTTCCCGCGGTTGTTCAGGCTGGGTCGCGCAAGCAGCTAGCGTTAGCGCGAGAAAAGGGGTCAGGACCCTTTTTGGAAAACGTTTCATCGGCCGAACAGCCGCTCGAGCCAGCTCTTGGCGCGCTCGACACCTTGGCCCACCGCCTTCCCGACCTCGCCGGCGGCCTCGACGGCGGCGTCCATCGGGCCTGAGCAGGGGGCGCGTTCCTGCGGCGCCGAGCCCTGCATGAACGGCAGCTCGACCGCGCCGGGGCAGCTCACGCCGCCGCGCAGGCCGCTCTGCGGATCGATCGACACCATTTCGATGCTCGGCGGCCGGGCGAGGGCGAGCGGTTCGGGCGAGAGCGCCGACATCAGGTCACCCCAGATCGGCAGGGCGGCGGCGGAGCCGGAAAGGCGCGCGGCGCGGTTGTCGTCGTAGCCCACCCACACCACCGCGAGGCGGTCGCCGCTGAAGCCGGCGAACCAGGCGTCGCGCTGCTCGTCGGTGGTGCCGGTCTTGCCGGCGACCGTGACCTCGGGCGGCAGGTAGCTCTTCAGGCTCTGGCCGGTGCCTTCGCGCACCACGTCCTGCATCGCCGCGGCGAGGAGGTAGATCGGCTCGGGCGGGAACGCCTGCTCGATCGCCAGCGGATAGCGCTGCAGCGGCTTGCCGTCCTGCGTGGTGACCTCGCGGATCGAGCGCAGCGGCGCGCGGAAGCCGCCGCTCGCGATGGTCTGGTACATCTGCGCCACCTCGAAGGGGCTCATGTCGACCGCGCCGAGCATGCTCGAGGCGAACGGCCGCACGTCACGCTCGACGCCGAGCTTGCGCACGTTGGCCAGCACCTTCTCGATGCCAAGGTCGGTGCCCAGGCGCGCGGCGGCGGCGTTGTACGAGTGCGCCAGCGCCAGGCGCAGCGGCACCATGCCGTGGAACTTCTTGTCGTAATTGAGCGGCTCCCAGTCCGGCGCGCCGCGGCTCTTCCACAGGAACGGGCCATCATCGATGGGGGTTAGCAGGGTGTAGCGGCTCGGTTCACTCAAAGCAGTCAAATAGATGGCCGGTTTGAGGAGCGACCCCACCGGCCGGCCGGCGTCGAGCGCACGGTTGTAGCCCGAGTAGCGCACATCGCGTCCGCCGACCATCGCCTGCACTTCTCCGCTCTGCGGATCGGTGATCACCACCGCGCCCTCGAGGCCGGGCTGGCCGAAGCGCTTCTCCTTGTCGAATTGCGCCAGGCGCTTGGTCAGGGCGTTTTCGGCCGCGCCCTGCGCGCGCGGATCGAGCGTGGTGAAGATGCGCAGGCCTTCCGAGCGCAGGTCCTTCTCGTCGTAGTCGCGCCGCAGCTGGCGGTGCACCAGCTTGAGGAACGCCGGGTAGGGCGAGGTGCCCATGCTCTTGCGCGCCACGCCGAGCGGGCTGCCGCGCGCCGCCGCGTATTGCTCGAGCGAGATCTGGCCCTGTTCGCGCGTCTCGCGCAGCACCAGGTTGCGCCGCTCCAGGGTGCGCGCCGGGTGCTTGTAGGGGTCGTAATGCGCCGGGCCGCGGATCATGGCCACGAGCAGCGCGGATTCGGCGACGCTCAGGTACTGCACGTCCTTGCCGAAGTAGAACTGCGCCGCCAGGCCCACGCCATGGATGGCGCGGTCGCGGTCCTGGCCGAAGTAGATCTCGTTGAGGTAGGTCTCGAGGATCTCGTTCTTGTCGTAGTGGATCTCGAGCAGCACCGCCATCACCAGCTCGGTGGCCTTGCGGCGGATGGTGCGCTCGGGCGTGAGGAAGAAGTTCTTCACCAGCTGCTGGGTGATCGTGCTGCCGCCCTGCACGCGGTCGGTGAAGAGGCTGCGCGCTGCGCGCGCCAGGCCGCGCACGTCGAAGCCGGCGTGCCGGTAGAAGCTGCGGTCCTCCACCGCCACCAGCGCGTGCACCAGGTGCTGCGGCACCTCGGTCAGCCGCACCAGCACGCGGTCCTCGTTACCCGCCGGGTAGATGCCGCCGATCGCCAGCGGCTCGACGCGCGCGAGCGGGACGTCCGTGCCGGCGGCGTCGCGCAGCATCGACACCTTGCCGCCTTCGAAGGCGACGCTGACGCTGCGCGCCGGCTGCGCGCCGTCCCAGAACACGAACGGGCGCAGCGCGATCTCGAGGCGATTCTCCTCGCGCAGGTACCAGCCCGGCTCGCCGGGTCGGGGGATATCGCGATAGCCCAGCAGCTTCAGCTCGTCCACCACGTCCGCCTGCGGCATGCGCAGGCCGACGTGCAGCTCGAGCGGGCGGGCATAGATGCGCGCCGGCAGGGCGAAACGACGTCCCTCGAACTCGTCGCGCACCCGGATATCGAGGTAAAGCGTGAAGCCGGCCGCCGCGAGCAACGTCGCCAGCAGCGCGAACCTCAGGAATTTCCGAAGCTTTGTGCGACGCGCCATCGCGTCGATTCTACCCGGCCAATTCAGGCAGAATCCTTAAGCCATGCTGACCATTTGTGGCATCGATCACGTCGTTTTGCGCGTCCGCGACATGGACCGCATGCGCAAGTTCTATTGCGAGGTGCTCGGGGCGCACCACGTGGCCTATCGGCCGGATTTCGGCATGTCGCACCTGCGGGTCGGCGCGGCCATGATCGACCTGGTGGAGCGTACCCCTCCCAGCGGGTGCAACATGGACCACCTTTGCCTGCGCGTCGAGCCCTTCGACCAGCAAGCCATCGTCGACCACCTGAAGCACCATGGCGTCGCCGTCGGCGACATCCGCCAGCGCTACGGCGCCGAAGGCAACGGCATTTCCATCTACCTCGCCGATCCGGAGGGCAATACCGTCGAGCTCAAAGGCCCCTCGGACGGAAAGCCGCCTCCGCCTTGAAGTACAAGGCGGTCCTCTTTGACCTGCTGACCGGACTGCTCGACTCCTGGACCGCCTGGAACCGCGTCGCCGGCAGCGAGGCGGCCGGCCGGCGCTGGCGCGCCGCGTACCTCGAGCTGACCTATGGCACCGGTGCCTACCGGCCTTACGAGGCGCTGGTTGCCGAGGCGGCGGCCAGCACCGGGCTTTCCGCTTCCCACGCGGCGGCCCTCAGTGAACACTGGACCGAGATTCAACCCTGGGAGGAGGCGCCGGCGGTCCTTCGCAAGCTGGCAAAGAACCACAAGCTCGGCATCGTCACCAACTGCTCCGAGCGCCTCGGCCGCGCCGCGGCGGCGAAGCTCGGCGTGCCGTTCGACGTCATCGTCACCTCCGAGCGCGCGGGCTTCTACAAGCCGCGCCCGGAGCCGTACCGACTGGCGTTAAGGGAGCTCGGCCTCGATCCGGGGGAAGTGCTCTTCGTCGCCGGCTCGGGCTTCGACCTCATCGGCACCAGCAAGGTCGGACTCGACACCTACTGGCACAACCGCGTCGGCCTGCAGCGCCCGCCCGCCGCCCCACCACCGATGCGCGAGGAGCGCTCGCTCGCCGGCCTGCGGGACTACGAAGGGTAATACTCACCTTTCCCTCGGCACCGCGCCGGCTCATCATCGCGGCCAATGGAGGCCCGATGAAAGAAGAGCTGGTTCTGGCTCGCGAGCTCGCCTTCGGTTCCAGGGGCAACGACGTGCGCCGCGTGCAGGAATGGCTCAACCTCCATGGCTATGGCCTGGGCATCGACGGCGACTTCGGCCGCGTCACCGAGGACGCCGTGCAGCGCTTTCAGAAAGCCAATCGCCTCAGGCAGACCGGCAAGGTGAACCCGCGCACCTTCCACGCGCTGATCGCGCCGATGATCGCGGTGCTGCAGAAGCCGGTGCGCAAGCCGAAGACCCTCGGCGTCGCCGTCCTCACCTACGCCCGGTCCCACCTCGTTCAGCACCCGCGCGAAGTTGGCGGCCCCAACCGCGGGCCGTGGGTGCGCCTCTATACCGGCGGCCACGAAGGCGAGCAGTGGGCCTGGTGCGCCGGCTTCGTGAGCTTCGTTCTCAAGCAGGCCTCAGAGCTGATGGGCAAGCCGATGCCGATCGCCGGCTCGGTCGGCTGCGACCAGCTCGCCTTTCAGGCCAAGGCCAAGAACCTGTTCCTCGCCGAGCAGGACCGCGAGCGCCTCAGCCCCGGCAGCCTGTTCCTGGTGCGCAAGTCGCCCACCGACTGGACGCACACCGGCATCGTCATCGAGACCCACCCGGAGTTCTTCCGCACCATCGAAGGCAACACCAACGACGATGGCGTACGCGAGGGTTACGAGGTCTGCACGCTCACCCGCAGCTACAAGGCCAAGGATTTCGTGCTGCTGTAATTCAGCCGCCGACGCCCAGATAGGTCGTCGTGACCTGACGGTCGGCGCGCAGCGCCGCCGGAGTGCCTTCGAAAACCACTGTGCCGTGGTCGATGACGTAGACGCGGTCGGCGAGCTGGAGGGCCATTTCGGCGTTCTGCTCGACCAGGAGCATGCTGACGCGCTCCTTCTTCAGGTCGCGGATGGTCTCCATCACTGCGTTGACGACCAGCGGGGCCAGGCCTTGCGAGGGCTCGTCGAGGAGCAGGAGGTCCGGGCCGGTGAGGAGGGCGCGGGCGATGGCGAGCATCTGCTGCTCGCCGCCGGAGAGCTCGCGGCCTTTATTGTTAAGGCGTTCCTTGAGTCTTGGGAAGCGCTCCAGCACGTTGTCCATCTGCCACCGAGATTGGGGGCGCCGGGCGATGGCCAGGTTTTCGCGAGCGGATAAGTAGGAAAAGATATCTCGAGTCTCGGGCACCAGCGCGATACCCAGGCGCGAAACACGATGGGCTTCGAGGCCGGCGATGTCGCGGCCCTTATAGCGGATCTCGCCAGAGCGCGGAGGGGTGAGGCCGGCGATCGAGCGCATGGTGGTGGTCTTGCCGGCGCCGTTGCGGCCGAGGAGCGCGACCACCTCGCTCTCGCCGACGCGCAGCGACAGGTCGTGCAGGATGTGCCCCAACCCGTAGTACGTATTGACCTTGTTGAGCTCGATCATGCGGCGACGCCGCCGACGATTCCGCCCAGATACGCGCGGCGCACGTCGGCGTTGCGCTGGATCTCCTCGGGCGAGCCCTCGGCGATGAGCGAGCCGAAGTGCATCACCGAGATGCGGTCGGAGACGCTCATGATGATGTCGATCTTGTGCTCGATGAGCACGATGGTGTAGCGGCCCTTCAGCGTGCGC
>DATFDV010000181.1:0-18393 GCA_035251855.1 Burkholderiales bacterium | reverse complement strand
CAGGCCCTCGAGCTGCGCGGGATCCATGGTCTTCAGCATGTCGGGCTCGGCCATCACGATGCCGAAGCCGATGGTCGGCAGCCGGCCCTGGCCGAGGCCGAACTCGTTCAGCTTCTCGAGGATCAGCTTGGCGTCCGACACTGCGGTGGGCAGCGAGAACAGGAGATCGGGCCGCGCCTGGCGCACCTTCTGGATCAGCGGCGTCGCGTCGGCGAGCGGCGGGGTCCAGGTCTCGTCCACCACCAGCTGCAGGCCGAGGTCTTTCAGCAGGCGCTCGCGCATCGGCTTCACCGAGGCGACCGAGGCCGCGGTGTTGTCGGTGATGATCGCCACCGTCTTGGGCTTCGAGCCGGCGGCCTGGGCGAGCTTGAGCACCACCGGCAGCGACATCTCCGCTTGCGCGCCCGCCGTGGCGGAAGTCTGAAACACGTATTTGTGGCCGCGCGAGGTGATGAGGTCCGAGTACGACAGCGTCAGCACCGGCAGCTGGGCGCGCTCGGTCACCTCGGTCACCGCCAGCGTAAACGAGCTGAGATACGAGCCGCTCGCCGCCACCAGGTCGGTTTCGCGCGAGACCATCAGCTGCGCCGCGTTCTTCGCCTTCTCGGTCGAATCGCCGCAGTCCAGCACCACCAGCCTCATGCGCGCGCCGCCCAGCGCCTTCACGCCGCCGGCGGCATTGATGTGGTCGATCGCCATCTCCGCGCCCATGCGCATCACGGCGCCGGGGCGCGCATACAGGCCCGATAGCGGGACGAGCAGCCCGACCTTAACTTCCTTGGCCTGCGCCCAGCCCGGCGCGGCCTTCGCGGCGAGGCCGGCAGCTACCGGCAGCGTCAACATCTTCAATGCATTTCTTCGCATGGTTCGCTTGCTCATGTTTCTCTCCTCTGGTTGACCTTCACATACCGAGATAAGCCTGGCGCACGCGGTCGTTCGCGCTGAGGGCATCGTGATTGCCCTCGAGCACGA
The DNA here is from genome assembly GCA_035251855.1 of Burkholderiales bacterium. Taxonomy (GTDB): domain Bacteria; phylum Pseudomonadota; class Gammaproteobacteria; order Burkholderiales; family SG8-39; genus SCGC-AG-212-J23. Next base: position 17,421 of record DATFDV010000181.1, on the reverse strand, counting down.
CGCGCCCGGCCTCCAGGACGTAGCCGTAGTCCGCCGCCTCGATCGCCTCGGCGACGCGCTGCTCGACGAGCAGCACGGTAACGCGCGTCTGGCGGCGGATCTCCGCCAGGCGCTCGAAAATGAAATCGGCCATCATTGGCGCGAGCCCCATGGAGGGCTCGTCGAGCATCAGCAGCTTGGGCGAGGACGCGAGCCCGCGCCCGATGGCCAGCATCTGCTGCTCGCCGCCCGACAGCGTGCCCGCCATCTGGTCGTGCCGCTCGGCGAGCCGCGGCAGCCAGTGCAGGATCTTGTCCACGTTCTCCTTCCAGTCGCGCCGCCCCGCTTCGGTGGTCGCGCCGAGGCTCAGGTTCTCCATCACGGTGAGCGACGGGAACACCTGCCGGCCTTCGGGGACGTGCGCGATGCCGAGATGCGGCCGGCGCGCGGCGGGAATGTCGCGGATGTCGGCGCCCTGGAAGCGGATCGCGCCGGCGCGCGGCTGGAGCACGCCGGAGATGGTCTTGAACAGCGTCGACTTGCCGGCGCCGTTGGGTCCGACCACCGCCACGAGCTGGCCTTCGCCGATCTTGATCGACACGTCGCGCAACACCGGCGGGCCGCCGTAGCCGCAAGTGAGCGCATCGATCTCAAGCATTCTTGGCGCTCCACTTTTTACCCAGGTAAGCCTCGACCACGCTCGCGTTCTTGATGATCTCCTCCGGCCCGCCCTCGGCCAGCACGCGGCCGTGGTCGAGCACCAGGAAGCGATCGACCAGCCGCACCATGAGATGCATGGTGTGCTCGATGATGACGATGGTCTTGTCCTCGGCCGCCAGGCCGCGCAGCACCGCGAGCACCTCTTCCGACTCTGCCTGGCCGAGGCCGGCGAGCGTCTCGTCGAGCAGCAGGAGGCGCGGCTGCCCGGCGAGCGCGCGCGCGAGCTCCATCAGGCGCAGCTCCTTGCTGGTGAGCTGGCTGGCCACGCGCTGCGCGACCGCGGACAGGCCGACGCGCTCGATCGCCTCGCCGGCGAGCCGGCGCGCCTGCGCATCGCTCGCCGCGCGGACGTAGGCGCCCACCACCACGTTATCGGCCACCGACATGCGCATGAACGGACGCATGATCTGGAAGGTGCGGCCCACGCCGAGCTCGCAGACCTGGTGCGGCTGCAGGCCGCGGATGCTGCGCCCATCGAGCAGCACGTCGCCCGCGCTGGGCGCGATGAAGCCGTTCAGCAGATTGAATGCCGTGGTCTTGCCGGCACCGTTGGGGCCGATGATGCCGAGGATCATGCCCTGGCGGACCTTGAAGCTGACGTCGTCGACCGCTTTCAGGCCGCCGAAGTTCTTCGACAGGCCTCGCACCTCGAGGATCACCTCATCGGAAACGGCTGGCCGCTCCGGAACCTTCAGGGGAACATGTTCCGGTGAAAAACCGGGCGCGTCCGCGGGCCGGCCGCGCGTGAGCTTGTCGCGCACCTTCCAGTAGAGGCCTTCCGGGGCAACCAGGATGATCGTCACCACCGCCGCGCCGTAGATCACGCCCTGGATGCCGGGCAGCTTCGAGCCCAGCTCCGAGTGCAGGATCTCGGCGACCGGGATCAGGATCGCCGAGCCGATCACCGCGCCCCAGACCGTGCCGACGCCGCCGAACATGGTCACCACCAGCGCCTGCGCCGAGACCAGCATGCCGAACACCGACACCGGCGTCACCACCAGCAGCACCACCGCGTAGAACGCGCCCACCGCCGCGGCGATGGCGCCGCTCAGGGCAATCGCCTTCAGCTTCCAGGCGTAGGTGTTGATCCCGGCCGCCTCCGCCGCGGCCTCGTTCTGCTTGATCGAGAGCAGCGCCATCCCGAAGCGGTTGCGCTCCACCCATCGCGTGAGCAGCATCGCGCCGAGCAGCATGCCGAGCGCGATGAAGGTATAGGCGCGGTTGTCGCTGAACTGCATGTAGGCGAGCGGGTTGTCGCGCATCATCGGCAGCGACACCTCCTGGTAGCCGAGCCACTCGAACACGTAGAGCAGCGCGAGCGGGTAGGCGAGCATGGCGAGCGCGAAGTAGTGGCCGCGCAGGCGGAAGGTCGGCAGGCCGATGGCCAGGCCCGAGATCCCGCCGAGCACCGCGGCGATCGGGATCAGCACGTAAGGCGTCCAGCCGAAGTGCGCCTGGCCGAGCGCGGTGGTGTAGGCGCCAAGGCCGAAGAACGCCGCATGCCCGAACGACACCAGGCCGGTGTAGCCGCTGAGCACGTTCCACCCGAGGCCGAAGCAGGCCCACACCAGCACCAGCGTGAGCATCAGCTGGTAATAGGAGTTGCGCACCAGCGCGGCGGCGAGCGCGTACGCCAGCACGAACCCGAGCATCGCGTAGAGGGAGCGGCGGCCGCTCACGCTCAGGTGCGCTCCGCGCTGCGGCCGAAGAAGCCCTGCGGCCGCAAAAAGATGATCAGCAGGAAGACCACGAAGATCGCGGAGTTCTGCAGCTGGGTGGGCAGCACCAGCGTGGAGAGCTGCTGCACCAGGCCGATGGTGAGCCCGCCCCAGAACGCGCCGATGATGCTGCCCATGCCGCCCAGCACCACCCCTGCATACATGACGATCACGTACTCCAGCCCGACGAAGGGATGGAACGGATAGTTGGTGGCGAGCAGCCCGCCGGCGAGCGCGGTGATCGCCACGCCGAGCGCGAAGGCGATGCGGTGCGCGCGGTTGACGTCGATGCCCATGTAGGTCGCGGCGAGCGCGTTGTCGGCGGAGGCGCGCAGCAGGCGGCCCAGGCGCGTGCGGTTGATGAACAGGCTGATGAGCAGGATGCTCGCCACCGAGACCAGCGCGGCGATGGTGCGCGACTTGTTGAGGAACACGCTGATCTCGACGCCCAGCGGGATCTGCCAGGCGGCGGTGGTGAGCGGCGTGCGCAGCGCGGCCATCACCGAGCCGAAGATCATCTGCGCGCCGTTGGTCAGCACCAGCGCGATGCCCAGGGTGAGGATGAGCTGCGCGTAGTGCCCCTCGCCCTCGAGCGCCGCGGTGCGCGTGCCCGAGACGCGTGAAATCAGCAGCGCGTGGACCAGGTAGCCGAAGAGATAGAGCAGCGGCACCGCGAGCAGGATGCCGACATAGGGCCCGCCCAGCCTGCCGAACAGGGCCTCCAGGCCGAGCAGGCCGGCGGCGTAGTAGGCGGCGTACATGCCGAGCATCATGAAATCGCCCTGCGCGAAGTTGATCACGCGCATCACGCCGAAGATCAGCGCCAGGCCGACGCACATCAGGCCGTAGATCGAGCCGGTGAGCAGGCCCGCCACCGCGCCCTGCGCGACGTTCTCGATCGTCGCCAGCAGGTTCAGCGGGGTCCGCCGTCGAGCTGCGCGATCCAGCCCTCGTGCTCGCGGCCGGAGGGCGGAAAGCGCTTCAGCACCTCCGGGTCATGGCCGGGAATGACCAGCTGCGGGGCGTCGGCGAGCGCATAGATGCGCCCGTAGGCCTCGATCATGTCGCCGACGTTGTAGACGATCGGGAACGGGCGCTGCTGCTCGATGTTGGCGTAGAGGTGGGTGGCGTCCGAGGCAAGCACCATCCAGCCCTTCTGCGTGCGCACGCGCACCACCTGCAGGCCGTCGGTGTGGCCGCCCATGTGGTGCACCGTGAGGCCGGGGGCGATCGTCGAGTCGCCGTCGTGGAACACCACCTTGCCCTTGAATACGCGCTGCACCATGCCGGCGACGTCGTCCGGCTCGAACGGGAAGCGCATCACCGGATGGCACATGCAGCGGCCGGTGCAGTACTTCATCTCGCGGTCCTGCAGGTGATAGCGCGCCTGCGGGAACAGATCGCGGTTGCCGGCATGGTCATAGTGCATGTGGGTGATGATCACGTCCTGCACCGTGGCCGGGTCTACGCCGAGCGCCTTCAGGCCCTCGTCGATCGGGCGCGTGATCTTGCGGCCGCGCTTCGCCGCCATGGTGCGGTCGAAGCCGGTGTCGACCACGAAGGTGCGGGCGCCGCCCGTCACCACCCAGACGAAGTAGTCGAGCGGCATCGGCACGTCGTGGCTGTCGCCGCCGATGAAATTCTCCGCAGCCATGCGCTCGTGGCGCGCGTACTTGATCGCGTAGACGCGATACGTAGTGTCGGACGCAGACATGTCCGCTCCTCCTCAAGAGTAGTTCGGGGAATATTGCCCTAAACGGCAGCGATCAAGGAAGTCAGATCGCTGACCGAGGCGCGGCGCTCGAGGCCGTGGATCAATTCGAGGCTGGCCTCGACACGTGAAGCGGCCAGACCCGAGCGCGGCACCAGGCTGCGATACTTCGCGTCGACGTCCGCCCATTCGACGCCGCGCGCTCCCGAGCCGCGCGGCGCCTTGCAGGTATGCGTGAAGACCTGGCCCGAGCGCATGCGGATCGACACCGTGCCGCCGTGGCGATGCGGGAAGCGGTCCGGCAGCGGCGGCGGAGCCGGATCGAACACCACGCGCTCCTGCAGGGCGGCGATGAGCGGGTCGGTGAACTTGCGCTCGGTCATGTGCTCCCACTCGAAACGGCGCTCGGCGACGCCGGCGGCGACGAAGTAGATCACGCTGTGCGCGGCGCTCACCAGGTCGTGCGGATTCCTGGCCGCGCCCCAGTCGCGCATCTGGATGGCCGAGATCACGATCTCGTCCACCTGGCGCGGATCGACGTCGCCCGCGCTCGCCGCCTCGATCGCCGCCTCGGCGATCGTATGGAACGGATGCGCGCCGGGCATCAGCTTGATCGCCATGTCGGTGGTGATGTCCCAGGAGGCGCCCCAGTCGCGGGTGACTTCCTCGACCGCCTGGCCGTTCATCGCCTGGAAGAACCCGCGCGGCGCCTCGAGCACGGCGGTTTCGGCAGTGAAGCCGCGCTGCGCGGCGAACGCCGCCTGCATGCCGAGCTGGGCGGCGAGTCCCGCGTGGTACTCGCGTGCGCAGCTCGTGTCGGCGGCGATCGCCATGCCGCAGGCGGAAGACGCGGTGAGGGCGATTGCGTGCGCGAGCCGCGCCTGGTCGAGGCCGAGGAGCCGGCCCGCGGCCACGGCGCCGCCGAAGATCGTCGACACCGAGCCGTGGAAGCCCCGCTTCATCCGGCCGGGCGTCAGCGCCTCGTCGATGCGGCCCGCGACCTCATAGCCCAGCACCATGGCCTCGAGCACCTCGCGACCGCCGCGGCCGAGATGCTCCGCCAGGGCGATGGAGACGCTCGACACGATGGTGCCGATGTGCGCGATGCTGCGCAGGTCGCTGTCGTCGCAAGCCGCCGCGTCGCTCGACACCGCGTTGACCTGCGCGGCGCCGGCGACATCGAGCTTTTCCTGGCGCGAAAACCAGACCGACGCCTGCGGCGCAGGGCCGCGCGCGAGCGCGAGCTCGCGGATCGCACGCGCCGACGGAATGGCGATGCCCGCCGCGGCGCTCGCCACGGTACTCGCCAGGCTCATCTTGGCCCGCTCGAGCGCGAGCGTCGGCAGCGTTCCCTCGGCGGTCGTCGTCACCAGCCGGGCCAGCTCCGCGGCAACGGTGGTCATGCGCTTGCCTCGGCAAAAAACGCAGTGATGTCCCGCGCCAAGCTCTCAGGCTGCTCCAGGGCGGCGAAATGGCCGCCCTTCGACATCACGCTCCAGCGCTTGATGTTGGTGTAGTGCTTCTCCGCCACCGCGCGCGGCGGCCGCAGGATTTCTTTCGGGAATGAAGCATAGGCAGTTGGCACCGTGACGGGAAAAGGCACCGGCCACGGGCCGTGCGTACGCGCGTAGTAATTCCAGAACGACGAGCCGATGGCGCCGGTGAACCAGTAGAGCGCAATATTGGCGAGCAGGTCGTCGCGCGCGATGGCGCTCTCGATCGAGCCGTCGTTGTCGGTCCAGGCGTGGAATTTCTCGGCGATCCAGGCCGCGAGTCCGGCGGGCGAGTCGGTGAGGCCGTAGGCCAGCGTCTGCGGGCGCGTGCCCTGGATCATCGAGTAGGCAGAGCGTTCCTTCACCCAGTCGGCGAGCTGCGCCTGCCAGTCGGGATCGTCCGATTTGTCGCGCGGCACGGTCAGATAGTTGAGATGCAGTCCGGTGAAGAGCTCAGGGCGCACGGCGGCCATGCGCGAGGTGATGAACGCGCCCCAGTCGCCGCCCTGCGTGCCGAACCTCCTGTAGCCGAGCACCTCGGTCATCAGCTTGATGAAGCTCGCGGCGATCTCCTCGACGCCGAAGCGCTTCTGGTTCGGCGCGAAGGACAAGGTGTAGCCGGGAAGCGAAGGCGCGACGATGGTGAAGTGATCGGTGAGCCGCGGGATCAGCTCGAGGAACTCGACGATCGACCCGGGCCACCCGTGCGCGAGCAGCAGCGGCATGGCCCCGGCCTTCTTCGACGGCACGTGGAGAAAATGCAGCTCGATGCCGTCGAGCGGCACCTTGAACTGCGGGTAGGCGTTGATGCGCGCTTCCTGCGCGCGCCAGTCGAAGTCGCTCTGCCAGTACTGCAGCAGGTCCTTCAGGTACGCGAGGCTGGTGCCCGTCTTCCACGGCGCCCCCGGCGCCTCGTCGGGAAAGCGCGTGCGCTTCAGGCGCTCGCGCAGATCGGCGAGCGCGGCGTCCGGAACCTCGAGCCGGAAAGGCTTCAATTCAGCTTGGCGCCGCTCTCCTTGACGAGCTTCGCCCATTTGTCGAGGTCGGCGTGCATGAACCGGCGGAACTCCTCGGGGCTCGAGCCGACCGGCTGCGAGCCGTCGCCTTCGATGCGCGAGCGCACGTCCGGCAGGTTCAGCGCCTTTACCAGCTCCTCGTGCAGCCGCTTGACCAGCGGCTGCGGCATGTTCGCCGGGCCGATGACCCCGTACCAGCCGACCACCTCGAAGCCCGGCAGCGCCTCGGCCACCGTCGGAAGCTCCGGGTTGGAAGGCAGGCGCTTCGGCGTGGTGACGGCGATGGCGCGCAGACGGCCGGCACGCACCTGGACCTGCGAGCCCTGCAGGCCGGAGAAATTGAAGTGGTACTGCCCGGCGATCAGGTCGGCCATTGCCGGGCCGGCGCCCTTGTACGGGATGTGCTCGGCCTTCACGCCGGCCATCAGCTTGTAGAGCTCGCCGGCAAGGTGCCCGCCGCTGCCGATCCCCGCCGAGCCGAAGTTCAGCGCGCCCTGGAAATTGCGCGTCCAGGCGACGAATTCCGCCAGGTTGTTCACCGGCGCCTTCGGATTCACCACCAGCATCAGGCCGGCGGAAGTGAGCTGGGTGATCGGCGTGAAGTCGTTGACCGGGTGGTACGGCAGGCTGGGATTGAGCGCGGCATTGACCGTGTGCTGGTGGTAGGCGAGGAGCAGCGTGTAGCCGTCGGGCGCCGCCTGCGCGGTCAGCTGTCCGGCGATCACCCCCGCCGCGCTCGCCCGGTTATCCACCACCACCTGGTGGCCGAACACTTCGGACAGCTTCTGCCCGAAGATGCGCGCCAGCAGGTCGGTGGTGCCGCCCTGCGCCGCCGGCGTGATCAGGCGGACGGGCTTGTTGGGATAGTCCTGCTGCGCTAGCGCCGGGGCCGAAAAGGCAACGGAGAGCGCGATCAGCCATAGACGGGTCTTCATCGAATGCTCCTTAAAGTTCATTCCTGACCAGCTCGCGATAGGCCACCGACAGTGCGGCGATCTCGAGCGCGAACAGCGCGGTGCCGAGCACGGTGAGCAGCACGATTTCGGCCGCCGTTGCCTCGTCGCGGTACAGCAGGCCGACGAGGTGGGACATGAGCCAGGGCAGTACCGTGACCACCACCACGAGGCGCCAGCCGTTGCCGCGGCTCGTGCGCCAAGCCCAGCGCAAGCCGGCCGGCCGGTCGATCGCGGTGGCGGGAAACACCAGCGAGAGCCGCGCAATCAGGTAGAGCGCCGGGACGCTGGCCACGGATTCGATGACTTTGAGCCAGCCTGCCACCTCGTCCGTCGGCAACAGGTTGGCGCTCACCAGCATCGCGAGCCACCATACGACGAGGTAGACGATCCAGAGCGTGAGCACCCAGAAGAGAAAGCGGCTCTCGCGCGCGGACCAGCGCGGGCTCTGAATGCTGCGCACCCGCCCGGACGGCACTAGCACCAGTCGATGGCAGGTCACGGCAAACAGCGTGAAGAACGCGGCGAACACGCCCCAGTAAAGAACGAAGAGCCACCAGCCCTGCACCTGCCGCAGCATCGCCTCGGCGAAATACCACGCCAGGCTGAGCCCGGCGAGCAGCGCGAGCGGAACCGCGAGCGCCCAGGCGAAGTCGCTGCGCCGCCGCCATGGGACCAGCAGCGCCTGCTGCACCACCAGGTCGAGGGACAGCGGGCTCAGGCGGCCGCGGACTGCTGTTCGCCGCGCTCCGCGTCGATGCGCTTGCCCAGCGTGCGGCGGAAGTGCGCGAGCGGCGCGTCGGCGATGATGCCGTTCATCTTGAAGTCGGGATCGGCGTCGAGCATTTCCTGCTGGCCCTCGATGATGAACTTGTCCTCGAGGAAGCCCTCGATCATGCTCTTGTTGAGCGACTGCGCGATGGTCGGGTCGTGCAGGTCGTAGTCGTGCAGGTAGTCCCAGAAGAAGTGCGTCGAGCGCTCGGTCTCGGGGGTGAAGAACTGGCAGTTGCGGTACTGCTTGGCGCCTGCCAGATTGCCCTTCTCCGCCCCAGCGCCTGCGGGCGAGAACAGCGTCTCCATGAAAAAGATCCCTGGCACGTACATGCGCGCGATGTTGCGCCGATCGACGCGATTCTTTTCTCTGACGACTTTTCGATGGAACGGCGGGGCCTCGGCATTCATGTGCCAGCGCTCGACGCGAAAGCCGTCGGGCAGGCGCTCGATCGCGGTGGGCTTGGACTTGAAGGCGTATTCCTCGGAGCCGCCCAGCGTCTTGGTGTGGACGAAGGCGAGGTGCGCGAAATCGCTCAGGTTGTCGACGATCAGCAGATAGTTGGCGTCGTAGTGCATGTAGTCGGGCTTGCCGCGCCACGCCGGGTCGCTGAGGTAGTTGAACTCGAGGATCAGCGAGGGGTCGGCTTTTTCCGCCTCACCCATCCAGATCCACACCAGGTGCTGGCGCTCGAGCACCGGGTAGCTGCGCACGCCCATCTTCGGCGGGATGTTGTCCTGGCCGGGAATCTGGATGCACTTGCCGCTCGGATCGAACTTCAGGCCGTGGTACATGCAGCGCACGTCGTCGCCTTCCATGCGCCCGTTGGAGAGCTTGGCGCCGCGGTGGCAGCAGCGGTTGTCGAGCGCCACCACCCGCCCGCTCTCGCCCTTGTAGAGCAGCACGGGCTTGCCGAGGATGGTGCGCGCGAGCAGCTTGCCGTCGATCAGCTCGTGGTCCCAGGCGGCGACGTACCAGCAGTTTTGCAGAAACATTTGCGACCTCCTCGGTCGCGAGTTTACGTCAGCGCGCGGCGGCGGTTACGCGCCAGATCGCATTGCCGACGTCGTCGGCCACCAGCAGGGCGCCGCGCCGGTCGATCGCCACGCCGACCGGCCGGCCGTAGGCGTCGCCCTCCGGGCTGAGGAAGCCCGACAGAACCTCGACCGGCGACCCGGCGGGCTTGCCGTCGCGAAACGGGATGAAGACCACGTCGTAGCCGCTCGGCGGCCGGCGGTTCCACGAGCCATGCCGGCCGACGAAAGCGCCCTCGCCGAACGGCAGCCTGGAGTTTTCAGAAAAGGCGAGTCCGAGTGCAGCGACATGGTTGCCAAGCGCATAGTCGGGCTTGATCGCCGTCGCCACGAGGTCGGGCCGCGGCGGATCGGGGCGCTGGTCGACGATGGACCCGTAATAGCTGTACGGCCAGCCGTAGAAGCCGCCCGACTGCACCGAAGTCAGGTAGTCCGGGACCAGATCGCTGCCCAGCTCGTCGCGCTCGTTGACCACTGTCCAGAGGATCCCGCTCTTCGGCTCCCACCCCATGCCGTTGGGATTGCGCAGGCCGGTGGCGAAGATGCGGTGGCCGCCGCTCCTGCGGTCGATCTCCCAGATCGCCGCGCGCCCGGCCTCCTCGTCCATGCCGTGCTCGGCCACGTTGCTGTTCGAGCCGACGGTGGCGTAAAGCTTGGTGCCGTCGCGGTTCGCGGTCAGCGCCTTCGTCCAGTGATGGTTGCGCGGCCCGGCCGGCAGGTCGACCAGCTTCTCGCCTTTGGCGCTGATGCTGGTCTGGCCGGTTTGATAGGGAAAGCGCACCACCGCATCGGTATTGGCGACGTAAAAGTCATTGCCGACCAGCACCATGCCGAACGGCGAATTCAGTCCTGCCAAAAAAGTTTCCCGAAGCTCGGGCACGCCATCGCCATCTGCATCGCGCAACAGCGTGATGCGATTCGCGCTCGGCACCGCGGAGCCCGCCTTCTTCATGAAGTGCGTCATCAGGCGGCCCTTGATGCCCTTGCCCTCTTCGGGCCGCTCGGGCGCCGCCGTCTCGGCGACCAGCACGTCGCCGTTCGGCAGCACGTACAGCCAGCGCGGATGCTGAAGACCGGTCGCGAAAGCGGCCACCCGCGTGCCCGCAGCCGCCTTCGGCGTCACGCCTGCCGGCCAGCCTTTTGCCGGCGCGATGTCCACGGTGGGAATCAAGCCGCCGCTCGGCTCGGGCAGCGTCGGATGGGGTCCGGTGTCGGCGCCCGGCGGCAGTTCGGAAATATGGCTGCAGGCCACCAGGGCAAGCGAGGCGAAAAGGACGGGCAAACGCGGCGCGCGCATGAAACCTCCAGGGGAGTTAGACGCCGCCGGGCGCCGCAACGTTCCTGCTGCGGCCGCTTCCCCTGGAGCGCTGCTTATAATGAACCGCATCGATGAACTCCTCGCTGCTCGAAGACCTGGTCGCCGCCAACCGCATCCTTGCCGAGCACGGCGTGATCGATGCCTACGGGCACGTCAGCCTGCGCTCGCCGCGCGACCCGAACCGCTTTTTTCTGGCGCGCGCCATCGCGCCCGAGACCGTGCAAGTGGAAGACATCCTCGAGTACGGCCTCGACGGGCAGCCGTTCGACGGCGAGGGAATAAAAGCGGGCATCGCCTCGGTCAGCGAGCGCTTCATTCACAGCGAGATCTACCGCGCGCGGCCCGACGTCATGTCGGTGGTGCACAACCATTCGCCATCGGTCATTCCGTTCAGCGTCACCGGCGTGAAGATGCGCGCGCTGTTCCACATGGCTTCGTTCATCGGCGAGGGTCTGCCGAACTTCGAGATTCGGAAGGTGAAGAAGGGATCCGATTTGCTCGTGCGTGACCCGAAACTGGGCGCAGCATTGGCTAAGACTCTAGGTAAAAGCGCCGCAGCGCTGATGCGCGGCCACGGCTCGGTGACCGTCGGCGAAGATCTTCAGCGCGCGGTCGGCAGGAGTGTGTATCTCGAAATGAGCGCCATCATGCAAATGCAGGCCCTGCTGCTTTCCAAAAAGATCGTGTACTTCGACGCCGCCGAGGTGAAAGCTTCGGCGCCGGTGCAGGACTACAGGCGCGCCTGGCCGCTATGGCGGGAGAAGGCGCTGGCGCGGGCCAAGGCGGAGCGCGCATGAGCGATCTCTGCGCCCTAAGCGCCACCGAGCTGGTCGATGCGTACCGCAAGAAAACCCTGTCACCGGTCGACGTCACGCGTGCGGTGCTGGCGCGCATCGAGAAGCTCAATCCGGTGCTGAATGCTTTTTGCCTGGTTTCCGAAAGCGCCCTTGAAGAGGCAAAAGCATCCGAGGGGCGATGGACCGCAGGGCAGCCGCGAGGGCTCCTCGACGGCGTCCCGGTCTCCATCAAGGACATCATCCTCACCAAGGGCTGGCCGACGCTGCGCGGCTCCAAGACCGTCGATCCCAAGGGGCCGTGGAATGACGATGCGCCCGTAACCGCGCGCCTGCGCGAGCACGGCGCGGTGCTGCTCGGCAAGACCACCACGCCGGAGTTCGGCTGGAAAGGCGTCACCGACAGCCCGCTCACGGGCATCACCCGCAATCCGTGGAACCCGGCGAAGACGCCCGGCGGCTCCTCCGGCGGCGCCGCGGCCGCGGTGGCCTCCGGCATGGGGCCGCTCGCAGTGGGCACCGACGGCGGCGGCTCCATCCGCATCCCGTGCTCCTTTACCGGTCTCTTCGGCATCAAGCCTTCATTCGGCCGCGTACCGGCCTGGCCGCTCTCGCCCTTCGGCACCGTGGCGCACGTTGGCCCGATGACGCGCACGGTGACGGATGCCGCGCTGATGCTCAACGTCATCGCCCAGCCGGACGCGCGCGACTGGCATGCGCTGCCGTACGACGCGCGCGATTGGCGCATGGGCCTCGACGGCGGCGTCGAGGGCCTGCGCATCGCCTACTCGCCCGACCTCGGCTACGCAAAAGTGGACGCGGAAGTGCGCCAGATTATCGACAACGCGGTGGCGGTGTTCAGCGAGCTCGGCGCCAACGTCGAGCGCAAGGATCCGGGCTTCGCCGACCCGGTGCCGATCTTCACCGCGCACTGGTTCTCCGGCGCCGCGTTCCTGATGAAAGGCGTGAAGAGCCAGGAGCTGGTGGATCCGGGCCTGCGCGAGGTGGCGGCGCAAGGCGCCAAGATCACCACCGAGCAGCTGCTCGAGGCGCAGATGAAGCGCGGCGCGCTCGGCGTGCACATGAACCTCTTCCACCGCGACTACGACCTGCTGGTCACCCCAACGCTGTCGATCGCGGCGTTCGATGCCGGCAAGGAAGTCGCCGACAAGATGCTGCAGCAGCGCTGGACCGACTGGACGCCGTTCAGCTTCCCGTTCAACCTCACGCAGCAGCCCGCGGCGTCAATTCCCTGCGGGCTCACCAAGGCCGGCCTGCCGGTCGGCCTTCACCTCGTCGGCCCGCGCTATGCGGACGCGCTGGTGCTGAGAGCGGCGAGGGCATTCGAATCCGTAAGGCCTTTGCAATTTCCTAAAGTCGTGTGAGCTCCAGGGCCCAGGTCGAGATGAGCTTGTCTTCCTCCAGCATGGCTCCCCGCACGCTGTAGCGCCGCGCCTCGCGCTGCTGGATGCACTCGAAGCCGCGGTAGCGCAGGGTCGGGCTGGTGTATGACGACAGGATTGCGTCGCCGCTGATGATGAAGCGCCCGCGCAGGGCGCCGAGCACCGGGTTGTTCGAGCTCCAGTGGGTCGAAGCGGCGCCGGGGGAGAACGGCTCGATCTGGTAGCGGTTGTGCGTGACGCGCAGCGGGTCGCCGCGCAGGCGCAGCGCCGCCTCGAAATGCCACTGCCCCGGCTGGTGGCGGATCGAGTTCTCGCCGGTCACCGCCGACACCGCGCCCGCCGCGTCGCGATGCTCTCCCTCTACCCGCCAGCTGCCTTCCTCGAGCAGGAAGGTGTGCGGCACTAGCCGTGCACCGCCACGCTGTCCCTGGGCGCATCGCCGCGGCTTTCCTTCGTGTAGTCGCGCAGCACCTGGCACACGCGCAGACGGTAGGCGCTGAAGATCCCGCCGCGGCCTTTCGCCTGCGCCTCGCGGTGCTTCTGCAGGTTGCGCCAGCGGCGCACCGACTCCTCGTCGCGCCAGAAAGAAAGCGAGACGAAGCGCGCCGGGTCGGAGATGCTCTGGAAGCGCTCGATGGAGATGAAGCCGTCGGATTTCGCCACCTCCTCGCCCAGCCCTTCGGCCAGGCGCTTGTAGTCCGGGAAGCGCCCTTCGGCGGCGGTGAATTCAAAGATCACGGCTATCATGGTCGACCTCCGCAGGAATCATCGCATAACTTGAAACCCACCCTCGGACGCATCTTCGTCACCGGGCTGCTCACGCTGATCCCGGCCGTCGCCACGCTCTACCTGCTGGCCTGGCTGATCGGCGCCATCGACCGCACGTTCGGCAAGCCGCTGCGCTGGCTGATCCCCGACGAGATGTACCTCGCCGGCATGGGCATCATCGTGGCGGTGGTTGTCGTGTTCGCGGTCGGCGTGCTGATGCACGGGGTGTTGTTCAGGAAGCTGTTCCGCATGGCCGAGCGCGCCATGCTGGCAGTGCCGCTGGTGCGCTCGATCTACGGCGCGGTGAAGGACATGATCGGCCTTCTGGGCGACGAGAAAGGTCCGGCGCTGCAGGTCGTCTCGCTCACGGTACCGGGAAGCGACTGGCGGGTGCTCGGCTTCGTCACGCGCAGCGATTTCGCCGACCTGCCGGCCGGGGTGGGCGGCGCCGCGGAAGTCGCGGTTTACCTGCCGATGAGCTACGGCATCGGCGGCTATACCGTGATCGTGCCGCGCACGGCGATCGCCCCGATCGACATGTCGCGCGAAGCCGCGATGAAGTTCCTGCTCACCGCCGGGCTCAAGACCGCGCCGGGCGCAGACCCCGGTAAGCCGAGCGCAGCAGCTCCAGCACCGGCGCGTACTCGACCGTCCTAGGGTTCGGGTACGGCGCTTCGGTGGCGATGCGCGCCGCGCGCTCCAGGTCGCTTTCTTTCATGCCCAGCTCGGCAAGCCGCATCGGCAGTCCAAGGCTCTTTTCCAGATCGAAGATCCCGGCCGGCGCGTAGGCATTGCCAATCGCGCGCTCCACCCGCGCCATCGCCTCGCGCGCGCCCTCGTAGTTGTAGCGCATGGCGTGCGGCAGCACGATCGAATGCGTCTCGGCGTGCGGGAGGTTGAAGCTTCCGCCGAGCACGTGACAGAGCTTGTGGTGCAGCGCCATGCCTGCCGAGCCGAGCGCGACGCCGCAGAGCCAGGCACCGTATAGCGCTTCGGTCCTGGCCGCGAGGTCCTTTTCATTCTTCATTACTGAAGGCAATGCCGTGGCGAGCGCCCGAATGCCTTCCTCGGCCATGAGCGAGATCACCGGGCTGGCATCCTGCGCGTAAAGCGCCTCGACCGAATGCGCGACGGCGTTCATGCCGCTGGCCGCGGAAAGCGCGGCAGGCATGCTCAGCGTCAGCGCCGGGTCATAGATCACCGTCCTGGGCAGCACGCGCAGATCGCGTCCCGTCTTCTTCGCCCCGCCCTCGGTGATGCCGTAGATCGGCGTCATCTCGGAGCCGGCATAGGTGGTGGGCACGGCGAGGATCGGCAGCGGCGAAGTGAGCGCGATGGCCTTGCCCAGGCCGGTGGTCGAGCCGCCGCCGACCGTGACGCAGCAATCGGCGCCCAGCTCGCGCGCCACCCGGCGCGCATCCTCGGCGATCTCGAGCGGCACGTGCATCGCCGCCTTGTCGTAAGTGCCGGCGGCGCGGCTGCCGAGCGCCTTGGCGACTTCGCCGGCCGCAGGGGCCTGCTCAGGGGTGCAGAGCACCAGCGCGCGCTTCGCGCCGAGGCGCTCGACTTCGGCCGGCAGCTGCGCAAGCGAGCCGGCGCCGAACACCACGCGCGCCGGCAAGCCGTTATAGATGAATTTCAAAACCGCTCGACCCAGGGACGCAGCTCGACCTCCCAGGTCCAGGCGCTGCGCTGCTGGCGGTAGGCGTGCAGGTAATTGCGCGCGATCTCGTCCGGATCGAGCTTGGCATCCCCGGCATCCTTGCCGATGCCGCCATCGATGACGAAATGCGCAACGTGGATTCCCTTGGGCGCGAGCTCCCGCGCCATGCTTTGCGCCAGACCGCGCAGCGCGAACTTGCCCATCGCGAATGGCGCCGAGTTGGCGTAGCCCTTGACGCTCGCGGAGGCCCCAGTGAAGAAGATGGCGCCGGAGCCGCGCGGCAGCATGGCTTTCGCGGCACGCTGTGCGACCAGGAACCCCGCATAGGCCGTCACTTGGATGGTCTTCGCGACTTCCCCTGCATCCAGGTCTACGAACGGCCCGCGCGTGCGGTAGCTCGCGTTGTAGACGACGAGGTCCGGCACTCCCCATTTGCTCTCGACGGCGTCGAAGGCCGCTTCCACCTGCACGCGGTCGGTGGCGTCGCAACGCAGCGCGAGGCCCTTGGTTTCGAGTTTTTCCGGGTTGCGCGCCGCCAGCGCGACGTTCGCGCCTTCGCGCTCGAGCAATCGGGCGAGCGAGGCGCTCAGCCCCTTGCCGGCGCCGACGATCAGCGCGGTTTCATTCGCCGCCATGCGCCTTCAGTGTAACCTAGCCCCATGCCCAAGCAGCAGATCCGGACCGAGCGCGCGCCGCAGCCCACCGCGCATTTCTCGCAGGCGATCGCGATCGAGGCGAAGGGCAGGCTGGTGTTCGTCTCCGGCATGACCGCGCGCCGCCCCGACGGCAGCATCGCCGGCATCGGCGACATCGAGGCGCAGACGCGGCAGGTGTGCGAGAACATCAAGGCGGCGCTCGAAGCCGCCGGCGCGCAGATGAGCGACGTGTGCCGCATCGACGTGCACCTGCGCAGCATCGGCGACCGCGAGCGCTTCAACAAGGTGCGCCGCGAGTTCTGGCCCGACGCCCCGCCGGCCTCGACGCTGGTCGAGGTCTCCAAGCTCGCCTCGCCGGAGTACCTGGTCGAAATTACGGCTATTGCCTTAGCTTCCGGCTAAGGCTGGCGCGCCATTTTTCGACCGGCTGGAAGTCCGGCAGCTTGCGCGCTTCGGCTTCCGCCCACTTCCACAGGTCGGCGTCGGAGAGCTTCATGTCCATCGGCACGCGCACCGGCTGCTGCACATACCACGGCGTGTCGACGAACAGCTCGATGCGGTTGCCTTCGGGGTCGCGAAAGTACAGCGAAAGCGCGTTGCCGTGGGACACCGGCGAGAGCTCGCCGACGCCCTCCTTCTCCAGGCGGCGGTGCATCTCGCGCAGGCCGGCGAAATCCGCCATGCGAAACGAGATCTGGTTGATCGGGTTGAAGCCGCCGCCCTCGGGACGGCCGGTGGCGAGGATGATCTGGTGGTGCTCCCTCGGATCGCGGCTGAGGAACACGATTTTGATGGAACCCAGATTCCCGCGATCCGTGACCGCAAAACCGAGCACGCGTGTGTAAAAATCCTCCATCCGCGCCGCGTCGGTCACGTACATGCCCATGTGGCTGAAGGAAAACTCCGGAACCGAGGTCATCGCTCTATGAGATTAGCCACTTTCAAGACTGCCCAGGGCGCCAGCTACGGCGCGGTCACCGCCAAAGGCATTGTCGATCTGCGGCGCTTTCTGGGCAACCAGTATCCCGACCTCAAATCCTTGATCGAGGGGGACGCGCTTGACCAGGCAAAGAAATACCTTTCCGAGGCGCCCGACTATCAGCGCTCGGACATTACCTGGCTGCCGGTGATTCCCAACCCGGACAAGATCGTCTGCGTCGGGCTCAACTACCAGGACCACGTGGTCGAGACCGGCCGCGACAATACCGAGCAGCCGGCGATCTTCCTGCGCGTTGCCGAATCGCAGGTCGGCCACCTGCAGCCGATCGTGCGCCCGCGCGAATCCACGCACATGGACTTCGAAGCCGAGATCGCGGTCATTATCGGCAAGCCGGGGCGGCGCATCTCGCAGAAGGATGCGTGGCAGCACATCGCCGGCTACAGCTGCTACAACGACGGCTCGGTGCGCGACTGGCAGCGCCAC
>DATFDV010000180.1:0-12268 GCA_035251855.1 Burkholderiales bacterium | reverse complement strand
GCCGCGGCCGGCTCTGTCGCGCCGGCGGCGGCGCCGGCGCGACGCGGCCCATCAGGTAGGCCTGCAGCAGCGCCGGATGCACGTAGTATTTGCGGCAGACGGCGCGCGTGTTGCCCAGTCGTTCGGCCACCGCGTCGATGGCGGCGATGATGTTGCGGTCGGCTTCGCGCCGGCTCGCCGCCGGCCCCATGCGGCGCAGCTCCACCGCCGCGAGCATGGTGCCGCCCCAGGTGCGGAAATCCTTCGCCGTGATCTCGCGCCCGCCGAGCGAGCGCAGATAGTCGTTGACGTCGTCGGAAGACACCGACTGGCGCTTGCCGGCGGCGTCGCGGTACTGGAACAGCTCCTCGCCCGGCAGATCCTGGCAGCGCTGCACGATGCGCGCCACGCGCGGGTCGGTGATGGCGATGCTGTGCTCGACGCCGCTTTTGCCGCGGAAGCTGAAATGCAGCATCGTCCCGTCCACGCGCACATGGCGCCGGCGCAGCGTGGTGAGGCCGTAGGAGCGGTTCTCGCGCATGTACTCGTCGTTGCCGACGCGGATCAAGGTGCGGTCGAGCAGGCGCACCAGCATGGCGAGCAGCTGCTTGCGGCTCAGGTCGTCGCCGCGCAGGTCGCGCTCGATGCGCTCGCGCAGCGCCGGCAGCGCCTCGCTGAACTCCAGCATGCGGCGGAACTTCGACTGGTCGCGCGCCTCGCGATACTGCTCGTGATAGCGGTACTGCTTGCGGCCGCGCGCGTCGCGCGCCGTGGCCTGGATATGGCCCGCGGGATCCGGGCAGATCCACACGTCGGTCCACGCCGGCGGAATGGCGAGCGCATTCAGGCGCTGGCGGATCTGCTTGCTGGTGATGCGCTTGCCGTTCGGCAGGTAGTAGGCCCAGCCGGTGCCGACGCGCTTGCGGATGATGCCGTTCGCGCCGTCGGTGACGTAGCGCAGGCCTGCCTGGGCCGCGGATTGCCGGTGCTCGGTGGTCTGCCGCGTCATGGACTGTCGCTACTCACACCGATAGAACGCCTCGCGCTGCTGCAGGCTGATCGCCTGGAGGTCCTCCGGATCGGTGCTGTTGCGCAGGCGCGGCTCCAGCTCGGCGAGGCGCTTCTCGAGCCGGGTGGTCTTCGCATCCTTGTTGAGGCTGGCGAAGCGCGCGCGCGCCGCCTTGGCGTCGGCGTCGCGGCGCTCGGCCTCGGCGAGCGCCATCTTGCGCCTGAGCTGGCGCTTCTCGCATTGCACCGGCTCGAGCTCCTTGGAGATGGCCATGAATTCCTGCGCGGCCGGGCTCAGCGAAAACACCGACGTGGGTACGAGTGCCAGGATAAACAAAAGCCGCCTCATGCCACCTTCATCTGCGGCTTGAGATCGGGATACGGGTACAGCATGTTGAGCGCCACCGACTGCCCGCTCGCCTGCACGATGCGCACGTGCTCGCGCCGCAGCTCGCGCGCGTGCCGCACGCCGCAGGAGTGCGCGATCATGTCGATTTCCTTGTTCATGTTCATCGCGTAGTTCGCCACGCGCAGGTACTTCTCCTCGACCACCAGCGCGCGCTGCAGGCGCTTGTTGTGCGTGGTCACCCCGGTGGGGCAGGTGTTCTGGTGGCAGCGCAGCGCCTGGATGCAGCCCAGGGAGAACATGAAGCCGCGCGCCGTGTTGACGAAATCGGCGCCGACGCACAGCGCCCACGCGGCGCGCGCGGAGGTGACGATCTTGCCCGAGGCGACCACGCGGATGCGGCTGCGCAACCCGGTCTCGATCAGCGAGTCCACCACCCGGGGCAGTGCTTCCTCGATCGACAGCCCCATGTGGTCGGCCAGCGCCTGCGGCGCGGCGCCCGAGCCGCCCTCGCCGCCATCGATCACCAGGAAGTCGGGCGCGAATTCCAGGCCGCGGCGATGGATGATTTCGGCCGCCTCGTTCATCAGCCGCCAGCCGCCGACCGCGGTCTTCACGCCGACCGGCCGCCCGGTGAGCTCGCGCATCCAGGCCACCTTCTCCAGCAGCTGGTTCATGTTGGCGATGTCGCGGTGGCGGTTCGGGCTGATCGAGTCGCGGCCTTCGGCAATGCCGCGGATCTGCGCGATCTCGGCGGTCACCTTGCCGCCGGGCAGCACCCCGCCCTTGCCCGGCTTGGCGCCTTGCGAGAGCTTGATCTCGAATGCTTTCACGACCTTGGACAATTCCCGCAACCGCTCCTCGGAAAGATTGCCCTGCGCGTCGCGCACGCCGTACTTGGCGGTGCCGATCTGCATGATGAGGTCGCAGCCGCCCTCGAGGTGATAGGGCGAAAGACCGCCTTCCCCGGTATCCATCCAGCAGCCGGCGACATTGGCGCCGCGCGAAAGCGAGCGCACCGCCGGCGCCGAAATCGCGCCGAAGCTCATGCCGCTCACGTTGACGATCGATTTCGCCTCGAACGGCTCGCGGCAATAGCCTTCGCCGAGCACCAAGGAGGGCGTCGGCAGGCGCTCCTCCTCGAGCACCGGGAACGGATGGTTGACGAAGATCAGCGCGCCGGGCGAGTGCAGGTCATAGGTCGAGCCGAAGCCGATCACGCCGCCCTCGTTCTTCGCCAGGCGGTACACCCAGCCGCGCGTGGCGCGGTTGAACGGCATCTCGTCGCGGTCGCCGGCGAAGAAGTACTGGCGGAAGTACTCGCCGATCTCCTCGAAGAAGTAGCGCAGGTGGCCGACGACCGGATAGTTGCGCAGCACGCCGTGCTTCTTCTGCGTGATGTCGCTGATGAAGACGTAGCCGAGCACCGCCACCAGCACGATCGCGATCAGCGTGCCGACGCCGTACGACAGGATATTCGCGAGCATCGCCCCTCCCTAGGGCAATGATACTCCGCGGCTGATTTCTTCAGCCCTTGCAGTTCTTACACTGACAATCTCGCACGAGAAGCGCAGCGCCATTCCGGCCAGCGGGTGGTTGCCATCGAGCACTACCTTGCCGTCTGCGACGTCGGTGACCGTGTAAAAACGGGAGTCTTCTTCGACCTCCATCCCGGCGGCGATGCCCTTGCCGTAGCGCTCGGCGGGCTCGACGCGCAGCAGGTCGGCGTCGTATTCACCGAACGCGTCTTCGGGCTCGAGCTGCAGCTTGACCGACTCGCCCGGCCCTTTGCCTTCCAGCGCGCGCTCGAGGGCGGGAAGCAGCTCGCTGTAGCCGCCGTGCAGGTAGGTGAGGTCCGCGGGAACCTGCAGCTTTACACCCTGTGCATCGTGCATCTCGATGCGCAGGGAAACCACGGTGTCCTTGGCTACGAGCGCAGCCGCCTCACCAGGTCGAACACTTCCATGGCGTGGCCGCGCGGGTTGACGCCGTAGGCGGCGTGGCGGATCACGCCCTTCTTGTCGATGACGAAGGTCGAGCGCACCAGGCATTCGCGCCGCACGCCGTCGGTGAGCTCCTTCTCCTGCAGCACGCCGTACTTGCGGCACACCTCGCCCTCGGGATCGGAGAGCAGCACGATGTTCACGCCGTTGCGGTCGCGGAACTCGGCGTGGGTGAGGCAATCGTCGCGCGACACGCCCATCACCACGCAGTCGCATTTGACGAACTCGTCCTCGTGGTCGGAGAAATCGGTGGTGACGAGGGTGCAGCCGGGGGTGCCGTCCTTCGGATAGAAATACAGCACTACGTTCTTCTTGCCCTTGAACGCCGACAGGCTGACCTCCTGCATGTCGGCGTCGGGCAGTTCGAACGACGGAGCGGCTTGTCCCGGTTCGAGCATGTTGCGACGATTCTATTCCAAAACTTTTTTACTTTGACAAGTCCCGCGCCGACTGTAGTTCGCCCGCTACATATAATCCGCCCGGATGAACTCGCTTTTGCTCGGCGGCCTCACTGCGCGCGAATTTCTGAGACGTTATTGGCAGAAGCGACCGCTATTTGTGCGCAACGCAGTGCCGCATTTGTCCGGAATCGTCGACCAGCGCCGGCTGATCGCGCTCGCGGCACGCGATGATGTTGAATCCCGGATCGTGGAACGGCGCGGCGGGCACCGCGAGACGACGCACGGACCGTTCCGCCGGGTGGCACTCAAACCGAACTCCACCATTCTGGTCAACGGCGTGAACCACCACGTTGCCGCGGCGGATGCGCTGCTGCAGCGCTTCGCCTTCGTGCCGCAGGCGCGGCTGGACGACGTGATGGTGAGCTACGCCACGCCGGGCGGCGGTGTCGGCCCGCACCTCGATCGCTACGACGTGTTCCTCCTCCAGGGCCCCGGCCGCCGGCGCTGGCGCGTTGAAAACAAACGCTATCTCGCCAATCCCGGCGACCTGCTGTACCTGCCGCCGGGCGTGCGCCACGACGGCGTGGCGCTCGATCGCTGCTTCACCTACTCGATCGGCTTTCGCGCGCCGCGCGGCACGGAGCTCGGCGCGGCGTTCCTCGACTGGCTGCATGAACGCGGCTTGCCCGAGGCGGATTATCGGGACGCGGGCATGAAGCCGGCGGCGCGGCCGGGGCAGCTGCCGAAGGAGATCATTTCCTTCGCCGACGCCCTGCTCGCCCGCATCCGCTGGTCGCGCCGCGACGTCGAGCGTTTCGTGGGCGAATACCTGAGCGAACCCAAGGCGCACGTCGTTTTCAGCCCGGCACACGCCGCCCGGGCGTGCGCCGGCTCGACGGTGCGCCTCGATGGCAAGGCGCGCCTGCTCTACCGCGGCCGGCGATTCTTCATCAACGGCGAGAGCTTCGAGCTGAACGGGAAGCGCGCTGCCGGCCTGCGCGAGCTCGCCGATCGCCGCATCACGGACGGCTCGCGACTTGCCCGCGCCGGCCTGGGCGGTCTAATCTCGCGCTGGCAACGGCTGGGATACGTCAACCTGACCAAAAGGCAATAGATGGACGCGCCGATCTACGAGCGCTTTGATACCAACGAAGGCTTTCAGGCGGCGGTCGAGCGGTTGATGCAGCAGCCCGGGCGCGAGCTGCGCCTGTTCGATCCCGACGGCGCCGCGTTGCGGCTGAACGACCCGCAGCGCATCGAGGGACTTGAGCGCTTCCTGCTCGCCAGCCGCACCCGGCGGCTGTACCTGGTGGTGCACAACACCGAGCATTTGACGCGGCAGTGCCCGCGCCTGCTGATGCTGCTGCGGCGCTTCTCGCACGCCATGCAGATCAATCGCACCCACGAGGAAATCCGCGAGGTGCAGGACGCCTTCCTCCTCCTCGATGCGATGCACTATGTGCGCCGCCCGATGGCGAGCCTGTTCCGCGGCGCGATGGGCCTGGGCGACGAGAACGAAGGCCAGGCGCTGCGCGGGCGCTTCGGGGAAATCTGGGCGGCGTCCTACCCCGCGGTGTCGAGCACTACGGTAGGTCTTTAACTAAATACTCCGCCAGCCGAATCCCTCGTCCTGGCCGGCGATACCGATCCACTCGTCTTCGCAGCCCATCGCGCGCGCGAGCGCGGCGCGGGCGAGCGCCGGGCGGTTGTTCTGCTGCGAAAGGTGCGCGCCGATGACGTGCTTTAGGCGCGAGCGGTCGAGCCCGCCGAGCAGGGTCTCGGAGTCGAGGTTGTCGAGGTGGCCGAAGGCGCCGGCGATGCGCTCCTTCAGCCAGCGCGGATAGGCGCCGGCCCACAGCATCTCGCGGTCGTAGTTGCACTCGAGCACCAGCGCATCCAGGCCGGAGAGCATCTGCTGCAGATGCGGCGTCGGCTTGCCGACGTCGGTGATCACGCCGAGCTTCGCCGCGCCGTCGGACAGGATGTATTGCACCGGCTCGCGTGCGTCGTGCGGCACCGTGAAGGGCATCACCATCATGCCGTCGACGAAGAACGACTGGCGGCCGTTCACCACCTGGATCGGCACGCCTTCGATCACCTTGCCCTCGGCCTTGAGCGCCGCGAGGGTGCCGTGGGTGATGTAGACGGTGACGCGGTGCGCGGCGGCAAAGTCGAATACGCCGCAGGCGTGGTCGCCGTGCTCGTGGGTCACCAGGATGCCGCGCACCTGCGACGGCTCGAGGCCGGCGCGCTGCAGGCGCCGCTCGGTATCGGTAAGGTTGAGGCCGCAGTCGAGCATCACCACCGTACCGGCGGCCTCGGCCACCAGGCAGTTGCCCGAGCTGCCGCTGGCGAGCGAAGCGAAGCGCATCAAAGCGCGCTTACTTGAGCTGCTCGTGCAGCAGCACGAGAATGCGCTGCGCGGTCTTGGAGCGCTCGGCAGCGCCTTCCTTGTTCAGCACGTAGACCTGGCTGCCGTTGGGATCCTGCGTCACCTGCACCCGGTACTGCGCGGCCTTCACCTTGGAGTCGTTCGAGAACCAGCCGGTGATGCGGTCGAGGAAGCCCTTGTCCTTCTCGCCCATCTCGACCTCGGGATCGGCGTAGCGCACGAAGTACAGGCCTTTCTGCCGGTCGCGGTCCTCGACGGTGAAGCCGACGCGGTCGAGCGCCAGGCCGACGCGCCGCCAGGCGCGATCGAACGGCTCGTGCACCTGCAGGCGCTCGGTGCCGTCGTTGCTCTTGACGATGTCGGCGCGCTGCTGCGCCGGCGCGCTCGCGGTGAGCTCTTTCGCGCGCTCTTCCCGGGCGCCGAGCCGCACCATCAGCCGGCGCAGGAATTCCGCCTCGAGCTCCGGGTCCGCCGGCCGCGGCTGCCACGCGGTCTGCCCCGCGGTGGTCGAGGTGGGCTCGCGCGTGGTGTAGAGCTCCTCCATGCCGCGGTGGCTGATGTAGATCTCGGTACCCTGCCCGTCGGGCGCGCGGTCCAGGCGCGTGCGGTACTTGTCGCGCTCGGAGGTGGAGTGGAACTGGTCGAGGATCTTGCCGAGGAAGTTGCGCACCGCGCCTTCCTTGATCTCGGCGCGCGTCTCGGCCCAGTCGGTCTCCATCACGCCGGCTTCGGGATTTTCCATCTTGATCAGGAAGCCGCTTTCCTGCCAGAACTCCTTGATCACCGGCCAGAGCTTCTCCGGGGGCTCCTGCACCACCAGCCAGCGCTGCGAGCCGGCGCGCTCGATGCGCATGCGCTCGATCTCGGGCAGCACCACCGGGGTGCCCGTGGCGCGCGCGGGCTGCTCGCGCCGCTCGGCCTGGTAGCCCGACAGCGTAGCGGTCGAGCGCGCGTTCTCCGGAACCGAATAGCGGTTGTCGCGCGCCGGCGAAGTGAGATCGGGCGGCACTTCGAGCGGCGGCAGCGTGCCGGCCTTTTTGTAATCGACGCCGGAATCGGAAGCGCAACCTGCAAGCACGGCCGCCGCGGCCGTGAGGAAAAGCTTTCTGATCAACCGCGTCCTTCCACGACCCGCAGGCCGGGAAGAGCGATCCCGGCTTCGTGGAGCGCCTCGCGCACCGTCTGGTGAAACTTCTCGGCGAGCGGCGACATCGGCAGGCGCAGGCCGGGCTCGATCATGCCCATCTCGGCGAGCGCCCACTTGACCGGGATCGGGTTGGCCTCGACGAACAGGCGCTGGTGCAGCGGGAACAGGCGCAGGTTGAGCTCGCGCGCCTTCTTCACGTCGCCGACCAGCGCGGCGGCGCACATCTGGTGCATCGCCTTGGGCGCGACGTTGGCGGTGACCGAGATCACGCCGTGGCCGCCCAGCAGGATCAGCGCCAGCGCGGTGGCATCGTCGCCGCTGTAGATGGCGAAGTTGCGCGGCGCGCGGCGGATCAGATCGGTGTTGCGCTCAAGGTTCGCGGTGGCTTCCTTGATGCCGATGATGCCGGGCACCTGCGCCAGGCGCAGCACCGTGTCGCTCTGCAGGTCGGCCACCGTGCGGCCGGGCACGTTGTACAGGATCATCGGCAGGTCGACGCTCTCGGCGATCTTGCGGAAGTGCCGATAAAGGCCTTCCTGCGTCGGCTTGTTGTAATAGGGCACGACCGACAGGCAGGCGGTGGCGCCGTTTTCCTTCGCCGAGGCGGTGAGCTCGATTGCCTCGACCGTGGAGTTGCCGCCGGTGCCGGCGATGATCGGGATGCGGCCCCGCGAGTGCTGCACGGCGATGCGGATCAGCTCCTTGTGCTCGTCGAAGTTGACCGTCGGCGACTCGCCGGTGGTGCCCACCACCACGATGCCGTCGGTGCCCTCGGCGACGTGCCAGTCGATGAGCTGCTTGAAGCGCTCGAGGTCCAGAGCGCCGTCGTGCTCTTTCCCAGACTTCATGGGGGTAACAATGGCGACCAGGCTGCCGGTAATCATGAGGGAATTCTAACGCTTCCCACCTCGCCCCGGATGACGCAGATCCTCTGCACCACCGCCTTGTCGGTGGTTCCCTGTTCGAAGGCCGCCAGCGTCAGGCCGGCGAAAGCCTGCAGCAGCTCCCCCGGGCGCAGCAGGAAGTTCGGATTCGACGGCTTGCCGAATTTCTCGTTGCCCAGCATGAAAGTCTCGTAGATCAGCACCCCGCCCTCGGCGAGCGATTGCGCGAGGATCGGCAGCAGCGGGCGGTGCAGGTAGTTCGCGACCACGATGCCACCGAAGCGCTGGCCCTCGAAGGGCCAGGGGCTGCCGTCTTCCAGGTCGGCTTTGACGAAAGTGATCCCTTCGGGCATGGGGTGCGGATCGCGGTCGACTGCAATGACCGCCAGATGCCGGGAGGAAAAAAACTTCGCGTGTCTGCCGGCCCCGCTGGCCACGTCGAGCACCGGCCCGCGCGCCACCAGCGGCGCCCAGCGCCTTACCCAGTCCGACGGCTCAAGCGAGTCGTGCGCCATGCTCTGCCAGCAGCTCGCGCAGGATCGAGCGGTGGCAGCGCTCCTCGTCCTCGCAGTAGCAGCCGACTGAAAAGTCCGCGTCCTGCGACAGCGCGGCGAGAACGGCGATCAGTCGCTCGGCGGCTGCGGCCTTCATCTCGCGACGATAGGCCTTGGTGAAACCCGCCCAGTCCTCCTGCGCGCGCGCCACCAGCCTGGCGCTGGGCGCGAGGTCGGGCAGCCAGACATCGTAGTAGTTGCGCCGCGCGTAATCGGCCTTGCGCACGCCGCGCGGCGGCCGGCGCACCGTGCCCAGGCGCGGGCCCTCGTTCGCCGCGCGCGCGCTACCGAGGCGGACTATGCGGATAGCCATGCTCCTCCTCGTGCTCGATCTGGCGGATGGTGTCCTCGAACACCGTGGTGACGTCGAAGCAGATGTCGACCGTCTGGCCATCGGGCTTGCGCCACAGCATGAGGTCGTAGCGGCGCTTGCCGTCGGCGGATTCGCCGAGCGCTTGCCGCACCAGCGCGCCGCCGCCGAAGGTCTTCTGCAGCCAGTGGCGCTCGGCTTCGACCATCGTCCCGCTCTCGCTGACGATCGGCACCACCGCCTCCTCGCACGACAATCCATTGCCGCCGGAGAACTTCGGCGCCTCGGCGGCCATCGCAGCGCCGCAGGCGAAAAGGACCGCGACGCGAATAGTCACCCAAGCGAACTGCAGGACCGCCAAGGCCATCGGTTAACAGTTTACTAGCCGCCTATGGCCTGCCCGCAACCCCGGAAAAACGTGGTCTGTCCCTGATTTTGGGCGGTCAGCTAGCGCAACTGCGCCAGAACCTCGGGCAGGCGCGTGACGACCTCGTCGATGCCCGCGCCGAGCAGGCGCGGTTTGACCTTGTCGACGCCTTCGTTGGTCCACAGCGCGACCACGATCCTCAGCTTGGGGAATTGCTTCTTCAGGCGGCGGGCGAGGTAGCTGGCGTGGCTCGCGGCGTGCGGCGGCACCGCTGAGATGCACATCACGCGGCAGGCGCCCTCGCCCACCTGCTCGAGCGTCTCGGTAGCCAGGCTCTTGGCTGAAAACACCTGCGCCCCAGGCAGCAGGCGCGCCAGCATCGCGCCGGCGAGCTCATCGGCCTGGTCGCGCGCCGGCAGGATGCAGACGTGCGGCGCCGCCGTGGTTTCAGCGCCGTCCTCGCCGAGTTCGTCGAGGATGTGCCGCGTGGTATCGAAAGCGAAGCGCTCGGTCTCGGGCTCGAGCGCGCCCTTGTGGCGGTCGGTCTCGATCAGCGCGAGCGCCGGGATGAGGAGCGTGTCGAAGAGCGCCGCCTGGCCGTGCTCGGCCGCGTATTCCTGCGCCAGGTCGATCGCCTCGTCGCGGTCGCGCGCCACCAGGCGCTGGTAGAAGCGCGCCTCGGGTGAGAGCACCGGCTCCACGCCGAGCAGCACGTTGAGGTAGCCCAGCTCCGGGATGTAGCGCCCCATCACCGCGATGCAGACGGTGAGCGGCACGGCGAGCAGCAGGCCGACCGGTCCCCACAGCCAGGTCCAGAACAGCGCGGCGACGATGATGGCGATGGCCGACAGGCCGGCGCTGCGGCCGTAGAGCAACGGCTCGACTGCATTGACCAGGAGCAGCTCGAGAAGCACGAATACGCCCAGCACCCAGGCGACGTGGCTCCAGCCGTCGAAGATGGCGAAGGCAAGCGTCGCGGGCATCGCCACCGCGATCCATACGCCGGCGTACGGGATGAAGCGCAACAGCGTACCGAGCAGCCCCCACAGCATGGCGTTCGGGATGCCGATCAGCCAGAGCGCGAGGGCGAACGGAACGCCGAAGCACGCATTCACCACCAGCTGCATGTACAGGTAGCTGCTCACCCGGTAGGCGGCCTCGCCGAGCGCCTGGGTGGTGACGTTGATGCGCTGCGGACCGATGAGGCCGATCAGCCGCTCGCGCATGTTCTCGCGGTTGAGCAGCATCAGGATGGTGAACACGACGACCGCCAGGGCGGTGCCCACCGGCTTCACGAACGGGTCGATCCACTCGCGCAGCGCGGCCAGCGCGGTCGGCGGCGTCTCGGCTACCGCGATCGGCGCGGCGCCGGGCGCGGCCTCGTTCTCCAGCTCCTTGATCGCCTCGGCGGCCTTGCCGAGACTGCTTTCCTGCGGCTCGCGCACCGCGCGGATCTTCTTGCTGATGTTGGCGCGGTACTCGGGCAGCTTGGCGGCGAGCGAAAGCGCCTGGTTCGTTGCCACCGCGCCGATGCCGGCGATGGCAGCGACGGCGATGGTGACTGCGATGAGGGTCGAAAAGACCCGCCCCAAGCGCCAGTGTTCCAGCCGGCGCACCACCGGAACGAGCAGAAAGGACAGCAGGATCGCCAGGGCGAGCGGGATCAGCACCTCGCGCGCGAGGTACAGGATGGCTGCCGCGATCAGCAGCCCGGCGAGCGAAGAACTCTTACTGGTGGTGAAGGGCAAACAACAGCAGCGAGCGGCCCGTGACCTCGTACTCGTGGCCGATCGGGAAGCGCGGCTCTTCCTTGGAGTCGGGGAAGTTGGTGTCGGCGAGCAGCGTCCAGCCGACGCCGCCGTTCTGCTGCGGCAGCTTGAATTTCACCACGTCCTGCCAGGGGTTGAAGATGATGAGGAGCGTCGCTTCCTCGCCGCGCTTGCGGATGCCGGTGGTCTGCGCGCGGCCGTCGAGCAGCATGCCGAAGCAGCGCGTGTTGGCGTCCTTCCACTGCTCCTCGCGCATCTCCTCGCCGGCGGTGTTGATCCAGCTCACGTCCTTGACGCCCAGGTCCTCGTCGAAATTGCCGGTGAGGAAGCGCGTGCGCCGCAGGATCGGGAAGCGGTGGCGCAGCCCGGTCAGCTTGCGCACGAAATTGATCAGGCGCTCGGCGCGGTCGTCGTGGTTCCAGTCGACCCAGCTGAGCTCGTTGTCCTGGCAGTAGGCGTTGTTGTTGCCCTTCTGCGTGCGCGCGAACTCGTCGCCGGCCAGCAGCATCGGCGTGCCCTGCGACAGGAGCAGCGTGGCAAGCAGGTTCTTCATCTGGCGCTTGCGCAGGGCGCGGATGGGCTCGTCGACGTCCGGGCCCTCGGCGCCGTGGTTCCACGAGCGGTTGTGCGAATGGCCGTCCTTGTTGTCCTCGCCGTTGGCCTCGTTGTGCTTTTCGTTGTAGGTGACGAGGTCGTTGAGCGTGAAGCCGTCGTGGGCGGTAATGAAATTGACGCTGGCCCACGGCTGGCGGCCGCGGCGGTTGAAGACGTCGGGCGAGCCGCATAGCCGCGGCGCGAGGGCCGCCGGCGAGGCTTCGGCGCGCCAGTAATCGCGCACCGTGTCGCGGTATTGGTCGTTCCACTCCGCCCAGCCGGGCGGGAAGCCGCCGACCTGGTAGCCGCCGGGGCCGCAGTCCCACGGCTCGGCGATCAGCTTTACCTTGGCGAGGCGCGGGTCCTGCATCACCGCCTTCATGAAGCCGTTGTGCGTGTCGAAGCCGCCGGGCTCGCGCGCGAGGATGGTGCCCAGGTCGAAGCGGAAGCCGTCGACGTGCATCTCCTCGGCCCAGTAGCGCAGGCTGTCGCACACCATCTGGATCACCAGCGG
>DATFDV010000179.1:0-3739 GCA_035251855.1 Burkholderiales bacterium | reverse complement strand
GCCTTGATGGTGATGCCGCGCTCGCGCTCGAGGTCCATCGAGTCGAGCACCTGCTCCGCCATCTCGCGCTCGGCCAGCCCGCCGCACATCTGGATGAAGCGGTCGGCGAGCGTCGACTTGCCATGGTCGATGTGCGCGATGATGGAGAAGTTTCGGACGCGAGAGCGGTCTGTCAAAGCGGTGCCATGCGAAAGGAGCGCGATTCTAACGCAGCTTGGCGATCGCTTCCGGGGTCAGGCGATGCTTCAAGACGAGATCCTTGAACACCAGGACCGGGACGTCGCGGCCGTACTTCAAGCGCAGATGGGGATCGGAGTCGACATCGATCTGCTCGAAATCGATGCCGCTGGCGCGCAGCTGGGCTGCCATCTCGTGGCAGAGATGGCAACCCTGGCGGCTGTACAGCCTAGCCTTTGTCAGTGAGTCCCGAAATGGTGACGAACGCGGTGCTTTCGCCGCGGCGCACCTGCAGGGTGATGACCGCGTTGCGGTCGAGGCCCGCAAGCAGCTTGTTGAACTGGTCGACCGACTTGAGCTCGGTGTGCTGGCCCTTGTGCACCATGGTGAGCAGCACGTCGCCCTTGCGCACGTCGGCCTTGGAATCGGGTCGCACGTCGGTGACCACCAGGCCGGAGGCGAGGTTGAGGCTCTTCTTCTGCTCGGCGGAGAGCTCGCCCACCACGATGCCCAGGCGGTTCGCCGGCGCTTCCGCCTGCGGCTTGGCACGGCTGCCGGGCTTGTCGGCCGCGGCGACGCGGTCTTCCTGCAGCTCGGCGACGGTGATATTCAGCTTGCGGTTCTGGCCCTTGCGCCACACTTCGAGCGAAGACGACGACCCCGGTCGGGTCGAGCCGACGATGCGCGGCAGGTCGCTCGAGCTCTCGACCGGCTTGCCGTCGAAGCTGGTGATGATGTCGGTGGCCTCCACGCCGGCCTTGTCCGCCGGGCTGCCCTTTTCCACCGAGTTGACCAGCGCCCCGCGCGGCCGGTCGAGGCCGAAGGAGGTGGCCAGATCCCTCGTCACTTCCTGGATCACCACGCCGATCCGGCCTCTAGCGACGCGGCCCTTGTCGCGCAGCTGCTTCTGGATGTCGAGCGCGACGTCGATCGGGATGGCGAACGACAGGCCCATGAAGCCGCCGGTGCGGCTGTAGATCTGCGAATTGATGCCGACCACCTCGCCGCGCATGTTGAACAGCGGCCCGCCCGAGTTGCCCGGGTTGATCGCCACGTCGGTCTGGATGAACGGCACGAAGTTCTCCTGCGGCAGCGAGCGGCCCTTGGCGCTGACGATGCCGGCGGTCACCGTGTTCTCGAAGCCGAACGGCGAGCCGATCGCCACCACCCACTCGCCCACCTTGAGCTTGGTGGGGTCGCCGAAGCGCACCGCCGGCAGGCCGGTGGCGTCGACCTTGATCACCGCGATGTCGGTGCGCCGGTCGGCGCCGATCACCTTGGCCTTGAACTCGCGCTTGTCGGTGAAGCGCACGTTGATCTCGTCGGCGCCGTCGACCACGTGGGCATTGGTGAGGATGAAGCCGTCGGCGCTGATGATGAAGCCCGAGCCGAGCGAGCGGCTCTCGGGGCGCGGCGACTGCGGGCCGGGCTGCTGGCGCGGGATGAAGCGGCGGAAGAACTCCAGCACCTCCTCGTCCTCCATGCCGGGCACCTGCGGCGTGGCGCCGCTGCGGCGCGGGGCCTGGGTGGTGCTGATGTTCACCACCGCGTTGCCCTGGTCGTCGACCAGGCGGGTGAAGTCCGGCAGCTCGCGTACCGCCTGTGCGGACGCGCTGGCGCAAAAGGCCATCACCCAGAGGGCAAGGACGGTTTTCACTACGCTCATCTTAGTCTCCCTGGCTACTGCGGACGGCGATACTCGACTGCATTGGCGATGCGCTGCACGCTCGCCGCGGGCGCCTCGCCCACTACCGTGATCACGTGATTGGCGACTTCGCGGGTATAGATATGGATCGCGCCCATGCTGGCAAGCCCGGTGCGCACCGGCTCGGGGCGACCGTCCATGGATTCGATGAACACCGACACCGCAGCCAGCCCGTCCGAGTAAACCACCTGGGCGGCCGGGCGGGAATCGCTCAGCCGGCGCTTGAGCTCGACCACCTTGTGGAAGCCGGGCAGCTCGCTGGAGAGCCCCCAGCCCGGCAGGCGGCCGGGCGCGGCCTCCGCGTCCTCGACGCGCCAGTTGCGCGAGGCATGCCGGGTCCTCACCATGTCCCGGGTCACGCCGCCGATGGCGAGCTGGGTGAACATGAACTGCTCGACCTGCTCGCCGTTGGCGTCGACGGTCACCGCGCGCAGCAGCATGCCGCTCGCGGTGTCGGCGTACAGCCGGTAGCCGTAGCGCAGGTTGTCCTTCGGGGTGAGCACCACCGCGCGGCAGTCGTAGCCGGCGATGCGCCGGCTCTCGCCCAGGGTGATGTCGTAGTTGCGCGCGAGCGCCGAAATCCGCTCCGGCACCAGCGCCGGGAAGCCGCGCTCGGTGCGCCGATCGACCTTGACCAGCCGCGCGCCCGGCAGGTAGCAGCGCACGGTGTCCTTCTCGCGCACGATCTCGCGCGGCACGCCGTCCATCACCTCGAGCTTCTCGATGTCGCCGCGCGCGTCGACATAGCGCGTGATGCGCGAAGTCTCGCTGCGGCTGTTGTTCTGGTAGACGAAGGTGCCGCTATAGGAGAGCTTCTGCGTGGCGTCGTTGATCTTGCGCAGCCAGCTGAGCGTCTCGGGAGCCTGGGCCTGCGCCGCCCCGGAAACCAGGGCTAGTGCCAGGGCGTAGGCCCGCGCGCTCATCGACTCGCCTCGGGCTTGCGGGCGTCGGAGGGGTGCTCGGCAATCGTGAGCACGTAGGGTGCCATCCCTTGCAGCGAGACTCGCGGCGAGAACCCCTGGTGCGCGAGCAGGTAGTCGTTGGCGGCGCTCGGTAGCGGGACCAGCACCGGCTTGTCCGCCGCTTTCTGCACCTGAGCCATCGGCGCCGGCGCGAGCTGCGGCTGGGGCGCAAAGGCCATCCAGCCGACGAAGGCCACGGCGGCGACGCTGGCGGCGAGGGCAGACAAAGTGAACAAGCGCGGAGATTCCGTGCGCATGCGCCGCGGCGCCAGCACGGTGGGCTCGGCAGCGAGCCGCTGTGCGACGCGCTCGGTGAAGCGCTCCGAGAGGAACACGCCGCGCAGCATGCCGCCGCGCATGGCGTCGCCGATCAGGTGGTAGCTGCGCCAGGTGCGGATCGCCTCCGCGTCTCGCGCCAGCGCTTCGATTAGCTGGGCGGCGGACTTTTCGTCCACCTCGCCATCCATCAATGCCGAAATTCTGTCGTTCATAACACCCCTACCACGTAAGCGTTTACCACCGCTTGTCCTTGCTGGTCCCCAAAAGCGGCCTCAGCTGCTCCGCAATCGCTTCTCTGGCCCGGAAAATCCTCGAGCGGACGGTGCCGATCGGGCAATCCATGGCCTGCGCGATATCTTCGTAGCTCATGCCCTCGATTTCGCGCATCTGTATCGCTTTCCTCAACTCCTCGGGCAGCCCCTCGATCGTCCTGTTCACCGTCTGCGCGATCTCGTTCGACAGCAACAGGCTCTCCGGCGTGTTGATGTCGCGCAGCTGCTCGCCTTCCTCGAACCCTTCCGCCTCCTCGGCCTCCACCTCGGTCGAGGTCGGCGCCCGCCGACCCATGGCCATGAGGTAGTTCTTGGCCGTATTGATGCCGATCCTGTACAGCCAG
>DATFDV010000178.1:0-5041 GCA_035251855.1 Burkholderiales bacterium | reverse complement strand
GAAGCTGGTGATCGCCGACGAGCCGACCACCGCGCTCGATGTCACCATCCAGGCGCAGATCCTGTACGAGGCGCAGAAGCTGTGCCGCGAGTCGGGCACCGCGCTCATCTGGATCACGCACGACCTGTCGGTGGTGGCGGGGCTCGCCGACCGCATCTGCGTGATGTACGCCGGCCGCATCGTCGAGCAGGGCGCGGTGGACGAGGTGCTCGACAGGCCGCTGCATCCCTATACCCAGGGCCTGATCGGCTCGGTGCCAAGCCGCAACCGCCGCGGCTCGCCGCTCGCGCAGATCCCCGGCATGACGCCGGCGCTCCTCGACCTGCCGCCGGGATGCGCCTTCCGCAGCCGCTGTCCGCGCGCGGCCCCGGCCTGTACTGAATATCCTGAACTGACTACACGCAACAACCGGCTGGTGCGCTGCTTCTACCCCTTGCACCCATGAAAGCCCTGCTCGAGCTCGAGCACGTCTCCAAGCGCTTCGTCCAGCCGCTCGACTTCGCCGGCAAGATCGCGCGCGCGCTCGGCGCCGACGTGTCCGACGAAGTGGTGCACGCGGTCGACGACGTGTCGTTCAGCGTCAACGAAGGCGAGGTGGTCGGCCTGGTGGGCGAGTCCGGCTGCGGCAAGTCGACGCTCGGCCGCATGGTCGCCGGCATCCTGCCGCCGAGCGCCGGGGCGCTGCGCTACCGGGGCGAGGAGCGCATCGGATTGCAAGTGCAGATGATTTTCCAGGATCCTTTCGCGTCGCTGAATCCGCGTATGCGCGTCCAGGACATCGTCGGCGAAGCGCCGGTCGTCCACGGCCTGGTGAAAAAGGAGGCGCTCGGCGACTACCTCGACCAGCTATTCGCGCGCTGCGGCCTCGACCCAAGCTACAAGAAACGCTTCCCGCACCAGTTTTCCGGCGGACAGCGCAGCCGCATCGGCATCGCGCGCGCGCTGGCGGTGAAGCCCGAGTTCCTGGTGTGCGACGAGGCGGTGGCCGCGCTCGACGTCTCCATCCAGGCGCAGATCCTCAACCTGTTCATGAAGCTGCGCGAGGAGCTGGCTCTCACCTATCTTTTCATCAGCCACGACCTGGGCGTGGTCGAGCACCTCTCGGACCGCGTGGTGATCATGTACCTCGGCCGCGTCATTGAATCAGCTTCTACACAGGAAATTTTTGAAAGGGCGAACCACCCGTATACCCAGGCGCTGCTGAAGCAGGTGCCGCGGCTCGACACGCGCAAGACCCAGTTCAAGCCGATCGTCGGCGAGATCCCCTCGCCGCTCTTCCCGCCCACCGGCTGCCACTTCCACCCGCGCTGCCCGCACGCCATGCCGCGCTGCAGGGAGCAGGCGCCGGCGCTGAAGGAAATCGGCGCACGCCATCTCTCGGCCTGCCATCTGAACGAGCGCTAGCCCTTCTTCTCGCGCAGCTTGGCGATTCTCTTGTTCGCCAGGCCGACGAAGGCGCCGTGCGGGAACTGGTCGAGGTAGAGCTGCAGATCGTCCGGATCCTGGCTTTCCCTCACCTCGTTCCAGAACTCGCGTTCGGCTTCCGACGGTTCGCCTGTCTTGGCGGCCGCGGCCTGCGGCATGGCGAAGACGTCGTCGTGGCCTTCGAGCGCCTTGCCCTGCGCAATGCGCTGGACCGCCTCGGCAAACTTGCGCGCGGTCGCATAGCGCCGATCGGGCTGCTTCGCCAGGGCGCGCGCCACGACCTTGTCGATGTCGGCCGGGATCTGCACCAGATGCGACGGCCACACCGGATCATCCTCGATGATCTTCTTCGCCAGCTCCCATTGCGTGCCCTGGAACGGCTTCTGCCAGGTGAGCAGCTGGTAGAAGATGATGCCCGCGGAGAAGACATCCGAGCGCCGGTCGATCGGCTGGCCTTGGATCTGCTCCGGTGACATGTAGGAGGGCGTGCCGATGATGGTACCGACGCGCGTCGCGTCGATCTGGTCGCCTTGCGGCTCGGTGAAGCGCGCCACGCCGAAGTCGGTGAGCTTTGCATGGCCACCCGCGTCGACCATGATGTTGGCCGGCTTGACGTCGCGGTGGATGATGCCGGCCTCGTGGGCGAACTCGAGCGCGTCGAGCAGCTCGAGCATCAGCTGGAAGATGGTCTTCAAATCGAGGCGCTGGTTGGCGTCGAAGTAGTCCTTGAGCTCCTTGCCCTGGATGAACTCCATCACGATGTACGCCAGGCCCGCTTCGGTGCCGAAGTCGTAGACCTGCACCACGTTGCCATGGTTGAGGCGCGCCACCGCGCGCACCTCGCGCTCGAAGCGCACGGTCGCCATGCGCGCCTTCTCGGCGGAAAGGCTGCTGGTCAGGATGGTCTTGATCGCCACCCGGCGGTTGAGCTTCGGGTCGAGGCCGTCGTAGACCAGCCCCATTGCGCCCTTGCCGAGCACGCCGTTGATCTTGTAGCGGCCGAGGGCCTTGAGCTCGTCACTCATAAACGGCGGCCCGCGGCGACCACTGGGCATCGGCGTCCAGCGGAAACACCGGCCGCGGCAGTCCCCTGAAATTCAGCCGCTCGAGCACCGGCGAGGTGAGGCCGGGCGTGTCGACCTCGATGATGCGCTCGGGGGTGAAGAACTCGTCGAAGCCGCCGCGGAAGTGGCCGCGCGACTTGACCACCACGGTGCGCGCCGCGCCGACGTCGAGGCCGTGCATCTCGAAGAACACCGGGTCGGCGCATTGCTTGCGCTTGCTGACGCAGATCGCGGTGATGCCGCCGATCTGCAGCGCCGCCGTCGGGCCGAGCTCGAGCGCGCGCCCCGCCCAGATGCCGCGCCGGCCGATGCAGCGGCCATCCGTGGTTTTCAGCACTTTGGCAGGGGCCGAAAAGCCCTCGCTGAACGTCGCAATGATCTCCCGCTGGCCCTGCGCCGCCGCAGCGATCTGCGGTTCGAAGAAGTTGCCGTAGAGCACGTTTTGCGCCTTTGCCTCGTGGAGCTTTCGCAGGAGGGCGGTGGTCTGCCCGGTGCCGCCGCCGCCCGGATTGTCGCCTGCATCGGACCAGATCGTCTTGCCTGGAATGCGCATCGCGTCCTCGATGGAGGTGAGGCGCTTCACGAAGCGCTTGCGGTCGTCCCAGATGCGACCGGCGACGTCGAGGGCGACCTCGCGCAGCGGGGCACCGCTTTCGCCGTTGACGACGATGGCGACGCCGTTCTTCGGCGAGTCGCTGAACACGAAGCCGCCGACGATGGAGACGTCGAGCACGCCCTGGCCGACCTTGCTCTGCCCGTACCGGATCGCGTCCGCGTAGGGACCTTCGCGCGTCAGCAAGGTCACCGAGGCAGGCGTAAGCGGCAATCGCACGAATGCTCTTTGCGGCTTCTTTCCATCGAGGAAGCGTAGCAACAGGCGCGCCGCGTCGCGGGCGCGCTCGGCCTGGTCCATGTGGGGGTTGGTGCGGTAGGAGACCAGCGCGTCGACGTTCTGCACCATGCGTTCGGAGATATTCGCGTGCAGGTCTACGGTGGCCACGACCGGAACGTTTGGGCCGACCACCGCGCGCACCATGGCGTAGAGCTCGCCGTCCGGATCGGGGCCGGCGGTCGACACCATGCCGCCGTGGTTGCTGATGTAGACCGCGTCCAGCTTGCCGGCCGCGCTCAAGCGCTGCCGCATGGCCGCGAGCGTGGCCTGGAAGAAGCGATCGTCCACCGGACCGCCGGGCTCGCAGGCGGTGACGATCACCGGCAGCGGCGTCCAATTCCCGAGCGCGTCCATCTCGCGAAAGAAGCCCGGCATTTCCGCCGGCAGGGCAGGCGCTTGCTTGCGTGCCTCGCGCACGATGTCCTCGCCCTCGAAGTAGCACAGCGAACGGAAGTGGCGCTCCTCGCTCACCGGCGCAAAGGCGTTGCTCTCGAGATGGAAGCCGAGCAGCGCGACTCGCCTCATTCCGCTTCGTCGATCCAGGTTTGCTGAATGGCCTCGAGAATTCTCTCGCCGCAGCGCTTGGGGTCATCGCTGAAGCCCGGCAGCGCCAGCACCCACTTGTAGAGATCGACGAAGTTCACCGCCTTCGGATCCTCGTCCGGATGGGCTTCGAGCAGCGCGAGCGCGATCTCCTGGGTGTCAGTCCATTTCACTTCTTTCCCCCGCCCTCGCGTTCATAGTTGATCGTGTATTTCGGCAGTTCGATGACCAGGTCCTCGTCCGTCACCTTCGCCTGGCACGAGAGACGCGAGTTGGCTTCCAGGCCCCACGCCTTGTCGAGCATGTCCTCTTCCTTCTCGCTCGCCTCGTCGAGCGAGTCGAAGCCCTGGCGCACGATGACATGGCAGGTCGTGCAGGCGGCCTGTTTCTCGCACGCGTGCTCGATGTCGATATGGTTCTCGAGCAGCGTATCGCAGATCGACACCCCGCTCTTCGCCTCGATCTCCGCGCCCTTCGGGCAGATCACGTGCCCCGGCAGCACCTTGATTTTCGGCATTAGAGACTGCCGATCTTGCGGCCGGACAGTGCGCGCTTGATTCCGGCGTCCATGCGCCGCGCGGCGAACTCGTCGGTGGCCCGGTTCAGCGCCTCGATCGCCTGCTTGATCGGGCGATGATCCGCTCCGGGAAGACGCTTTTCGAGCGTCGCAATCGCCGCTTCGATCGCGGTTTTTTCTTCCAAACTCAAAAGCCCTGCATCCGCCGCCAGCGCCGCTCGCGTGGCCTCGATCAGCCGCTGCCCGTCGACGCGCTGCTCGGCGAGCGCGCGCGAATGCATGTCCTCGCGCGCATGCTCGAACGAATCGCGCAGCATGCGCTCGATGTCGGCGTCGCCCAGGCCGTAGGACGGCTTGACGGTGACGGAAGCCTCCACGCCGCTGGTTTTTTCAGTGGCAGTTACGGACAAGAGACCATCCGCGTCGACCTGGAAACCGACCCGGATGCGCGCAGCGCCGGCGACCATCGGCGGGATGCCCTTCAGCTCGAAGCGGGCGAGCGAGCGGCAGTCGGACACCAGCTCGCGCTCGCCCTGCACCACGTGGATGCTCATGCCGGTCTGGCCGTCCTTGAAGGTGGTGAACTCCTGCGCGCGCCCG
>DATFDV010000177.1:0-12903 GCA_035251855.1 Burkholderiales bacterium | reverse complement strand
TTTCGCCGTCCGCGCACCACGTGCTCCATGACCTCGCGCTCGCGCGGCGACAGGCGGCGCAGCCGCGCACGGTAGCGCTCCCGTTCGCGCGCCTGCTCGCGTGCGGCGGCGCGGCGCGACAGCGCCCTGTCGACAATGTCGCGCAGCTTGCGCACGTCCACCGGCTTGGAAAGAAAGTCCATCGCGCCGAGCTTCATCGCCTGCACCCCCGCCTCCACGTCGCCATGCCCGGTGAGAAACACCACCGGCGGCACTCCTGCGGCGCCGGCCAGCTGCTGCAGCAGCTCCATCCCGGTCATGCCGGGCATCTGCTGGTCCAGCAGGATGCAATCCACGGCCTCCAGCGCCTGGCGCCGAAGAAAGTCGCTCGCCGAGGCGTAGGGCATGACCGCCCATCCCTCGGCCGCAACCAGCCGCGCAAGGGCTGCGCGCACCGCGGGATCGTCGTCGATCACGCAGACGAGCGGCCCGGCGGCCGCGGCTGGCCCGGCTTGCTCGTGCACCGTGTCCGCAGCTGCGGCCGCCTGCGGCGCATCTTCCTTGGCGCCATCGGCAGGCAGCTCGAAATGAAAAGTAACGCCGCGCTCTGCGTTGCGCTCGACGCGGATCGAGCCGCCGTGCGCTTCGACGATCGAGCGGCAGATCGGCAGCCCGAGGCCGAGACCTTCCTTGCGCGTGGTCCAGAACGGCTCGAACACCGACTGCAGATGCTCCGGCGCAATGCCCGGCCCGGTGTCGCAAACTTCCACCGCCACGCGGTCCGCGCCGGCGCGCGCGGCCGACAGCGTCACGCGGCGCTCGGCCGGCGGACACGCCGCCACGGCCTGCGCGGCGTTGAGCAGCAGGTTCATCACCACCTGCTCGATCTGCGTGCGGTTGGCCTTCACCCGGCAGCCGCTTTCCAGGCGGGTTTCCACGCGAATCGCCATGCGCGTCAGCTCGAGGGCGAGCAGGCCGAGCACCTCCTGGAGCGCGGTCGCGAGCTCGATGCCTTCGCGGCCGCCCTCCTCCTGGCGCAGGAAGGAGCGCATGGTGCGGATGGTGTCCGCCGCGCGCTTGTCGTCGCGCACCACCGCTTCGAGGATCTCGCGCAGCTCCTCGGGCTTCGCCGCACCACGCTCGAGGTCGGCCAGGCCGGCCTGCGCGTTTGCCAGAATCGCGGTGAGCGGCTGATTGATCTCGTGGGCGATGGCCGCGGTGAGCGCGCTGACGCGCGCGACGCGATCGGCGTGCCACAAGCGGGCGCGCAGCTCGCGCGTCTCCTCCTCGGCGCGCGCGCGTGCCAGGCTGCTGGCGAATACCTCGGCGATGATGGTAAGCCGCGTCACCAGGTCGGCCGGCCAGTCGGGTGCGGTGCGAAAGCCGCCGAAGGCGAGCACCCCTGTGGTGCGGCCACGCGCGCGAACCGGGATCGAGAGGTGCGAGCGCAAGCCCGTGCGCTGAAGGTCTTCCCGCTCGGTGCGGGCGTGCGGCGGCAGACCCCGCGGCAGCGCAGGCAGCACCACAGCGCGTCCGGCGCGCAGCTCGCCAAGGAACCAGTTCTTGGACTCAGTGTATGGGCCCAGAGGGTGCGGCTTGACGCCGGCGCCCGCCGCGGAGGCGATCACGGTCAGCGCGCCGTCGGCGGCAAACTCTCCGTAGGTGCAGCGGTCATAGCCGAAAAAATCGACCAGCCGCCGCAGCGCGCGCTCGATCTCCGCGGCTACGCCGGCGCTCGGCACGTCGGCGAAATCCGAAGCGAGCTCGGCAAGTAGCCGCTCGAAGGCGAGCCGGCCTACGCGCGCGCGCTTTTTCACCGCAGCGCGCGCCCGGCGAGGAAGTAGTGCGCCGCCGACCACAGCGTCAGCGGCACGATCACCAGCATGGCGAGGCGCAGCGAATCGGTGCCCTGGCTCTGCCGCAGCGCGTCGCTGAGCGCGCCGACCAGCAGCGGCCCCAGCCCGAGGCCGATGAGGCTGCCGACCAGCAGGAGCAAGGCGGCAGCGAGCGCGCGCATCCTCGGCTCGGCCAGCGTTTGCACCGCGGCGAAAGTCGGCGCGAGATAGACGCAAAGCGCCGCCGCGGGCACTACCAGACACCCCAGCGCCATGCGCACATCCGTGACCAGCAGCGCGGCCGGCCAGAACGGCGCCGCACCGAGCAGCGCGACTGCGACGACGTGCAGCCGCCACGCCCGCTGGCGCGCGCCCAGGCGATCGGCGAGCCAGCCGCCGAGCAGCGTGCCAACGCCACCGACCCCGCCCAGCAGAATGGCGAGCGTGAGGCCTGCGTCAGCCATGCCCATGCCATGCGAGCGGATGAGGAATGCCGGCAACCAGGCGATCGCCGCGTAGGCGGCGATGCTCATCAGCGCGCCGCCGAGGAAAAGGTGGCGCATGGCGGGATGCCGGAACAGCGCGCGCAGGCAATCCGGCAGGCTCGCCGGCGGCGGCGCCGGCGAGCGCACGCGCGCCGTATCCTTCAGCAACCAGCTCGTCAGAATGGCGAGCAGGAGCCCCGCGGCCCCCGCGGCGAGCAGTGCGCTGCGCCACCCCCAGGCCTGGCCGATGGCGCCGCCGAACGCGAAGCCGAGCAGGATCCCGAAGTTTGGGCCGAGCGCGAATATCGCCATCGCGGATCCGCGATGTGTTTCGGCATACAGATCCGCGATCAAGGAGTGCGAGGAAGGGTTGGTGCCGCCCTCGCCCATCGCGACGCCAATGCGCGCCGCGAGCAGCTGGGCATAGCTCCCCGCGAGCCCGCATGCCATCGTCATCACGCTGAACAGCACCAGCGAGCCGTTGATGATGTGCGCGCGATTGGCGCGGTCCGCCCAGCGCGCGATCGGAATCCCGGCAGTGCTGTACACCACGGCAAACGCCAGCCCGTAAAGCAGCCCGCTTTGTGCGTCCGACAGGCCGAATTCCCGGCGGATCGGCTCGCTCAGGATCGCCACGATCTGGCGGTCCATGAAATTCAGCGCGAACACGCCCAGCAGCAGCGCGAGCGTCAACGGACGTTCGTGCGCTCGCACCGCGGCTACGGCATGGCTCATGCTCCAAGCCGATGGTAGCGCGCCGTGCTGGGATCCGCCGATCAGGCCGGCGGGGAGCGCCTCTGCAGCCAGCCGATCGAATCGAGCAGCGCGCTCGCGTCCACCGGCTTGCGGAAAAAAGCACGAGCGCCGAGCTCGCGCGCCGCAGAATGCCGGTGGGCGCCATCGGTGGTCGAGAGCACGATCATCGGCACCAGGGTCGCCATTACCGTGAGCCTAGCGCGGATCGCGCGAGTTCCCGAATCGGCGTCGGTGAGATCCACCACCGCGCACCCCGCGCCCAGCGCTTGCGTGCCGTCGACGAACGCCTCGACCGAGTCAAAGCGCCGCACTTCGTATCCCCCGGACTCGACCACGCGCGACAGGCCCTCGCGCACCGAAGCATCGGAATCGACAATGCAGACTGCGCGCGCCATGCAGCAGGCTACCCTCGACGGCGCGCGTGCGAAATCCTACCTTGGGGGGACCATCTCCAGCGCCAGCGCCTCCGAATAGACGATCGCGACGCGGTCGCCGACGGTCACGGCTTCCAGGTTTTTCACCTCGCCGCTGACCGGCAGCGACACGATGTTCCCCTTGGCGCCGCGCACGGAGACCTGGCGCCTCTTGTGGTCGATGGCCTCGACCACGCCGCTGATGGTGAAGGTCCTGACCTTGTAGCCGCCGGGCTTTGCCCCCTTCGGCGCCAGGCTCACCATTTCCTCCACGCTGGCGCCGGGCTTGCCGCCCTTGGTCACCGCGATCGCGGCGGCCTCGGCATACGTCATCTTGAAGCGGGCGCCCGGCTTCACCTGGTCGAGGTTCTGCGCTTCCTTCGGCACCGAAAGGATCTGCAGGTTGCCGGCCGGGCCGCGGATGGTGACCGTGCGCGCCTTGGGATCGACCTTCGTCACGGTCACCAGGGCTTCGACTGGCTCGGTGATGATGGCGATGCTCGGCTGGGCAAGCGCGGACAGCGGGAGCAGCAGAGCGAACAGCGGCAGCGGGTGCTTCATGGCGGTTTCTCCTTGGCGGTCAGAAGCTCGCGTTCACGTAGACCAGCGGCCCTTCGAAGGTCTGACGCATGCGCAGCGTGGCGCGGTCGCCTTCCACGGCCATCTTGATGAACAGGCCGCGGTAGCCCAGGCCGATGCCGAAGTGGCGCAATGGCTGGTAGACCAGGTCGAGGCCGAGGCTGGTCAGGCTGCCGTCGTACTTGTCGTAGGAAAGCGAGAAGCGGTCGAGGCGGCTGCCCACCGCCCAGCGCTCGGTGAGGGCGAACTGGCCGTAGACGCTCAGCACCGGCAGCGGCGCGAGCACGTCCTCGCCGTCGGTGCCGGTCGAGTTGCTGGTCAGGCTGAGGTCGTACGACGCCATGTGCAGGCCCAGCCCGACGCCGAGCTCTTTGTCGGTGGTGCGGAAAAACGAGTAGCCGGCCGAAACGCGCAGGTCGTAGAAGTTGAACTTGGCCGAAACGTCCGCATTGACCGGAAAGGTCTGCTCGCCCCAGTGGATCTCACGCTCGAGCGTGCGCTCGCTGGT
The DNA here is from genome assembly GCA_035251855.1 of Burkholderiales bacterium. Lineage (GTDB taxonomy): Bacteria > Pseudomonadota > Gammaproteobacteria > Burkholderiales > SG8-39 > SCGC-AG-212-J23. Next base: position 8,348 of record DATFDV010000177.1, on the reverse strand, counting down.
GCGGTTGAGCCGGAAAAACTCCGCGTCGATGCGCCAGCGCTCGCCGATGCGCCAGCGGCCGAAGAAGCTCGGCACGGTCTTCGAGCGCTCCATGTCGAGCGACTGCTCCAGGTCGATGGTGGTGCCCAGGCCGGTGCGGTTGTTCTGCAGCTGCGCCTGGGTGGTGGTCTGGGGGAAGAAGGCGCCGACCCCGACATAGAAGCGGTCGGTCAGCGCGGGATGGCGCGGGATCTCCTGCGCCGCGGCAGGCGCCGCCGTGATGGCGAGCAGCAGGCTGAGCAGGATCCGCCTCATCCACCTAGCCTAGCGTGGCCGCGGTCCGGGCGATGTTGGACCAAGGTCCCATAACCCGCCGGCCGGGGCATCGTTACCATCGTATCGATGAAGGCCTTGCTCGGCGCCGTGCTGCTCGCATCGCTGGTGGGATGCGCCATGCTCGATGTGAAAGAGCAGCAGGCGAAGCTCGACGCCAACTGCCGCATCGGCGGCCAGGTCGCGACCGAGCGTGGCGATGCGGTGCCGATCGTCGTGGTGCTGGCGCGGCAGCGCGGGGAGTCCTGGGAAGTCGCCGACCACTTCGTGCTCGAAAGGCCGGGCCTGTTCGGCTTCGCCGCCAGCGCCGGGACCTATGGCGTGGCGGCATTCCAGGACCTGAACCGCGACCTCAAGCTGCAGCGCGTCGAACCTTACCTCGCGGTGGACCGCAACGGGTTGATCACCTGCAAGCCGGGCGAGCGTCGCATGGACCTCGCGTTGCGCATTTCCGCCGGTGCTCGCTCGGCTTTCGGCGAGACGCTGGACATCTCGGCCCTGCAGGTGCGCACCTTCGACGCGCAGATGGATGTGTCGCTCACCCAGGTGACTGCAGTGGGCGAGATCGCCGAGCTCGCCGACCCGCGCTTCGATCAGGCGCTCGCCGAAGACGGGCTTTGGCGGCCGTTCGACTTCCTGTTCAAGGGCCACCCGGGGATCTATTTCCTCGGCGCCTACGACCGCACGAAAACTCCGGTGCTCTTCGTGCACGGCATCAACGGCTCGCCGCAGAACTTCCGAACCTTGATCGAGGGCCTGGACCGGCGGCGCTTCCAGCCCTGGGTGTACTACTACCCCTCGGGCGCAGCGCTGCCCAACGTGGCCAGCCATCTCACGCAGACCATGCGTCAGCTGCAGGTGCGGTACGGCTTCAGCTCGTTCGCCGTGGTCGCGCACAGCATGGGCGGCCTGGTGTCGCGCGGCTTTCTGCAGCGCTACCGCGAGGGCGGCGGCGCGGCGTCGGTGCCGCTTTTCGTCTCCATCGCCACGCCGTGGGACGGGCACAAGGCCGCCGAATGGGGCGCCAAGGCGCCGATCGGCTCGGCGCGCGTGTTCACCGACATGGCGCCGAACAGCGCGTACCTCCAGTCGCTCTACGGCCGCGACCCCGGGGTGCCGCACTACCTGCTCTACACCTCGAACGACGGCACCGTGACGAAGGAGAGCCAGTTGCGCGACGCCGCGCAGAAAGGGGCGGCCAGCGTGGAGGGCTTCCACGAAACGCACATGGGCGTGCTCGAGGCTGCAGCGGTCTCCGCACGGCTGAACGAGCTGCTGGCGCGGGCCGTCGCGCCCTAGGATTTGGTCGAGAGAAAGGCCTTCAGGCCGGTGGTCCTGAGGATCTTGAGCGCGGCGGTCAGGTCGCTGCGCAGCAGCGACAGATCCTTCACGCTGCGTCCGTCGGCGAGGACCAGGACCGTCGCGCCGCGGCTCACCCGCGCTTCGAGCAGCTCGGCATCGCTGAGCCTGCGCCGCGCGCCCGTCGCCGGGTCAAAGAGGTAGATCGGCGTGATGCGGATCAGCGCCCGTGCGGCGTTGTTCAGGACTTCGTTGAAATGCTCGACGTCGTAGAAGCTGCGCTTGCGCTCCGCAAGCTGGTCATACGCAATGCCCGATGCGGTGCTGAGCCCAATGTGCTGCTCCTCCGGACGTTCCGCGGCCATGCCGGAATATTAGAACGCTTGTAGCCGAAATTGCTACCTCGCATTAGTAGAGAATTCTACAAGTTCGCCAAGGTCACAGCCCCGCGTCCGCGGCCAGCTTGCCGGCCAGCGCGACCCAGTCCTGTTCGGCGCCACCGGCTTGAATTGCCTGGAGAAAATGCCTGCGGATCATCTCGCCGCTGGGGAGCTCCATGCCGACTTCGCGGGCGGTGGCCAGGGCCAGCTCCACGTCCTTCACGCCAAGGGGCATGGCGAACTGCGGCGGGCTCCAGGCCTGGTCGACGATCATCCGGCCATAGTTCTTGTAGGCGGGCGAACCGAGCGAGGTATTCGCCAGGATGTCGAGAAAATCCGCCGGGGCGACGCCGCACTTGCGCACCAGCGCGAACGCCTCGCCCAGGCTCTCGATCACCGTGGCGAGCAGGAAATTGCGGGCGATTTTCACCGCGTTGGCTTTCTGCGGCTCGCTTCCGACGACGAACACCTGCTTGCCCAGCACCTTGAATAACGGCTCGCACCTCTCGATGGCCGCTTTCGGCCCCGCCGCAATGATGTCGAGCTGGCCCTGCGCGGCCAGCGGCGGGCGGCCGAACACCGGGGCAGACACGTAGGCATCTTTGTGGATGCCCGCGAGCTCACGCGCGATAGCCATGCTGACCGTCGCCATGTTCAGGTGGATCGCGCCCTTGGGCAGGCGCGCGGCCAGCCCCGAATCGAGCCACACCGCGCGCACCGCGGGGTCGTCGGCGAGCATGGTGATGACCACTTCCGCATCCAGCACCTCCTGCGAATGCGCGGCGATTTCCGGCGAGGAGCGGGTACGGTTGTAGACCTTGAGGCTGTGCCCCGCTGCCTTCAGGCGCTCGACCATCGGCCGGCCCATCTGGCCAAGCCCGATAAACCCTATTCGCATTTGAAGATCCCGTCTGACAAAGCTTTACCCCCGGCGCAAGCGCGCCGGCGTAGCCTTCCCCCAAGAACCACAAGAACACTTCCGGGGGGAAGGGAGTCGGTTTCGTTGCGCTTGCGGCCGCGCGTGCCATCCGGCACCGCGGCCTCTCTTTTTCTAAAACACCACCACGCTGCGGATCGACTCCCCGGCGTGCATCAGGTCGAAGGCGCGATTGATGTCGGCGAGCGGCATCTGGTGCGTAATCAGGTCGTCGATGTTGATCTTGCCTTCCATGTACCAGTCGACGATCTTCGGCACGTCGGTGCGGCCCCTCGCCCCGCCGAACGCGGTGCCCTTCCACACCCGGCCGGTGACCAGCTGGAACGGGCGCGTCTTGATCTCCTGCCCGGCGCCGGCGACGCCGATGATCACCGACACGCCCCAGCCGCGGTGGCAGCACTCGAGCGCCTGGCGCATCACCTCGACGTTGCCGATGCACTCGAAGCTGTAGTCGGCGCCGCCGCTAGTAAGTTCAACCAGGTGTGGAACCACATCTCCGCTGATTTTCTTGGGGTTCACAAAGTGGGTCATGCCGAACTTGCGCGCTAGCGCCTCGCGCGCCGGATTGAGGTCGACACCGACGATCATGTTGGCGCCGGCGAGCCGCGCGCCCTGCACTACATTGAGTCCGATGCCGCCCAAGCCGAACACCACGACGTTGGCGCCGGGCTCGACCTTCGCCGTATTGATCACCGCGCCGATGCCGGTGGTGACGCCGCAGCCGATGTAGCAGACCTTGTCGAACGGTGCGTCCTCGCGGATCTTCGCCAGCGCGATTTCGGGCAGCACGGTGAAATTCGAGAAGGTGGAGCAGCCCATGTAATGGAAAACCGGTTTCCCGTTCAACCAGAATCTTGAGGTGCCATCCGGCATCAGCCCCTTGCCCTGCGTAGCGCGGATTGCCGTGCACAGATTGGTCTTGCGCGAAAGGCACGACTTGCACTGCCGGCACTCGGGCGTATAGAGCGGGATGACGTGGTCGCCCTTCCTGAGCGTGGTCACGCCGGCACCGACCTCCACCACTACCCCCGCGCCCTCGTGGCCGAAGATCGCCGGGAACAGGCCCTCGGGATCGGCGCCCGAGCGCGTGAACTCGTCGGTGTGGCACACGCCGCTCGCCTTGATCTCGACCATCACCTCGCCGGCCTTCGGGCCTTGGAGGTCCACCGTTTCGATGACCAGGGGCTTGCCCGCCTGGTAGGCCACCGCCGCGCGGGTCTTCATCGGCGGTGCTTGCCGGCGTTCCAGCCGTGCGCGCCCAGAAACTGCTCGCCCGCCGCGGCGGCCGCGGGCTCGAGCGGAGTGGCCATCGAGTCGTTCCAGCGGTTGAGGAAGCCGAACATCGCCACCACGCCGAGGATCTCGACGATCTCTTCCTCGCTCCAGTGGCGGCGCAGCAGCGCGAACAGCTCGTCGGTCACGGCGTTGGGCTGCTGCGCGGCGGCGAGCGCGAACTCGAGAGCCACCCGCTCCTTGTCGCTGTACAGCGTGCTGGTACGGAAATCCCACAGCGCGGCGAGGCGGTCTTCGTCGACGCCGAAGTTCCTGGCGCCGAGCACCGTATGCGCCTGGCAGTACAGGCAGCCGGCGGCCTTGCTCGCCAGGTGGCCGATCAGGCGCCGGAAGCCGAGGTCGACCTTGCCGGCCGGGTCCATTACCGCGGCGTTCAGCTGAGCGAACGCCTGCACCAGCTTCGGCCGCCGCTGCATGGTGAGCACGCTGTTCGGGGCGAAGCCGAGCGTGGTCAGGAAGAAATCGAAGTGCTTGCGCAGCTCCGGCGTGTGTTCCGGCGGCAGCGGTTCGAGACGCGGCATCAGCCCATCCGTTTCAGCGCCGGCAGAACGCCGCGCGCGAACAGCTCCAGGTTCTTGCGCGTGAGATCGGCGGGCAGCGTGCCGAACTGGCACATTACCAAGAGGTTCCCGAAGCGCATTTCCTGGTGATGCTTCTCGAAGGCGGATAGGACGGTCTGCGCGCTCCCACAGACGAACAACCCCAGCTCCACCGCCTGCTCGAGCGTCACGTCGCCGAACATCTGCGCCTTGGCCTTCATCACGTTCTTCATCGATTCGCGCGAGGTATAGCCCGGCGGCAGCAGCATTTCGAGGGGCATGCGGACGAACACGTTGCGGAAGGCCTCGAAATGCTTCTTCGCTTCCCTCCGGGCGCTCTCGTCCGACTCACCGACATAAACGGGAACGGCCCAGCCGAGCTGCGAATCTTTCGCTTCGTAGCCGTAGCCCTGGCAGGTGTCGCGGTACATCTTGAGATAACGCGCCACCACCTTCGAGGGACTGAAGGTCTGCAGGTAGGTATAGCGCCGCTCGGGGTGCGAAGCCCAGTCGATGGTCTCCTTGCTGCCTTGCGAGGGGATCCAGATCGGCGGATGCGGCTTCTGGTAAGGCCGCGGCCAGAGGTTCACGTACTGCACGTTGTAGTGCTTGCCCTGGAAGGCGAACGGGCCCGGCTCGGTCCACGCGCGCACGATGAGGTCGTGGGCTTCGTGGAAGCGATCGTGCGAGAGGGTCGGGTTGACGCCGAAGGTGTGGTACTCGGCGCCGATGCCGCGCACGAAGCCGCTGATCAGGCGCCCGCCGCTGATCACGTCGATCATCGCGTGCTCCTCGGCGACGGTCAGCGGGTGCGAGCGCAGGGGCAGCGCGCTGCCGAGAATGGCGATCTTGACCCGCTTGGTCTTTCTGGCAAGCGCAGAGGCCGTAACCACCGGCGACGGCATGAGGCCATACGCCGTCTGGTGATGCTCGTTCACCGAAACGGCATCGAAGCCGAGCTCCTCGCCGTATTCGAGCTCGTCGAGATAGCGGTTGTAGAGCTGGTGGCCCTTCTCCGCGTCGAAGTGCTTGTTCGGCAGCTTGACCCACACCGTGCCGTTCTTGCGCCCGGCCTCGAGATCGAGGTCGGCGTAGGGCATCAGGTGGAACAAAACTACCTGCATACGAAGTCGACGAACTCGTCGATCTTCTCCGCATGCGGAAGGTGGCCGCAGTTATCCAGGAGCTTGATCTCGGCAGCGGGAAATAATCGCCGGTATTCCGCGACGAACTCCACGGGAAGAATGCGGTCCTGCTTTCCCCAGATGATCTTCACCGGCACGTCGATGCGGTGCAGCCACTTCGGCAGGAAGGGATCGTGCAGCCGCGGCTCCCAGGCGAGGCGCGCGACGGTATGGCGATTCTTGAGCGATTCATCGACGTCCACCGGCGCCGCCAAGCGGGCCTGCACCAGCTTCTCGTCGACGAAGAGATTGCGCACCAGATCCTCGGGCGCCATGAGGAAGATATCCGCCGGCAGGACGCCGGGCGCGGCGATGCCCGCCGGGCTGACCAGCACCAGCGACTTCATGCGCGCGGTGTCGCGCACCGCCATCTCCATCGCGATCCAGCCGCCCATGGAGCTTCCTACGATCGTCACCCGTGAAAGACCCAAGACCTTCAAAAAATCCAGATAGAAATACGCGACGTCGTGGATGTTCTCCAGCCACTCGGGCTCGTCCGACTTTCCCCAACCCGGATGCTCGGGCACCAGCACCTCGAAGCGCTGCGCGAGCTTTTCCATGAACGGCATGATCGCCGGCGCGCCGCTCGCGCCGTGCAGGAAGAGTAGCGGCTCGCCTTTGCCGCCGCGCCGCAGATAAGTCCTGCATCCATCCACCTCGACGAAGCTCTCGCGGAAGCTCACGCCGCTTTGCGTTTCTTGTTGAGGACGCCCGACTCCTCGATGGCGCGCGGGATCTCGGCGAAATTCATCGGCGCCATCACGTGCGCGCCGGCGACGCCGGGAATCTCGGCGAGCTCCTGCAGGATCTCGACGCAGATGCGGCGTCCTTCGCCCTTCGGGTCGGCCGCTTTCTCCAGCCGCTCGACCAGCGCGTCGGGCACGATGGTGCCGAACAGCTTCTCGCGCATCCAGCGCGCCGAGCGCGCAGAGGGAATCGGCGCCACGCCGATCAGGATCGGCAGCTTGAAGCCGAGCTCGCGCAGGCGCGCCGCGTAGCGGCGCACGATGCCCGTATCCATGCAGAACTGCGTCTGCACGAAATCCGCGCCCGCCTCGGCCTTGGCGAACAGGCCCTTCGGGCTCCAGTCCGCCGGCGGATCGACCGGCACGTCGGCCGCGCCGATGACGAGGTCGAGCTTGCCCTCGATGGGGACGCCGGTCGGCAGCTTGTGCTCTTTTCTCATCCGGTCTGCCATGGCGATCAGGCCGCGGCTGTCCATGTCGTAGACCGGCTTGGCTTCGGGCTGATCGCCGGCCGCGGGATTGTCGCCGGCCAGCACCAGGATGTTATGGATGCCAAACGCCGCGGCGCCGATCAGGTCGCCCTGCAGCGCGAGCCGGTTGCGGTCGCGGCAGGTCATCTGGAAGATCGGCTCGAGCCCGGCTTGCACGAGGAAATGCGCCGCGGCGAGGCTGGAGAGGTGCACCTTGGCGCCGGCGCCGTCGGTGACGTTGATCGCGGTGGCGAGGCCTTTGAGCGGCAGCGCGCGGCGCAGGAACTCCGCGGGGTCGGTGGATACCGGGGGCGTGATCTCCGCGGTGACGACAAACTGGCCGCTGCGCAGCCTCGACTGCAGTAGGGACATTCGAACTGATCTTATCATCGGGATTCGTCCCACCATGCCCGAGCTGCCGGACCTAAGTGCCTACCTAGAAAGCCTCGATCGACTGGTTCGCAACCAGCGGCTGGTAGCGGTCAGGCTGTTCAATCCGTTCCTGCTGCGCACGGCCGTCCCACCGATCAGCACGGTGGAGGGCAAGCGCGTCCGGGAACTGAGACGGATCGGAAAACGCATCGTCTTCGCGCTCGGGGACGAGCTGTTCCTCGTGCTGCATCTGATGATCGCCGGCCGACTGCACTGGCCGGGCAAGAAAACGCGCGGCACGCTCGCGTTGTTCGAATTCGAGAACGGCACGCTGTCGCTCACCGAGGCCGGCAGCAAACGGCGCGCTTCGCTGCACCTGGTGCAGGGCGAGGCGGCGTTGCGGGCGATGGATCCGGGCGGGATCGAGCCCCTGGAAGTCGGGCTGGACGAATTCGCGTCCAGGTTGAAGGTGGAAAACCACACCCTCAAGCGCGCGCTTACCGACCCGCGGCTCTTCGCCGGCATCGGCAATGCCTACTCCGACGAGATCCTGCACCACGCGAAGCTCTCGCCGATCGCGCTGACGAAGGACCTCTCGCCGCAGGACGCGGAGCGCCTGTTCCATTCCACGCGCACCGTGCTCAACGAATGGATCAAGCGCCTGCGCAGCGAGGGCGTGCCCGAAAAGGTCACGGCGTTCCGCGAGGAGATGGCGGTGCACGGCCGCTACGGCAAGCCCTGCCCGGTCTGCGGAGCGCCGGTGCAGCGCATCGTGTACGCCGAGAACGAGACCAACTACTGCGCGCGCTGCCAGAC
>DATFDV010000176.1:0-5155 GCA_035251855.1 Burkholderiales bacterium | reverse complement strand
TCGGCCGACGCCACGCCGGAGGCCAAGAAGGAGGCCCTCGAGGCCGGTGCCGATGCCTTCCTCTCCAAGCCGATCGAGGCGATGCGCCTGCTCGACGAGATCCAGCGCCTCGCCTCGGCGAAGCCCGCCGCCGTCTCGGCGCCAGCCGCGCTGTTCGGCCGGCCCGCGGCCGCCGCCGCGCCGGCGGTGGTGAACGCCGAGACCCTCGGCCACCTGGAGGAGCTCGGCTCGTCGCTCGCCTTCGTCGAGAAGCTGATCCGCGTGTTCGTCGCCGACAGCGCGGCAATCATGGAGCGCATCGAGAAGGTGCTGGCGGCGCGCGACTATCACGAGTTCCGCTCCCTGGTGCACGCGATGAAGGGCTCCTCGGCGAGCATGGGTACCGATCGCCTGACGCGCACCTGCGGCGCCTTCGGCAGCCTTTCGGACGCCGAGCTGCGCCTGCAGGCGCCGGCGCTGCTGCGCACGCTGACCGACGAGTTCGGCGCCGCGCGCTCGCAGCTCGAGGGCTACCTGCTGGAAAGGCGCAAGTCGGCGGGTTAGGCTCGTGCAGGTGAACGCCGCCGCCCCAGTGCTATCCGCGCAGAGCGAAGGCGCGCCCTTGCGGGTGCGCGCACTCGACGGGTACGAGCTCGGCGGGTACTTCTTTGATGCCGAGGATCAAGCACCGGAACAGGTTGCGGTGCTCCATTGCGGCGCCGGCATCCGCGCGTTGCGCTACCGGCGCTTTGCCGCCTTCCTGGCGGAATCCGGCATTCCAACGTTGTGCTACGACTACCGCGGTATCGGCGTTTCGCGTCCGCGTGCATTGCGCGGCTTTCGCGCCTCGATCGAGGATTGGGCGGAATACGACTGCGGCGGCGCCATCGCCTGGCTGCGCCAGCGCTTTCCGCGCGCGTCCATCATCGGCATCGCGCATTCGATCGGCGCGCTCCTGGTGGGAGGCGCGCACAACTCCTCGGAGCAGGCGCAACTGGTGCTGATCGGCGGGCATACGGGGTATTACGGCGACTACCATCCGCGCTATCGCTTCCCGATGACGGCGGTCTGGCACGCGCTGATGCCTTCGGTCACGCTGGTGATGGGCTATTTCCCGGCGCGCCGCCTGGGGCTCGGCGAGGACCTGCCGGCCCGCGTCGCGCTGCAATGGGCGGGGCGGCGCACCGGCGACTTGCGGCCGGCCGGCTCGGGGCCCGGCTACGACCGCGTACAGACGCTGCTGGATCGCTGCGCCGCCCTGCAGCGTCCGGCGACGCTGGTTTCGGTGAGCGACGATGCTTTTGCCACCGCCTCGGGCAGGAAGCGCCTGCTTTCCTTCTACCCGAGGCTCTTCCCGCTGACGTACGTTGAGTACAGCCCGGCCGATGCGGGAACCCGCCGCATCGGCCACTTCGGTTTCTTCGGGCGCCGCGCAGGGGCAGCCCTTTGGCCGCGGCTCACCGCGCTGCTCCGACAGAAACCCGCTGGCTAGGCGGCCACGGCCTCTAGCGGTGTAACACTGGACGACTCCAGCCGGCGCGACTGCGCGCGCACCAGGCGCGTCATCATCTTCAGGTCGCGCTCGCTCAGGCGCAGCGCCGCGTCGACCCACAGGCCGACGATGCCGTCGAGCTCCTCGCGCGTCACCGGATGGATGAACTGGCGCGAGTTGAACACCGCCTGCATGCCGTTGCGGCGCTTGGCGTTTTTCGCGATCCAGTTGCGCACCGCGGTCTCGCCCTGGCCGTCGGTGGCCAGTACGTCGACGATGCCCATCTTGTGCAGCTCGGTGGCGGGCAGCACCTTGCCCGAAAGGATGAACTCCTCGGCCGCGCGCATGCCGATGCGGCGCGCGAGCAGGCTGTAGGCGCCCATGCCCGGGAACAGGTTGAAGAGGATTTCCGGCAGGCCAATCTGCGCGCTCTCCTCGGCGACGATGACATCCGATGTCAGCGCGGCCTCGAAACCCCCGCCGAGCGCGTCGCCCTGGATCAGCGAGATGGTGGTCATCGTCGGGCTGCGGAAGTTGGTGATGCGCCGGTACATGTTGTCGATGCACAGGCGCGCGTAGTTCGCGATGGCCTCGCGGTCGCCGGCCTTGATCAGCATCGCGAACAGCGACAGGTCGCCGCCGACGTTGAACACGCGCGGCGAGCGCGATGCCAGCACGTAGTGGCTCGGCTGGACAATCTGGCCGTCGACCTCGACCGCGCCGCACTTCGCGGTCAGCGGCTGGTCGTGCGCGGCGATGTCCTTGAGCAGCCCCAGGCTGAAGCAAAGGTTGCCGCGGGGGTTGAAGTACCCCCAGATCGTGCCGGTCGCGGGCTCGTACTCGGTTTCATATTGTGAGTTGGTCTTGCCGTAAGGCAGGCACAGTCCCACGGCATCTCTCATGTTGCTCATTTTTGCGCTCCTCCATCCCTGAAAGTGCCCCCCGGGTCGGGGGCTCGCCGGGCACCGAACGTCGCCCCGAGGCGACAGTTCCGGTTCCCGACACAATTTAACGCTTTGCTTACGAGGCCACGCAATCAGGGTTTCCCTTAGAACAGTTGCTTGTTGGGCGCCGGAAACATCGGGTAAATTCGGAAGCAGAGGGGGGGTTGAAGGCGCGTGTTCGCGATCGTCTACAAGTCCGACGGGTTTCCGATCTGCCGCCAGGTTGCCGGGGTGAGCCCCGACCCGGTGGTGACCTGGATGACCGAGGACGCCGCCAAGGCCTTCATCTCCTCCAAGGGCGGCGAGGCTGACTTCCAGCCGGTGCAACTCACTGACGAAGCAATGGATAAGCTCGCCAAGACCATCGGCTGCCCGGTCGAGGTGATGACCTTCGAGCCCTACCCCACCTAGCCTAGAACCGCAGGTCTAGAACTCCAGGTTGTCGATGAGGCGGGTCTGTCCCAGGCGGGCGGCCGCCAGCACGACGAGGTCCCGGTCCGCGGCTTGCGGCGGCGCAAGGTCTTCCCGGCGCCGCACCTCCACGTAGTCCGGCTGCCAGCCGGCACGGGCCAGGGCCTCGAGGGCATCGGCCGCCCCTGAGCGGCCGGCGGCGACCTCCCGCAGGGTTCGGTGCAGCCGCGGAGCCTCGGCGCGCTCGGTTGCGGAGAGGTAGGCGTTGCGAGAGCTCATCGCCAGACCGTCGGCCTCGCGCACCGTTTCCGCCGCCACGATCTGCACCGGCAGGTTCAGCTGCCGCACCATCTGGCGCACGACCAGGAGCTGCTGGTAGTCCTTCTTGCCGAACACCGCGGCGCTGGGCTGCACGCAGTTGAGGAGCTTCAGCACCACGGTGGCAACCCCGTCGAAGAACCCCGGGCGAAAGCGCCCCTCCAGCTGCGCCCCCAGCGGCCCGGGGTGGACCTTGACGACCTGGGGCTGGGGGTAGAGCACTCCCTCGTCCGGGGCGAAGAGGATCTCCACCCCATTGGCCTCGAGCAGCGCGCAGTCGCGCTCGAACGTGCGCGGGTAGCGCTCGAAGTCCTCGCCGGGCAGGAACTGAAGGCGGTTTACAAATATGGATGCCGCCACCTCCACACCCGTGTCGCGAGCGAGCTGCATCAGCGACGCATGCCCGGCGTGCAGGTTGCCCATGGTCGGAACGAACGCCACCGGACCCGCTGCCGAAAGCGCGCGGCGCAGGGCCGGGATGTCGCGCAGGATCTGCATCAGCCGAGGTTGAAGAACTCGCGCCGGCTGCGCATGGCGCGCACGCGCGACACCAGCAGCTCGAAGTCCGGCTCGCGCTCGACGAAGTTCAGGTTCTCCGAGTTGACGATCAGCAGCGGCGCGGCATCGTAGTGGTAGAAGAAGCGCGAGTAGCCGTCGGCGAGGCGCGCGAGGTACTCCTGGCTGATCTCGCGCTCGTAGCGCACGGCGCGCCGGCGCACGCGCTCCACCAGCACCGCGGGCTGGGCCTGCAGGTAGATGACCAGGTCGGGCGCCGGCGTGCGCAGCCGCAGGACCTCGTAGATCTTCTCGTAGAGCGCCAGCTCGTCGGCCGACAAGGTGAGGCGGGCGAACAACGGATCCTTGTCGAGCAGGAAGTCGGCGACCACCGGCTTGCCGAACATGTCCGGCTGGGCGAGCGGCTCGAGCAGGCGCGCGCGCTGGAACAGGAAGAAAAGCTGCACCGGCAGCGCGTAGCGCGGCATGTCGTCGTAGAAGCGCGCGAGGAACGGGTTCTCGTCGGGCTGCTCGAGCACCAGGTCGGCGCCCAGGCGCGAGCCGAGGCGGCGCGCCAGGCTCGTCTTGCCCGCGCCGATCGGCCCCTCCACCACCAGGTGCCTGAATTTATCCACGAAACACGAAGTACACCGCGCCCATGATGCACAGCGCCGCCCAGAGGTAGTCGAGCTTCACCGGCTGGTCCATGTACAGGATGGCGAACGGCACGAACACCGCCAGCGTGATCGCCTCCTGCAGGATCTTCAGCTGCGGCAGCGACAGCTCGGCGAAGCCGATGCGGTTCGCCGGCACCATCAGCAGATACTCGAACAGCGCGATTCCCCAGCTCACCAGCGCCGCAATCCACCATGGCTTTTCCGCGAGGTTCTTCAGGTGCGCGTACCAGGCGAAGGTCATGAATACGTTCGAGGCCAGGAGGAGCAGGCCGCAGGTGAGCGCCGCAGAGATCTGCATCAGTCGATCCTTTCAACTTTCTGGCCGGCGCAGGCTTCAAGAAACTTGTTGAAAGGCAGTTCCGGAGAAATCTCCAGCAATGGCTTCAGCACGAACGCCCGTTGGTGCATACGCGGATGCGGGATGGTCAGTAATGGAGAGTTCATTTGCGCATCTCCGTACAACAGCACATCAAGGTCGAGCGTGCGAGGCGCGTTAACGAAGCTGCGCTCGCGGCCGTGACGCGCTTCCACCTCCTGCAGCTCGGCGAGCAGCCGCTCGGCCGGCAGGCCGGTCTCGAGCTGGGCGACGGCGTTGATGAAGTCGGGCTGGGCGGCATGACCCATGGGCGCGGACCGGTACAGCGACGATTTCTTCACCACTCGCGTGTGCGGCAGGCCATCGAGCTCGTTGAAAGCTTGCAGCACCTGCGCGCGAGGGTCCTTCAGATTGGAGCCAATCCCGACGTAGGCGGTCGTCACGCAGCTTCGGTCGGCGCGCCATCGGAGGGCGGCTTCTTGCGGCGCCGGCGGCGGCGCTTGCGCGGCCCGGTCTCGGGCAG
>DATFDV010000175.1:0-8074 GCA_035251855.1 Burkholderiales bacterium | reverse complement strand
CGCCAGCCGAGGTGCGGCGCGGGATGTTCTGGGGCGGCGCCACGCGCTTCGAGAGCCTGCAGGGCAAGACCATCGTCGGCCTCGCCGTCAGCAAGTCCGCGCTGGACGACACGCTCTCGACGATTTCGCTCGATTCGCTCTGAGGCGGGTATGCGTCTTGCAGCGTAATGCGCATGAAACGCCTGATCCTGATCTGCCTTCTCGCGCCCGTCGGTGCATTCGCCTCGGGACCATTCACCTCCCTGCATCCCGAGGAATACCTTCCCGATGCAGTGGAGCAGCCCTCGTCCGATCCGTACACCGGCTTCATCAGCAAGGTGCAGGAGGAGCTGCATGCGTTGGGCTTCGACCCGGGCCCGGTCAACGGCGACCTCAATGCCAAGACGCAGGCCGCAATCGCGCAGTTCCAGCTTTCCAGGACCATTCCGGCCGGCGGGCAGCTCGATGACCTCACGCTGCAGGAGCTCGGCGTGGAGCGGCAGAGCGAAAGCGCGGCAGTGGGCGGCACTGAGGAAGCAACGGGCGGCACTGACGCCGCAGCGGGCGGCTAAGTGCGAGGGAAGAAGCTGCTGGACGAAGACGGAGAGCGCGTATTCGCCGTCATTTTCGAGACCGGCGACGATCCGGTGGCCGGCCTGACGCGCTTCGCCGAGGAGCAGAAGCTCGGCGCTTCGGGCTTCACGGCCATCGGCGCGTTCGACGGCGCGACGCTGGGATACTTCGACTGGGACAAGAAGGCCTACGAGCGCATCCCGGTGAAGGAGCAGGTCGAGGTGCTCGCCCTGATCGGCGACATCGCGCTGCAGGACGGCAAGCCCAAGCTGCACGCCCACGTGGTGCTCGGCCGGCGCGACGGCAGCGCGTGCGGCGGGCACCTGCTCGAAGCTCGCGTGCGGCCGACGCTCGAAGTCATCGTCACCGAGTCGCCGGCGCACCTGCGGCGCAGGCATGACCCGGTTACGGGTCTCGCCCTGATCGACGTTCAAGGTTGATAGCGGCAAACGGGCACAGGTCTTGCTCCAATCCATGGGTAGTTCTCCTCCAAGCACTCAGGAAAGGAAACCATGAAGATCACTCCCATCGCGGTCGCGGTAGCAGCGGCAATGTTTGCACTTCCCGGTGTAGCGAATGAGCAGAACAAGCAATCGCAGAGCAGCAGCCAGGGCTCTTCGATGAGCCAGGACCAGAAGTCGGAGCAGAAGGCCGAGCAGAAGTCCGATAGCGGGATGTCCGCCGCCGGCGGCGCTTCCGCCTCTTCGAGCGAGCAATCGAAAGGCGCCTCGGCGAAGAGCGAGTCGAAGTCGAGCCAGGCGCAAAGCGGGCAGAGCCCCGAGCTCATCAAGCAGGCGCAGACCAAGCTGAACGTCACGGCCGACGGCATCGTGGGGCCGGAGACGCAAAAGGCGCTGAAGGAGTTCCAGACCTCGAAGGGCCTGGACGCCAGCGGGCAGCTCGACCAGCAGACCATCGCGGCGCTCGGCGTGAGCGGCGGTGAGTCGGCTTCGGCCGGCGGCTCGGCGGCTACCAAGAGCGAGACCAAGGCGGAAGGTTCTGCCGCTGCCGGCGGCTCGTCCGCGCCAAGCGCGGGCTCGTCCACCACGGAGCAGAAGCCTCAGCAGGCACCCGCTCCGGCGAGCACCAAGCAGCAGTAACGGAAACGCAGTAGCTCCAGCGGAGCAGTCGGAAAAGCGGAGGCAACCCCTCCGCTTTTTTTGCGTCAGAATATTGTGGTGCACCCGGTGCCGGAGTCGGAGGTGAAGATCCTGCTGCAGCGCGACGCGCGCTCGCGGCTGCCCCTGGCGCGGCAGGTCCTGATCTACCTCGATCCGTTCGCGCTCTTCATGGACGCGTCGCGCGGGCCTGCGCGGGCGCGCGAGCGCGCGCTGAGCTACAACCGCGCGATGCGCTGGATGCTGCTGCCTTACATCCGGCGCTGGATGGCGATCGCGGCCGGCTCCGCCCTGCTCATTTCCCCGGCCCAGGCCGCCGCGGCGCAGCAGGCGTTCTTCGCCATCCCGACGGTGGCGCTGGCGGTCGGATGCTGCATCGCCGCGACTGTCGCCGCGGTGACGATGGCGGTCTATCTCTTGCTTGGGAAAAGGGACCAACCCTGAAGGAGGTCCCTATGCGAGTCAGCGAAGCGATGACGCGCGACGTGCGCATTGCCAATCCCGGCCAGAGCATCCGCGAAGTGGCGAAGATCATGGACGACATCGACGCCGGCGCGGTGCCGGTGGGCGAAAACGACCGCCTGGTCGGCATGATCACCGACCGGGACATCGCGATCCGCGCGGTGGCGGCGGGCAAGGGCCCGGACACGCCGGTGCGCGAGGTGATGTCGAAGGACGTAAAGTACGTGTTCGATGACGAGGACCTCGAGCACGTGGCGCAGAACATGGCCGACATCCAGGTGCGGCGCCTGCCGGTGGTGAACCGCGACAAGCGCCTGGTGGGCATCATCTCGCTCGGCGACGTGGCGCAGAAGGAAGACACGCACACGACCGGCGAGGCGACCGCCGGCGTGTCCCAGCCTGGAGGGAAGCATCGGACGTAACACGCTCACGCTGCTCGCCTTCGCCTTCGTGGCGGCCTGTGCCACCACGGAGAAGGCGAAGGAGAGCTGGTCCGGCGCGACCTACGACGACTTCGTGCGAACGTGGGGCGCGCCGACCCGCAGTGGAAAGCTCGCCGACGGCGCCGACGTTCACACCTGGGTTTCGGAAGCCGGGCCGACCTATCGCAGCGGGCCGTCGATCGGCATCGGCGGCTTCGGCGGGCGCGGCGGCAGCGGCGTCGGAGTCGGCGTCGGCTTTCCCATCGGCTCGGGCTCGCCCACGGCGCCGGCGCGCTGCGAACGCACGCTCACCTTCCGCGACGGGCAGCTGGTCGAGCAGAGCTGGATCGGAGCCGATGAAGTCTGCGCAGAGTACCAGCGCGTCAAGCCGGGCTAGATGGTCCATGGTCATGGCGGCGCTCGCCGCTGCGGCCTGCGCCTCGACCGATGACGACCTCGCCGCGGCGCGCGAATCCTGGCGCGGCGCGACCTATGACCAGGTGCTCATGGCATGGGGCACGCCATCGCAGAGCTCCGTGGATTCGCACACCTGGCTCTCCGACGATGCCGTGCCGCGGCGGCAGGGCTCTGGGGGTGGCATCGGCGGCATGATGTATCCGGCGGCGCGTTGCGACCGCACGCTCGCCTTCCGCGATGGGCGCGTGGTCGACGGCCGCTGGAGCGGCGACCCGGCCTTCTGCCAGAGCTACGCGCGCCGCAAGTGAACACTGCGTACTCCGAGGCCGAGCCTAAGCGCGCCGAGCTCGACCAGCTCAAGGGCGCCGCCGTGGTCGAATTCGGCAGCCCGTGGTGCGGCTACTGCCGCCGCGCCCAGCCGCTGATCGCCGAGGCCTTCGCAGCGCACCCGGGCATGCGCCACTTCAAGATCGCCGACGCGAGCGGCAAGCGCCTTGGCCGCTCATTCGCGGTGAAGCTATGGCCGACGCTGGTATTCCTCCGGGACGGCAGGGAAGTCGCGCGCCTCGTGCGTCCGCGTGGCGTCGCGGAAATCAGCGCAGCCTTAGCGGCGATCGACGCTGGCGCCGAAAACCGACCGTCTTAATTCGGGGTCAGGTTCACAATTCGTGTTGCACATACCGTGCAAACAGAATTGTGAACCTGACCCCGAATTGCTAACCCCGATCTGCTAGCGGCGGAAGCCGACCTTCTTCAGCAGCGCCTCGCGCCGCGTGAGCCACCAGCCGTATTGCAGCGGCCAGCGCTCGAATTCCGGGTCGGCGCCGAGCGCGGCGGCGGCGTGCGCCGGCCAGTTCGGGTCGTAGAGCGCCTCGCGGCCGATGGCGATCAGGTCGGCGCGCCCGGCCAGCAGCGCTTCCTCGGCCTGCTGCGGCGTGAGAATCAGGCCGACGGCCATGGTCGCGATGCCGGCTTCCTTCCGGATTTGCTCCGCAAAGGGCAGCTGAAAGCCCGGCACGCGCGGCAGCAGGGTTTTCGTCGCCGCGGTCGCCGAGCCCATGATGCCGCCCGAGGAGCAGTCGATCACATCAACACCGATCTCTTTTAAACGCTTGGAAAAAACCACCGTATCCGCCACTGACCAGCCGCCCTCCACATCGTCGATCGACGAAACGCGCACGAAGAGCGGCTTGCCTTTGGGCCACGCCTCGCGCACCGCGGCTGCAACCTCGAGCGGAAAGCGCATGCGGTTTTCCAGGCTGCCGCCGTATTCGTCGGTGCGCGTATTGGTCAGCGGCGAGAGGAAGGTGTGCAGCAGATAGCCGTGCGCGGAGTGCAGCTCGATGATCTCGAAGCCGGCGCCGTGCGCGCGCCGCGTGGCGTTGACGAACGACTTTTTCACGTTCTCCAAGTCGCCCTTCTGCAGCGGCCGCGGCTTGAGCCAGTCCTCGCCGATCGGCGTGTCGACCGGCGCGACGATGCTCCAGGCCGCGTCGCCGCGCTCCGCGTCGGCCTTGGTGAGCGGGCCGTTGCCGTACCACGGCCGCGCCATGCTCGCCTTGCGGCCGGCGTGGGCAAGCTGCAAGGCCGGAACCGCGCCTTGCGACTTCACGAATTCGGCGATCCTGCGCAGGCCGCCGATATGCGAGTCGTCCCAGATACCGGTGTCGCCGTGCGTGATGCGCCCGCGCTTCTCCACCGCGGTGGCTTCGACGAACACCACGCCCGCGCCGCCCTGGGCGAACTTGCCCAGGTGCACCAGGTGCCAGTCGGTGACGTGGCCGTCCTGCGCCGAGTACTGGCACATGGGCGAGACGACGATGCGGTTGCGGATCCGCACCTCGCGCAGCTTGATCTCGGCGAACAGCATCAGTTCTGCTTCCTCGCCTTGCCGGCGTCGAGGGTGACGGCGGAAGCCGAGCCCTTGCCCTTCCACTGCTTCTCATCGACCACTTCGCCGAGGAAGTTGAGCTCGATGGTCACGTCGTCGGGGTCCTTGAGGAAGATCTGGAACAGCTTGGCGTCCGGGAAGCTGCGGAAGTGCATGTCCACGTTGTGCTTCTGGATGCGGTCGCGCACCTCGTGCGGGTCTTTGGCGAGGAAGGCGATGTGGTCGACCGAGCCCGACCCGGTGGTTCCCTTGGGATGCTTCTTCAGCAGGAACATGTCGCGCGTCTCGTTGGGATCCTGCGAGGCGAGGTGCACGCAGATGTTGTCGCCGGTCTTCAGCCAGTAGCCCGGGAAGCCGAAGTCCGGCCGCTCGGCGACGTCGAGGCCGAGCACCTCCTGGTAGAACTTCTTCGAGCGCTCGAGGTTCTTCGAGACGATCAGGTAGTGGTTGAGTGCGGTGACGGGCATTGCTTCCTCCGAATTGGTCCAGGTCCAAATGCTAGCGCTTCCAGCGCACCAGCAGAATCAGCGGCAGCACCACCAGCGCGGTGGCAACGAAGGCCCAGAACGAATCGAGGTAGCCGATCATGGATGCCTGGCGCGCGATCTCCGCCTCCATGGCCGCCAGGCTTTGCGGGTCGGCGAGGTCGAGGCTGCCGCGCACCCAGGGCAGGGACAGGGCCTCGTTGTAGCGCGAGATGTTGGGCGAGAGCTCGCCGTGGCTGGCCTGCGTCATGTGCACCACCAGCGTGGTGCTGAGCGAGATGTGCACGCTGCTGCCGATGTTGCGCAGCATGTGGTAGACCGCGGTGCCCTCGGCGAGGCGCTCGCCCTCGATCTGCGCGAAGGCCACCATCGTGATCGGCACCCAGAGAAGGCCGACGCCGAGCCCCTGCAGCGCCATCGGCCAGAACACGTCGTTCACGCCGAAGCCGGGATCGAGCTGCGCGAGCTGCCAGCCGGCGAGCGCCTGGAGCACGAACCCCGCGCCGATCATCAGGCGCGGGTCGAGCCGGCTGGCGTAGATCATCAGCGAGAAGCCCAGCATGGTGCCCATGCCGCGCGCGCCGAGCACCCAGCCGATGACCGAGTCCGGGTAGCCGGCCACCCCCTGCAGCATCGGCGGCAGCATGGTCATCGGCGTGAAGTTGAGCATGCCGAAGACGAAGATCAGCACGAGGCCGAGGGCGAAGTTGCGCTCGCGCAGCAGGCGCGGATCGAGGAACGGCCGCCGGGCGGTGAGCGTGTGCGCGATGAAGAGGTACAGGCCGAGCGCCGCCACCGCCGCCCAGGCGACGATCTCGGCGGAGGAGAACCAGCCGGCGCGCTCGCCGCGGTCGAGCATCAGCTGCAGGCCGGCGAGCGCCGCGGAGAGCATCAGAAAGCCGGTCCAGTCCAGGCGCACCGGCTGCGGCGCCTGGCGGTCGCGGATGAACAGCCAGCAGGCGCCGAGCGCCGCCAGGCCGAACGGCACCATCATGTAGAACACCGCGCGCCAGTCGTAGGCCTCGGCGAGCGCGCCGCCGAGCACCGGGCCGACCACCGGGCCGAGCACCGAGGCCACGCCGAAGATCGAGATCACCGCGCCATGGCGCTCGCGCGGATAGCTCGCCAGCACGATGGCCTGCGACATCGGCACCAGCGGCGCGCCGGCGGCGCCCTGCAGCGTGCGCCACGCCACCAGCGACTCGATGGAGCCGGCCAGCCCGCAGGCCGCCGACGCCGCGGCAAAGCCGGCCACGCAGCCCAGGCACAGAGAGCGCGCGCCGAAGCGCGCCGCGAGCCAGCCGGTGAGCGGCGTCATCACCGCGGTGGCGACCAGGTTGGAGGTGATCACCCAGGCGATCTGGTCCTGCGTCGCCGACAGCGCGCCCTGGAT
The DNA here is from genome assembly GCA_035251855.1 of Burkholderiales bacterium. GTDB lineage: Bacteria > Pseudomonadota > Gammaproteobacteria > Burkholderiales > SG8-39 > SCGC-AG-212-J23. Next base: position 1,334 of record DATFDV010000175.1, on the reverse strand, counting down.
CTGCGGCAGCGACACGTTCACCGCCGTCAGGCTCATCGAGTAGAGGAAGGTGACGGCGGTGCACGTCGCCAGCACCCACGCGCGGGGCGGCGGGGTCATTGCCTTGTTTATTGTAAGCCAGGCAACTAACATGGCCCGGGTGATCCGCGAAGACCTGTCGCGCAACTTCGGCTACCTGGTCAACGACGTGGCGCGGCTGATGCGCACGGTCTACGACCGCCGCGTGCGCGCCCTGGGCCTGACGCGCTCGCAGTGGTGGGTGCTGAATCACCCCTTCCGCCACCCCGGCGCCACCCAGTCGGAGCTCGCCGCGATCCTCGAGGTCGAGCGCGCCACGCTAGGCCGGCTGCTCGACCGCCTGCAGGCCAAGGGCTGGGTGCGGCGCGAGGACGACGAGCGCGACCGTCGCGCCTGGCGCGTATACCTCACGCCCGCCGCCGAGCCGGCGATGCGCAAGCTGCGAAAGCAGGCGTTCGGGCTGCGGCGCGACGCGCTCGCCGGCCTGAGCGCGAGGCAGCGCGAGCAGTTCGTGGATGTGCTGCTCGCGGTCAAGACCAACCTGTCGCGCCTGAAATGAAGCGCTTTCTCCTTCTCGTGGTCGTGCCCGCCGCCGCGGTGGCCGCGGCGCTCGCGCTGTGGCTGCAGGGCGGGCGCTTCGAGGAAACCGAGAACGCCTACGTGAAGGCGCACATGATCGCGGTGAGCGCCGATGTGTCCGGCCGGGTGGTGGAGGTCGGCGTGCGCGACAACGAGACGGTCGCCGCGGGCGCGCTCCTCTTTCGCATCGACCCGGCGCCTTTCCAGCTCACGGTGGCGCGCGCCGAGGCCGAGATGGCGGTGGTGCGCACGGCGGTCGAAGGCCTGCGCGGCGAGTACCGCGTCGCGCTTGCCGACGCCGCCGAAGCCGAGGAGCGCATCGGCTTCCTCGCGCGCCAGCTCGAGCGCCAGGCGAAGCTCAAGGAACGCGGCATGGGCCTCGAGGCCAGCTTCGACGAGGCGCGGCATAACCTCGAGGCGGCGCGCCGGCGCCTGGAAAGCGCACGCGAGAAAGCGGCGCGCGTCCTCGCCGCCCTGAGCGGCGACGCCCGGTTGCCGGTGGAAGCGCATCCGAGCTTCATTGCCGCGCGCGCCGCGCGCGACGCCGGGCGTGACGAGCTGGCGCGCGTGCGCGTGGTCGCCCCCGCCGCCGGCATTGTCAGTAACATGCGCCTGCAGGCCGGCGAGCGCGTCGAGCGCGGGGTCCCGGTCTTCAGCCTGATCGAGTCCCGGCCGGTGTGGATCGAGGCCAACTTCAAGGAAACCCAGCTCACCCATATGCGCGAGGGCCAGGAAGT
>DATFDV010000174.1:0-12274 GCA_035251855.1 Burkholderiales bacterium | reverse complement strand
GACACAGGCGCGCAGGTGCAGCGGCGAAGTCATTAGCCAGCGCGGCCCCGCGGCCTCGGCGAGCGCGGCGCCGAGGTCCGCCGGCAGCAGCGGGCGCCCGGCATGCATCGCCAGGCGGTTCTGCCACGGCAGCATCACCGTGGCCTCGAGGCCGAACATGTGCTGCGGCGGCACCGTGCCGACGATGGTGCCGGTGGCGCCGATGCGCTCGGCGAGCGCATGGGCGCCCGCCACCAGCGAGCCCCAGGTTTTCGCGTGCGGCACGGGGCGCCCCGTGCTTCCCGACGTGAAAACGATCGCGGCGGTATGGGAAGAGTCCACTGAGAATGGTTGGAGCGCTGACGCCGATCCACTGCTCAAAACTTCTTCATCCGTCAACGTGTGGACGTCACGTCCCTCGCAGGAGTCACGCACGGCTTGCGGCGCGCGGCTTGGCGGCAGGAGCGTGGTTTGCCCGGCGATCAAGCCGGCGGCGAACGCCACGGTGAAGGCGTAGCGGTCCTCGCACAGGTTGACCACATACGGCTTGCGCGGCAGGCGCGCGGCGAGCGAGTGCGCGGCGGCTTCGAATTCGCCTGCGCTGACCGGTCGGCCGCGATGCCACGCAAAGACCATGTCCGTCATCCTAGCGCTCGAAGAGCTTCGTCCCGCGCACGTTACGCAGGAGCTGAAGCGGCGAGTGGTGCCGGTAGTTGCGGAAGCGCAGCCGCCGGTAGACGAACTCGCCGAGGAACAGCGCCGCCACCAGCGCGTAATTCAGGAAATTGGCGAACAGCGACCAGGCGTCGCGGTGGCCCGACAGGGAAAGGGCGAGGGACACGGCCGCGGCTGCGATGAAGAGCAGCGTCCATAGCCAGGTGAGCGTGCGCGTATAGCTTACGAGCTCGGCGCTCAGCGTTCCCTGCTCCATGATCGCGAAGCGCGCGATCAGCGGGGTGCGACCGCGAACGAGGGTGCGGCCGAACAGCCAGGCGAGGGCGAGGTTGATGAGGATTGGCGGAATGAAGAGCAGCCATTCAGCCGGCGGCGCGGCCCAATGCACGGCGATGCCGGCGGCCGGCGGTGCCAGCCAGCGCAGGGCCGGTCCGCTGAACAGACTGACCGCGACGTAAGCGGCGAGCGCAGCGAGCAGCGCGAGGGCGGTCGGCGGCGTGCCGAAATGTGCGACCGCGGGATAGGAGATGAACAGACACAGCCCCAGCACCCGCCAAGCACGCGCCGCGAGACTACTGGCCGCGCTTCTCCGCAATGTGCGAGGCGAGGGCGCGCAACGAGGCGAAGATGCGGTCGTTGTCGGGATCGTCCGAGCGCAGCTTGAAGCCGTACTTCTTCGAAATCGCGACCGCCATCTCCAGGATGTCGATCGAATCGAGCCCGAGGCCCTGATCGCCGTAGAGCGGGGCCTCGGGATCGATGTCGCCCGCCGCCACCTCGAGGTGCAGGACCTCGACCAGCATTTGCGCGAGCTCGCCCTCGAGGGGCGCTTTTTGGAGCAAAGCCGCCATCCTTACAGGAGAGTCAACTCCGACCGGATCGCCTTGTCGAGGTTCTGGATCCAGCCGTTGTAGTTGCGATGGATCATGCCGTCCCTCGCATCCAGGTTCTGACTGTCGCGGTACTTGATGGTGTAGCTCTTCGTGGTGTGCTCGACGTCGATCGCGGCGGTATGCGTGCGCAGCGCGATGCGGCCGCTCACCCGTCCCGGGCCTTCCGGCTGCATCACCCAACCGAGGCGCGTACCCGCCCGCATGATGGCGGTGGTCACCTCGTTCATGTTCGGCTGCTTTTTGCCGGGCGGCAGGATGATCGGCTGGTTTTCCACGTTCTGAATGGGTTGCGTCTGGCCGCACGCTCCGAGAGCGATCAGCGCCGCCGCCGCAACCAGGATGCCGATGTATTTCATGTTGATTCCCCCTTTTGCTTGGTTTGGTTTTCGACTACGGCGGGCATTATATCGTTGGGGCAAAGTCTTGACGGCGCGGTGCCGCAAGTTGACAATGGCAACATGAGCATAATTTCATGTAGCCAATGACAACATACCACCATGGCGACCTCCGGGCCGCGGTGCTGGCCGCGGCGCGGAAGATGGTGGAAAAGGAGGGCCTCGCCGGGTTGAGCGTTCGCGAGGCGGCGCGGCGCGCGGGGGTGTCGCATAACGCCCCGTACCGCCACTTTGCCGATCGTGAGGCGCTGCTGGCCGCTCTGGTGGCCGAAGGCTTCGAGCAGCTCAACGCGGCGCTGGAAAACCGTGCCGGGCGGGAGCTTGGCGAGGCCTACGTGGCCTTCGCACTCCAGCACCCGCAACGCTTCCGCCTGATGTTCTCCGGGCCGCGCGGCAACGCCGAGCTGCAAGCGCGCTTCGCCGATTCGTTCGCGGCGCTCGGCGCCGATGCCGACGCCGCCGGCGCGGCCGCATGGTCGCTGGTGCACGGCCTGGCCATGCTGATCCTCGAGGGGCGGCTCGCGAGCAGCCCGGCGTTCGTGCGCAAGGTGCTCGGCGCGATGCGCTTCGCCGCGGCGCCTCAGCGCTCGGCGTAGGCGCGGAACGCCTTGCCGCACCCGGCGGGGTCGGCATGGCAGCGCAGGAGGCGAAAGACCGGCCGCGTCACGCGCACCGAAGGGCTGTAGGAGCCCCACAGCTCGAGCGCCTTCGGCTTGGCGCCGCTCGCGACATAGCCGGTGAGAGCGGCGAGCAGCAGATATTCGCTCGCCCCGGCGGGCAGTGCCTGCTGCTCCGCCAGCAGTGGCGCGGCGAGCTCCGCCATGCGCGGCGCATTGCGCGCGCCGATTGCCTGGAACAGCGCGAGCCAGCGCCGCTGGTAGTCCTGCAGGTAGGGGTAGCAGGCGCTGCCGACGATGCGTCCCCACACCGCGCCCACGTCGTCGGGCGCCAGATAGGGATTGAGCGCCTGGGCCACGCGGATCGCGCTGTGCAGCCAGACATCGAGCTCGCGCGGCTCCCGGCACTCGAGCAGCCGCAGCTTGACGAGCTCGAGGTCTTTCTGCAGATCGCGTGGCACCGCTTCGGGCACCGGGGCGCGGCTGCGCAGCAGGAAGTCGCGCGCATACCAGGCGAGCCGCGTGTTCTCGACTCGTTCGAAGGCATAGGCGCCCTGGAACAGCGGGTTGATCGCGCGCTTGCTGCGCGCGGGCTCGAGCAGCTCGAGCAGCGGAATTTCCGCGTTGAGCAGATCGACCAGGTCGGCGGCGCTTTTTTCGGTGAAGCGATGGCGCGCTGCGTTGCGGTCGAGGATCGGCGCGTAATCCGAGTTCGGCGGCATGCCGTAGCTCGCGAACAGCGGCTCGAGCGTGGCGCGGCTGCCGAGGTAGCGGGCGTCGAGGTCGCCGGCGCTCAGCACGTGCACCGTCCACAGCTCCTTCGCCACGCCGGGCTGCTCGAAGATCGCGGCCTGCGGCGGATAGGGGATCGGCGCGTCGGCCGCCATGATCAGCAGGTCGTAGTCGCTCGGCGCGTAGATGGCGTAGTGGGCGAACTCGGCGCCGAGCGCGCCCAGCACCGTGGCGACCAGCGAGGCGTCCATCTCGTAGAGCTGGATCCACTGCACCAGCATGCCGCCCGGATTGAGGTGCTGGCGGATGCGGCGGTAGAACTCGCGTGTGAAGAGGCTCGACACCCCGCTCACCCAGGGGTTGGAAGGCTCGGAGATGATCAGGTCGTAGCTGCGGTTGCGGGTGGAGAAGAAGCTCTTCGCGTCGTCGATGAAGATCGCGCCGCGCGGGTCGGCGAAGGCCGCGCTGTTGCGCGGCATGAAGCCGCGCGAGGCTTCGGCCATCGCCGACTCGATCTCCACCGTCTCGACGCGCTCGAGGTCGAGATGCTGCAGCAGCGTGTGCGTGGTGAGCCCGGTGCCGATGCCGATCACCGCGGCGCTCTGGGTCTGCGGCTTGAGCGCGAGCGGCAGCGCGGCGGTCAGCACCATGGTGATCTCATCGGTGCCACGCTCGCCCGCCGCGTTCATGTTGATCGAGCCGTCGGACTTGCCGTTGGTGCGCAGGCTGACCGCCTCGGCGTACTTCACCAGGTGCACGGTGGCCGTCTTGCCATCCTTGCTGAAAAGGATGGTGGCGTCGCGCGAAGAGGCGATGTCGCCGTGGCGGAATACGCCCGCGGTCATCTTGTGCGCGTCGAGCTGCACGCCGAGCGCCAGTGCAAGGACTGCCGCTGCAGCAAGCCCGGAGGTCCAGGCCAGCGATTTCTTCATTTCGAGAAAGCCAAGGAGCGCGAGGCCCAGCATCACGTCGACGACCGCGCCCATCAGCAAGGTCCCCTTAAGGCCGAGCATGGGCAGGCCGATGTGCACCGCGATCAGCACCCCGGCGATGGCGCCGAGGGTGTTGGCGGCGTACACCTCGCCGATCGCCGCCTCGCCGGCGCCGCGGCGCAGGAGGGCGCCGGTGATGAGCGGCAGCGTCATGCCGGCACAGAACGTCGCCGGCAGCATGACCAGTCCCGCGATCGCCGCGCCCGAAAGGTTGAACAGCGCATAGCCGGTATCGCTGCGCGCGAGGCCCTTCAGCATCGACTCCATCAGGCCGAAGGTCGAGTCGTAAACCGGCAGCGTGGCCGCCGCCGCAAGCCCCATCGCGACCTGCACCCAGGCGAGCAGCCGCACCGGCTCGAGCACCGTGTCGACGCGCCGGCGCACCGCCAGGCCGCCCAGCGCCAGGCCGAAAATGAAGGTGGCGAGCATCACCTCGAACGAGTGCGTCGAGGCGCCGAGCACCAGCGAGAGCATGCGGATCCAGCTGATCTCGTAGACGAACGACGCGAGCCCCGTGAAGAACGCGACCGCGAGCAGCAGGGGTACGCTGGTGTCGCTCGAATCGGAATTCGAAATGATTGCCTCGTGCCGCGCCGGCCGCGCGAGCGCCCAGACGACGAGCGCGATGGCGAGATTCAGGCAGCCGGCGGCGAGCAGCGTGCCGGGCAGGCCGAGCCAGTCGATCAGCACGAAGCCGCTGGCGAGCACGCCGCCGGCGGCGCCCAGGCTGTTGGTGAAGTAGAGCATCGCCAGGGACTCCCCGGCGCGGCCGCGTTGCGCCCGCGCGAGGCCGGCGCTCATCAAGGGAAAGGTCATGCCCAGCAGCACCGACTGCGGCAGGATCAGCGCGCACGACACGGCGAGCTTCGCGCCGAGCGCGAGCCATTCGCCGCCCAGCCCGGGAAGCAGCCGCTCGTACGACCAGTCGGTCAGCGCGACGAACACCGGATGGAAGGCGAGCGAGGCGAGGCCGACGATCGCCTCGACCGCCGCGTAGGCGGCAAGCGGGTTGGCCAGGCGGGCAGAGCGGCGCGCGCACCAGGCCGCGCCGGCGGCCATGCCGCCCATGAACACCGCGAGCACCAGCGACTGCGCGTAAGCGGCGTGGCCGAGGAACAGCTTGAGGTAGTGCGTCCACACCGATTCGTAAATCAGCCCGGCGAACCCGGACGCGGTGAACAGAACGTAGAACGCGGAGCGCGACATCCGCGCCGATGCTAATTTAAGAAATGGCGTTCCGCCTCGCGGCGTTCTACTTTCTGTTCTTCGCCTACGCCGGCGCCTATGTGGCGTATTTCCCGCTCTACCTCGCAAGCCGCCACCTGAGCGCGGTGGAGATCGCCTGGGTGCTGGCGCTGCCGGCGCTTGCCCGCATCGTCGCTCCGACCGCGTGGGGCGCGCTTGGCGACCGCACCGGCGCGCACCGTGCGATCGTCGCCGCGTCGTGCGCGGTGACCGCGGCGGGATTTGCCTTGCTTCCGTTCACCGAGCGCATCGCCTGGGTGATCGGGCTGAGCAGCCTGCTCTCGGCGGGCGCGCTGCCGCTGGTCGAAGCCATCACGCTCGGCTCGCTGGCGGGCCAGTCGGGCCGCTATGGTCCGATCCGGCTCTGGGGCTCGATCGGCTTCATGGGCGTAGTGCTGGGCGGCGGCGCGTGGCTCGATCGCCAGCCGATCTCCACGCTGCCGTGGGCGCTGGTGATTTTCATGCTGGCCACGCTGGCCGCCGCGCTGGCGCTGCCGCCGGGACGGATGCACGCCGGCGCGCAGCGCGAGCGCGTGCGATTGACCCCGGCGATCGTCGCGCTGCTGGGCGCCGGCTTCTGCAATGCGGTGGCGCACGGCGCGCTCTACGCTTTCCTCAGCCTGCACCTCGAGCGCGCGGGCTACAGCGGCACCATGATCGGCGCGCTGTGGACCCTCGGCGTGGCGGCGGAGATTGTCGTGTTCTTCTACCTGCCGCAGCTCTTCCGCCGATATGCGCTGTCGACACTGCTGGTGGCGAGTCTCGGCTGCGGAGTGTTGCGCTTTGGCGCCATCGGCTGGTCGGCGGGGGCGCTGTGGATAGTCCTGTTGGCGCAGTTGCTGCACGCCGCCACTTTCGGTGCGTTCCACGCCGCCGCGGTCGCCGCGGTGCACCGCGTTTTTCCCGCGCACGCGCAAGGCCGCGGCCAGACGCTGTTTTCCAGCGTGTGCTACGGCGCCGGCGCCGCGGCAGGCCTGCTCATCGCCGGCTGGGCGTGGGATCTCGGCGGGGCGCAGCTAGCCTTTTCGGCATCCGCCGCGGCGGCACTCGCGGGCGCTTTTCTTGCTCAAAGGTTGAAGCTAGCCGGGCTCTGAAAGGATTCTCATGCTTCTTCGTATGTCGATCGTCGCAATTACCGTCTCCCTCGCCTTGCTGCCGGGCTGCCAGACCGTCGAAACCACGCAAGCCGGCGTCGTCGGCGTCGACCGCGACCAGCGCATGATGGTCTCCGCCGAGGAGGTGAACGCCGGCTCGGCGAAGGCCTACGCGCAGATGATGGCCGAGGCGCAGAAAAAGGGGGTGCTCGACAAGGACCCCGCTCAGGTGCAGCGCATCCAGGCGATCACCAAGCGCCTCATCCCGCAGACCGTTCATTTCCGTCCGGATGCGCTCAAGTGGCCGTGGGAAGTGCACGTCATCTCGATCGACGAGGTGAACGCCTGGGCCATGCCGGCCGGGAAGATGGCGATGTACAGCGGCCTCATCAACAAGCTCAACGCCACCGACGACGAGCTGGCCGCGGTGATGGGCCATGAGATTTCGCACGCCCTGCGCGAGCACTCGCGAGAGCAGATTTCGCGCCAGATGGGAACCCAATTGGGAATTGGACTGGTCGGCGCGTTGTTCGGCATCGGCGAGCTCGGGCAGAGCATCGCCGGCCAGGTGGCCAACGTGACGCTCAACCTGCCCAAGTCGCGCCAGGCCGAGATCGAGGCGGACCGCATCGGCGTCGAGCTCGCCGCCCGCGCCGGCTACGATCCGAACGCCGCGGTGACCCTGTGGCAGAAGATGGGCAAGCTGAGCGGTGGCCAGCCGCCGGAGTGGCTCTCCACCCATCCGCCGCACGAAGACCGCATCAACGACCTGCGGTCCTACGCGCAGAAGGTGATGCCGCTCTACACCGCTGCAAAAGGCAGCGCAGCAGCCGGCAAGTAATTTAAAATCCCGTGTTTCCGCAGGGAAACATGGGCTCATTGCAACCTTCAACGCTCTACGACAAGCTCTGGGACAGCCACGTCGTCCACGTCGAGGAAGACGGGACGGCGCTGCTCTACATCGATCGGCACCTGGTCCATGAAGTGACCAGCCCGCAGGCCTACGAAGGCCTGCGCGCCGCCGGGCGCAAGCCCTGGCGCATCGATTCGGTGGTCGCCACCGCCGACCACAACACGCCGACCACCGACTGGAACCAGGGGCTCGAGGGCGTGCGCGATCCGCTCGCCAAGCTGCAGATCACCACGCTCGACGCCAACATGCGCGAGTTCGGCGCCAAGGTTTACTTCCCGTACCTGGACAAGCGGCAGGGGATCGTCCATGTCATCGGCCCGGAGCAGGGGGCGACCCTGCCCGGCATGACGGTGGTCTGCGGCGATTCCCATACCAGCACGCACGGCGCCTTCGGCTGCCTGGCGCACGGCATCGGCACCTCGGAGGTGGAGCACGTCCTCGCCACCCAGTGCCTCACCACGCGCAAGATGAAGAACATGCGCGTCAACGTCGAAGGCCCGCTCAGCCGCGGCGTCACCGCGAAGGACGTGGCGCTGGCCATCATCGGCCGCATCGGCACCGCCGGCGGCACCGGCTGCGCGGTGGAGTTCGCCGGCAGCGCGATCCGCGCGCTGTCGATGGAAGGCCGCATGACGGTGTGCAACATGGCGATCGAGGCCGGCGCGCGCGCCGGCATGATCGCGGTCGACGACACCACGCTGCAATACCTCAAGGGCCGGGAGTTCGCCCCGAAGGGGCGGGAGTGGGATCAGGCGACGGTGTACTGGCGCACGCTGAAAAGCGACCCGGAGGCGAAGTTCGATCGCGAAGTCACGCTGGACGCGCGCGAAATCAAGCCGCACGTCACCTGGGGCACCTCGCCCGAGATGGTGGTGTCGGTGGAAGACACCGTGCCCGATCCCGACCGCGAGAAGGACAGCCTGCGCCGCGAAGGAATGGAGCGCGCGCTGGTCTACATGGGGCTCAAGCCCCGGCAGCGCATCACCGACATCAAGATCGACAAGGTGTTCATCGGCTCGTGCACCAACTCGCGCATCGAGGACCTGCGCGCCGCAGCCGCGGTGGTGAAAGGCAAGCGCGTCTCGTCCAGCGTGCGCGCGGCGCTGGTGGTGCCGGGCTCGGGCCTGGTCAAGGCGCAGGCGGAGAAGGAAGGCCTCGACCGCGTGTTCCGCGACGCCGGCTTCGAGTGGCGCGAGCCCGGCTGCTCGATGTGCCTGGGGATGAACCCGGACCGGCTGGAAGCCGGCGAGCGCTGCGCCTCGACCTCCAACCGCAACTTCGAGGGACGGCAGGGGCCCGGCGGGCGCACGCACCTCGTCAGCCCGGCGATGGCCGCCGCTGCCGCCATCGCGGGACATTTCGTGGATGTCAGAAAATGGTGAAGTTCACCGTGCTGAACGCGCTGGTCGCGCCGCTCGACCGCGCCAACGTCGATACCGACCAGATCATCCCGAAGCAGTACCTGACGTCGATCAAGCGCACCGGCTTCGCCGAAGGCCTGTTCGGCGCCTGGCGCCAGGATCCGCAGTTCGTCCTCAACCAGCCGCGATATCGCGGGGCGCAGATCCTGCTCGCGCGCGAGAATTTCGGCTGCGGCTCCTCGCGCGAGCACGCACCGTGGGCGCTGATGGACTACGGCTTTCGCTGCGTGATCGCGCCGTCGTTCGCCGACATCTTCTTCAACAACTCGTTCAAGAACGGCTTCCTGCCGGTGGTGCTGTCGGCCGCCGAGGTCGATCGCCTGTTCCACGAATGCGCGGCGTTCCCCGGCTTTCGCCTGGTGGTGGACCTCGACGCGCAGACCGTGTCCACCGCCGATGGCGCGCAGTCGTTCCGTTTCGACATCACTGGTTTTCGCAAGTACTGCCTGCTCAACGGCCTCGACGAGATCGGCCTGACGCTGCGCCATTCGGAAAAAATCGCCGCCTTCGAGGCGCGCCGCAAAGCCCAGCACCCCTGGTATTTCTGAAAAAATGAGTCTTGCGATGAACGTTGCCGTCTTGCCCGGTGACGGCATCGGGCCGGAGATCATCGCCCAGGCGCGCCGCGTCCTGCAGAAATTGGAGTTGAAGATCCAGTTTTCGGAAGCGCCCGTTGGCGGCGCCGCCTATGAGCGGCATGGCGACCCGCTCCCCGCGGAGACCTTGAGAACTGCCAAGCAAGCCGACGCCGTGCTGTTCGGCGCGGTCGGCGATCCGCGCTACGACAAGCTCGAGCGCGCCAAGCGGCCCGAGCAGGCGATCCTCGGCCTGCGCAAGGAGCTCGGCCTGTTCGCCAACCTGCGACCGGCGCGCGTGCACCCGGAGCTCGCCGCCGCATCGTCGCTCAAGCCCGAGGTGGTATCGGGTCTCGACATCCTCATCGTGCGCGAGCTCACCGGCGACATCTACTTCGGCCAGCCCAAGGGAATCCGCAACAAGGAAGGACGCCACGGGCATGAGCGCGAGGGCTTCGACACCATGCTCTACAGCGAAAGCGAGGTGCGGCGCATCGCGCGCGTCGCGTTCGAGGCGGCGCGCAAGCGCTCGCGGCGCGTTTGCTCGGTCGACAAAGCCAATGTTCTGGAAACCTCCCAGCTCTGGCGCGAAGTGGTGACCGCTGAGGCGCGCGCGTTCTCGGATGTGGAGCTAACCCACATGTACGTCGACAACTGCGCGATGCAGCTGGTGCGAAATCCGAAGCAGTTCGACGTCATCGTCACCGGCAACATGTTCGGCGACATCCTGTCCGACGAAGCTTCGATGCTCACCGGCTCGATCGGCATGCTGCCCTCGGCGGCGCTCGACGAGAAGGGCAAGGGACTCTACGAGCCGATCCACGGCACGGCGCCCGACATCGCGGGAAAGGACATCGCCAATCCGCTGGCGACGATTCTCTCCGCGGCATTGATGCTGCGCTACTCGCTCGGGCAGCCGCAGGCCGCCGAGCGCATCGAGCGAGCGGTTGCCAAAGTTTTACAGTTGGGGCTGCGCACCGCGGACATCCACACTGCGGGAACGCGCAAGGTCGGCACCAAAGAAATGGGCGACGCGGTGGTCGCCGCGCTTTAAACTATGGCCATGCTGAGAGTCGGCATCGTCGGTTGGCGCGGAATGGTCGGGTCGGTCCTGGTGCAGCGCATGCGGGACGAGCGCGATTTCGACCATCTCGAGCCGGTGTTCTTCTCGACTTCGCAGGCCGGCGGCAAGGGCCCGGCGATCGGCAAGCCGACCGAGGCCGTGAAAAATGCCACCGACCTCGCCGAGCTGAAGAAGCTGCCGGTGATCATCTCCTGCCAGGGCGGCGATTACACCAACGAGGTCTATCCGAAGCTGCGCGCGCAGGGCTGGAACGGGTACTGGATCGACGCCGCGAGCGCGCTGCGCATGAACGACGACGCGGTGATCATCCTCGATCCGCTGAATTCCGATTTGATCAAGAAATCTCTCGCCACCGGCGTGAAGAACTACATCGGCGGCAATTGCACCGTGAGCCTCATGCTGATGGGGATGGCGGGCCTGTTCCAGCGCGACGAGGTCGAGTGGATGACCAGCATGACCTACCAGGCGGCCTCCGGCGCCGGGGCGGCTGCGATGCGCGACCTCGTAGCGCAGATGGCGGCGGTCGGCGACAGTGCCCGCAGCCTGATGAACGATCCCGCGTCCGCGATCCTGGACATCGATCGCGCGGTGAGCGACTCGATCCGCTCGCGCGGGCTGCCGCGGGAGAACCTCGGTCATCCGCTGGCCGGGAGCCTGCTGCCCTGGATCGACAAGGACATGGGCAACGGCCAGAGCCGCGAGGAGTGGAAGGGGCAGGCCGAGACCAACAAGATCCTTGGCCGTAACGGTAACGCCATCCCGGTAGACGGCATCTGCGTGCGCGTCGGCGCCATGCGCTGCCACAGCCAGGCGCTCACGATCAAGCTGCGCCGGCCGCTGCCGATCGACGAGGTGGAGGGCATGCTGGCGGACGCGCATGATTGGGTGAAGGTAGTGCCCAACCGGCGGGAGGAAAGCCTGGCCGAGCTGACCCCGGCGGCGGTGACCGGCAAGCTTTCGGTACCGGTGGGCCGGCTGCGCACGCTGCCGATGGGCAGGGACTACCTGGCGGCCTTTACGGTCGGGGATCAGCTCCTGTGGGGAGCCGCCGAGCCGCTGCGGCGGATGGTGCGTATCCTTTTGGATGCCGGGGTGAAGCAGTAGAAATCAAGAAAGTTTCTCGATTTGCAGGCCTAAGCCGTTGATGTTATGTTGCTTGGTCCTGGCATAAGAAGACTCAAGGGTGGGGAAACAGTGGGCAAAGCGGTAAGTCTCGCGATCCTTGCAGCCGCGTTGGCGCTAATGGCGCCATTGAGCGCGCACGCCGCCGGCCTCGGCAGGCTCAACGTGCTTTCGCCGCTCGGCCAGCCCCTCAACGCGGAAGTCGAAATCCTGGCGCTGCGTCCCGGCGAAGAAGACACGCTGGTGGCGCGCATTGCCCCGCTCGATGCCTTCACCGCCGCCGGCATCGAGCCCAGCGCGATGCTCAACACCATGCGCTTCGCCGTCGAGCGGCGCGGCAACCAGCGAATTTTGCGGGTCACCACCACCGCGCCGGTCAACGAGCCCTTCGTCGAGCTGCTGATCGAGCTGCAGTGGGGCAGCGGCCGCCTGGTGCGCGAGTACACCTTCCTGCTCGATCCGCCGGAATACAAGCAACGGCAGGCCATCGCCACCGCGCCGCCGGCGCCCAAACCCGCCGCGCCCGCCGCTCCGGAG
>DATFDV010000173.1:0-5587 GCA_035251855.1 Burkholderiales bacterium | reverse complement strand
GCCGCCGAGCGGATTGATCTTCTCCGTCTTGTACAGCTCCATCATCGCCTGGTTCATCTTCTGGCGATCCTGCGCGTACATTTCGCGGATCTTGGTGAGCCGCGGCGTGATCAGCTTCATTTTCGCCATCGACTTGTAGCTCGCCGCGGAGAGCGGGAAGAACACCAGCTTGATGAGCACGGTGAGCAGGATGATGGCAACGCCCCAGTTGCCCGAAAGGGCGTGGAACTTTTCCAGCAGCCAGAACAGCGGCCAGGCGATGATGGCGAGGAACCCGTAGTCGACCACCAGATCCATGCCCGGCGCCGCCGCTTGCAGGTGACGCTGCTCCTGGGGTCCGGCATACAACGGCACCACCAGCTTCGCCGAGGCCCCCGGCGCCAGGTTCACCGGCACCATCACCCGCCCGGCGTAGATCCCGTCCTGGCGCTTTTCCGTGACGTAATCGCGAGCGACGCCCTGTGCCGGCAGCCAGGCAGAGACGAAGTAGTGCTGCACGAAGGCAAGCCAGCCGTTGTTCGCCTGCTTGACGTGCTCGGCGTTGCCCTCGTCGAGGTCCGAGGGGTGCACCTTCTCGAATTTGCGCTCTTCGGTATACACGGCGAAGCCGATGAAGCTCTGGGCGCCGAACGTTTCGGCCACCGTGTTCGGGTTCGCGTCCGGCTTGCCGTCGTGCGTGAGCTGGAAGTACGAATACGTGGCGAGCGGCGCTGAGCCGGGATTGCGGATCTCGAGCGCCACGTCGATCACGTAGCTGCCGCGCCGGAAGGTATAGATCTTGTGGACCTCCAACCCATCCTTGCCGCTCGCCGTCAGGCGCAGCTCGAACGCATCGCCACCCGGGGCGAGCGAGCGCTCGCCCGGCTGCACGCGCCACATGGTGCGGTGATTCGGTCCGCCTTCGCCGGCGAGCCCGCTCTGCGCTTCGTAGTGATGGTCGGGGCCGAGCAGCGTGAGGTTCTTGCTCAGGTCCTTCGAGTCCTTGTGGCGCAGGAGCTCGACGCGCTTCACGGTGCCGCCGAGCGTGTCGACCTCCGCGGCGATCAGGTCGGTGCTGACGCGCACGATTTCGCCTTGCTGCGGGGCGCTGGCGGCGGGAACGCCGCCGGTGGCTGGGGCGATGGTGCCCGGCGCCGGAGCGCTCGGCGCCGCAGGCTTGCTGGGAAGCGGGATCGACTGCTGCGCGGCGGCCGGCGGCGGCGGCTTGGGACGGCGCTCCTTCTCCCAGGCTTCCCACAACATGAGGAGCGAGAAGCTGAAGATCACCAGCAGAATAAGGCGCTGGGTGTCCATCAGTCGGGCACCGGGTCGTAGCCGCCGGCATGCCACGGGCCGCAGCGGCAAACGCGTCGCGCGGCCAGCCAGCTGCCGCGCCAGGCGCCGTGGCGCTCGAGCGCGGCGTCGGCGTACTCGGAGCAGCTCGGATAGAAGCGGCAGGCGCTCGGCAGCAACGGCCGTACGAACCATTGATAAGCGCGCACCACGGCACGCAGCGCGCCGCCAATCATGGCTTGAGGGTGCCGAAAAGCTCGCGAAGGCGGGAGATCATTTGTGCCGACGGCTTGATTCCATAAGGCGGGCGCACCAGCAGGTCCAGCGCGCCCAAGGCCTCGCGCTCGAGGCGGAATGCCTCGCGGATGCAACGCTTGATGCGGTTGCGCTCGACGGCGAGCGCAGAGTGCTTGCGCGACACCAGCATCCCGAGGCGCGCGCTGCCCGCGTCGCGTCGCGCCAGATAGAACGTGTAACCCTGGAGGCTGCGGCGCGCACCTTGTCGCAACAGGTGCTCGAATTCGGCTTTTTGCCTCAGCCGCCGCGCCGCGTCCAGCCCGAAGCGCTTGGCGGCCGCGGCTACAGCCCGAGACGCCGCCGGCCGCTCGCGCGCCGGTTGCGCAATACCTTGCGTCCGCCGGGAGTGCGGCTGCGCACCAGGAAGCCGTGACGCCGCGCGCGCCGCGTCTTTGAAGGTTGGTAGGTCCGCTTGGTTGCCATCTTCCGCCGGTCCGAAAAAGGGCGGTATTAGAGCGTGCGCCTCCACGCATTGTCAACTTGAATCGCGGCCTGCGCGCGCCGAGCGTTTCTCGCTTCTGCGCGCGCGTTTCGCTGTGGATAACGCATGTCGAAGAAGGTAAAATCTCGACTCGTCTAGGCCACCGAGAAGATGCAAAACCTCTGGGACGCCTGCCTGCGGCGGCTTGAGCAGGAACTTCCCGCGCAGCAGTTCAATACCTGGATCCGGCCGCTCGCGCCCGAAGTGGGCGAGGCAGCCGACACCCTGGTCCTCGCGGCACCCAATCGATTCGTGCTGGAGCTGGTGCGCGAGCGCTTTGCCGCGCGCATCGAGCGGCTCGCCACGGAGGCGAGCGGGCGCGAGCTCGGCCTGCGCCTGGTGCTGGCGCGGGCCGTGGAGGCGGCCGCGCGGGCAGTGCCGGTCGCGCCGCGCGCCCCTGAGATACCCTCGAACCTCGAGCGGGCGCGGCTCAATCCGGCGTTTTCGTTCGACAGCTTCGTCACCGGCAAGGCCAACCAGCTGGCGCGCGCCGCCGCCATGCAGGTCGCGGAGAATCCCGGCGTGTCGTATAACCCGCTGTTCGTCTACGGCGGCGTCGGTCTGGGCAAAACGCACCTGGTGCAGGCCATCGGCAACCAGCTCGCCGATCATCGGCCGCAGGCGCGCATCCGCTATATCCATGCCGAGGCGTACGTCACCGACGTGGTGCGCGCCTACCAGCAGAAGTCGTTCGACGAGTTCAAGCGCTACTACCACTCGCTGGATCTGCTGCTCATCGACGACATCCAGTTCTTCTCCAACAAGGGCCGCACGCAGGAGGAATTCTTCTACGCCTTCAACGCGCTGGTCGAGGCGCACAAGCAGATCGTGATCACCTGCGACACCTATCCCAAGGAAATCGCCGGGATGGAGGAGCGGCTGATTTCGCGCTTCGGCTGGGGCCTGACGGTGGCGATCGAGCCGCCGGAGCTCGAGATGCGCGTGGCCATCGTGCTCAAGAAGGCCGAAGCCGAATCGGTGGCGCTGTCGGAGGACATCGCCTTCTTCATCGCCAAGCACCTGCGCTCCAACGTGCGCGAGCTCGAAGGCGCGCTGAAGAAGGTGCTGGCCTTCGCCCGCTTCAGCGGCCGCGAGCTGTCGCTCGAGCTCGCCAAGGAAGCGCTGCAGGACATCCTCAGCGTAGCGAGCCGCCAGGTGAGCGTCGAAGGCATCCAGAAGACCGTGGCCGAGTATTTCAAGCTCAAGATTTCGGACATGCACTCGAAGAAGCGCAGCCGCAACGTGGCGCGGCCGCGCCAGGTCGCCATGGCGCTCGCCAAGGACCTCACGCAGATGAGCCTGCCCGAGATCGGCGAAGCGTTCGGCAACCGCGACCACACGACCGTGCTGCACGCTTGCCGCACCATTGCCAGCCTGCGCAAGCACGACACGGCGCTCAATCGCGACTATGTCGTGCTGCAGCAGGTCCTGAAAGGCTGACGGGAAAGCTGTGGGCGAACTTGGGACGAATTGTGAGTAACCCGCGCTGCAGCGGCAGCGCGGCAAACGATCCACATTGCCGCCGCCGCGCTCCACAGGTTTCCCGGGCCACGCGGCTGAGGACAATGGCCGATAAAGCAAGGACTTGTGGACTTATCCAGCGGCGCAGCCCGCTCTATTAGTTACTACTAAGGTAAATAACAAATGATTCTGGCTAAAGCAAAACGGGACGAGCTGCTCGCACCGCTCTCCGCGGTCAGCGGGATCATCGAGCGGCGCCACACGCTCCCCATCCTGTCGAACGTGCTGATCGAGCGCAGCGGGGATGCGCTCGGCTTTCTCGCCACCGACATCGAGATCCAGATCGCGGCGCGCAGCGCGATTCCTGCCAGCGGCGAGACGCGCGCGGTCACCGTCGGCGCGCGCAAGCTGCTCGACATCCTGCGCGCGTTGCCCGACGGCGCCGAGGTCACCTTGCAGCAGCAGGACAAGCGCCTGCAGGTCAAGGCGGGCAAGAGCCGCTTCGCGCTGCAGACCCTGGCCGCCGAGGACTTTCCGCGCCTGGCCAAGCCCGCCGGCGAGGCCGCCAAGTTCAAGCTCGAGCAGAAAGCGCTGCGCCGCCTGCTGTCCCTGGTGCAGTACGCCATGGCGCAGCAGGACATCCGCTATTACCTGAATGGCCTGCTGATGGTGGTCGAGGAGGGCAGCCTGAAGCTGGTGGCCACCGACGGGCACCGCCTGGCCTACGCCGCGCTCAAGCTCGCCGGCGAGCTGCCGCGACAGGAAGTGATCGTGCCGCGCAAGACCGTTCTCGAGCTCACCAAGCTGCTCGCCGACAGCGAAGAGCCGGTGCGCATCGAGCTTTCCGCCACGCAGGCCGCGTTCAGCTTCGGCGCCATCGAGCTGGTCTCCAAGCTGATCGACGGCAAATTCCCCGACTACACGCGCGTCATCCCGACCGGCCACAAGAACAAGCTGCAGGCCGGGCGCGAGCCGTTGCGGCAGGCGCTGCAGCGCGCCGCGATCCTTTCGAACGAGAAGTTTCGCGGCGTGCGCTGGGTGATCGGCGCGGGCAGCCTGAAGATCGTCTCCTCCAATGCCGAGCAGGAGGAAGCCAACGAGGAGCTCGAGGTCGACTACGCGGGCGATACGCTCGACATCGGCTTCAACGTCAACTACCTGCTCGACGTGCTGAACAACGTCGGCGGCGAGAGCATCGAATGCGCCTTCGGCGATTCCGCTTCGAGCGCGCTCATCACCTACGGCTCCGAAAAGGATTTCAAGTACGTGGTGATGCCGATGAGGATCTAGCGCAGCATGTCTGAACACAAGGGCAACGGCGAGAGCGGCGACTACGGCTCGAATTCGATCAAGGTCCTGAAGGGCCTCGAGGCGGTGCGCAAGCGTCCCGGCATGTACATCGGCGACACCTCCGATGGCACCGGCCTGCATCACATGGTCTTCGAGGTGGTCGACAACGCCGTCGACGAGGCCCTCGCCGGGTTCTGCGACGAGATCGTGGTCACCATCCACACCGACAATTCGATCTCGGTGCTCGACAACGGGCGCGGCATCCCGACCGGGATCAAGGAAGACGACGAGCTCAAGCGCTCGGCCGCCGAAATCGTGATGACCGAGCTGCACGCCGGCGGCAAGTTCGACTCGAACAGCTACAAGGTGTCCGGCGGCCTGCACGGGGTCGGCGTCTCGGTGGTCAACGCGCTTTCGGAATGGCTGCGGCTCACCATCTGGCGCGACGGCGCGGTGCACCAGATGGAGTTCCGCGATGGCGTCGCCACCGCCCCGCTCAAGGCCGCCGGCAGCAGCGAGCGCCGCGGCACCGAGGTGCATTTCCTCGCTTCGCAAGCCACCTTCGGCAGCATCGACTACCACTACGACATCCTGGCGCGCCGTCTGCGGGAGCTTTCGTTCCTCAACAACGGCGTGAAGATCGTAATGATCGACCAGCGCGCCGGCAAGGAGGAGAACTTCGCCTTCTCCGGCGGGGTGAAGGGCTTCGTCGAGTACATGAACCGGGCGAAGAACGTGCTGCATCCGAACGTGTTCCTCGGCCTGGGCGAAAAGGACGGCATCACC
>DATFDV010000172.1:0-9195 GCA_035251855.1 Burkholderiales bacterium | reverse complement strand
GGTGCCGGTGCTGCTGCCCAAGATGATGAAGTTGTCGGTCTGGATGCTCGCGAGATCGGCGTTGCTGATCGTGGTGGCGCCGGCCGATTCGATGCCGAACGAGTTGGTGCCGGTGCGCGGGCGCAGGGCCACCGCCGCCGCGCCCGCCTGGACCGTGCCGCCCGCCAGGTTGAACGCGTCGGCATTGAAAACTATGTTGGCGGTGTTGGCCGGCCCGTTGGTGGTGATCAAGCCACTATTGGCCAGACTGCTCGTCGTGAGCGTGATGGCGCCGTTGGTGGTCGCGATCAGCCCGCCCACGCTGAGCGCGCCGGCCGCGGTGACGTCATACGCGCCGCCGCCGCCGATAACGTTGAAAACGTTGTTGGCGATTCCGCCGACCAGGAGGTTGACGTTTCTCAGCGTAACGTCGCCGCCTTCGGAGACGAATGCGCCCGGGCCGCCGGTGTTGTTGATGGCGAGCGCGTTGGCATTGGTCCGCACCCTCGCCGCCGCCGAGCCTATGCCTTGGCTCGCTCTGAGCTGGATCTCGTCGCCGGCGACCGTGCCGCCGTTGCTGACGATCGCGCCGCCGCCCGCGCTGACGATCGCGTCTGCGGTGGTCGTCACCCCCTGGCTACCGATGGTGGTGGTGCCGCCCGGAGCCGAGCTCCTGAAGAACGCCAGGCTTTTCGTCCCGCCATCCACTTGAGCGTTCTGGCCGATGGTCATGTTGCCGGTAAAGATCGTGCCGGTGCCGCTGCCGAACACCATGAAGTTGCTGGTGTTGATGCTGGCGATGTCCGCGTTGGTGAGCGTCGTGTCGCCCGCCGCTTCGATGCCGAACGAGCGCGTGCCGGTGCGCGGACGCACGATTACCGCAGCGGCGCCGCCCTCGACGGTGCCGCCAGCCAGATCGAACGCGTCGGCGCTGAGAATTACGTTCGCCGTGTTCGCGCCGCCGCCGTTGCTGATCAATCCGGCGTTCGTCAGGCTGTCGCCGGTCAACGTGATCGCGCCGTTGCTGGTCGTCACGCCCAGGACCTCGAGCGCGCCCGCGTCGACGAGGGTGATGCTTCCGGCTGTGCTGCTGGCCGTGAATTGGCCGACCTGGTTGGCCCCGCTCAGCGTGGTACTGCCGGTTGACGAGGTCGTGAGGTTGTCGGCGAAGACGCCTGCGGTCGGCGCCTCGCTGATCGTGCCGCCGCGCACGGTGACGTTGACCGCATCCACCGTACCGGTGATCGATGTGACGCCGGCGCTTCCGCCGTCGAGAATGATCTCGCCGTTTCGCTCGACGAGCGAGCTGGCGCGGATGACCCCGCCCGCATTGACCACCGTGTCGAGCAGTGCGCTCGCGCTGCGTGCGGTGAGAACGACCTTGCCACCTTCGGCGTCGATGGTGCCGGTGTTCACCGCCGAGGCGTTGAGCGCCGCCTGGTCGACATTGACGCTGATCAGTCCGTCGCCGATGAGGTCGAGCGCCACGCGGTCGCCCGCGGCCAGCGCCACCGTTCCGGTGCGCGCGACGATGAGTCCGTCGTTGCGCACCTGGGGCCCGGCGAGCACGGTGTAGCCGCTAGGCGTGATGATGGTGCCTTGGTTGGTCACGCTGCCGGCGCTGCCGTCGTTGTACCAGTTGTAGCGGCCCTCCATGAAGTCGCTGTCGTTGATCGACAGGCTGCTCGCGAAGAGACCGCCGACCTCGACGCGCGCGGTCGAGCCGAACAGCACGCCGTTCTGGTTCGAGATGAAGATCTGGCCGTTGGCGGTGATGCGGCCGAAGATCTGCGTCAGGCTGCCGCTTACGTCCCGGAACAGGCCGATGGCGGAGCTGCCCGGCTGGCTGACGTTCATGTGCCCGGCCGAGCCCATCGTCATCGACCCGGAGAAGATTGCGCGCTGCGAATACTGGTCGACCTGCAGGAAGTTTCCGGCCGGGGCATTGACCTGGCCCGAGCCCTGCGTAAGCGTGAGCGCCGGCAGCTGGTTGGGCGGCGGTGTCTGCCCATAGGCGAACCACGGCCCGAATGCGGCGGCAACGGCAATGGCGATGTGATTGGCGCGCAGCTCGCTGCGGCCGGCTCGCTTCTTCATGCGCTTCCCCTCCCAGAGACAGCGGAAACCGGCGAAATTTTAGCCCCCCGAGCGGCTTCCGTGACATCTGCCGGTGGAAGAAAAACGTAAAAAAAAGCGGGCCCTACACACGGGCCCGCGCCCATATTCCGCACCGTACGGGCGGCTGGATTGTAAAACTTGCGCTGCTAGTTGATCACTCCCCGCGCTTCATCGGTGCCCATCCCATGCTGCGGGGATAAGCCTCCTCGACCAGGATCCGCAGCTGGACCGCCCGCATCACGGCCTCCGCAGCCGAATGCACCTGGAGCTTGCGATAGCAGTTCTTGATGTGGCTGCGCACGGTGTGCGCAGAGATCCCGAGCTGCTCACCGATCTGTCCGTAGGTGCGCCCGCCTGCCAGCAGGCGCAGCACGTCCGCTTCCCGTAAGGTAACCATTGGCGGCCGGACCTAGTTGCCGACGTGAAGCTTGTAGCGCGCGCCATTCGAAAAATTACACGTCCCGGCCCCCTGCATCGGCGTGCTCATCTGGTACTCGCAGCTCATGAACGAGCCGCTCGGGCCGTAGGCGCTGGCGATGCCCTTGCGCTCGTCGCCCGAGACGCGCGTCGCTTCGCCGGTCAGCACCTCGCCCGCGTACTGCACCTGGAAGCGGCCCTTGCCGGTCATCATGTTGGTCACAGTGCCGGCGACCATGCCGGTCTGCGTGGCGGTATCGTTTTCGGGATACAGGCGCGCGTGCAGCACGCGCGGCGGCGCCGGGTACGCGGACGCCGTCGAGGGCACCGGCGCCGGGCCTGCGCCCCCATAAGTGGGCGACGCATGCGTCGGGATATAGATCGCGTAATTACCGTCAGGACCGACCGGCACGACGTAGCAACCGGAAAGACCGAGCGCCTGGACGGTTAGCGCCACTGCCAGTTTCGAAAGCTTCATGACTCGCTCCTTTTCTAGGATGCGGGCTCCCTTGCCCGGTGACCCAGAATCGCAGGCGAGTGCAGGCCGATCGGTTACCGATCGCTTACCGTTGGCTTAAATGGCGCCGGCGGCGGCGCCAGCGGATCGATTTCCAGGCATTTCTCATGGAGCTCGCGCGCGCGGGCATCCTCGCCGCGCTCCTGCCAATGGCGGTAGACGCGGGTGAGTACACGCGAAAAGCGGCTGCGCAGCCGCTCGCGCGCCTGGATCATCCAGGCGGCGTCGGCTTCGTCGGCCATGAAGCTGCCGCGGTACAGGGCCAGCACGCGCTCGACCAGCTTCTCGATCTGCAGCGGCTCGGTGGCGCTTTCGAGGTCGGCGGCGAGCTGCTCGAACGCCCAGGTGTCGAGCCAGAAAAACCGCCGGTCGAGCGACAGGCGTCCCTCGTGCAGCGTCACCGCGCGGTCCTCGCCGAGGAGCTTGCGCAGGCGGTGCAGCGTGCTGGTGAACGAGCGATGCGCCGAGTCGCCGTCGATGCGTGGCCACAGCGCGTCGGTGACGCGGCTCTCGCTCACCTGCTCGCCGCCGTAGGCGATGAGCAGTTTCAGCAGCTCGAGCGGCCGGCGCTTGGCTTTGGCGCCGCTCGCAGCCAATGGCTGGTCATGATGCAGAAGCCGGAAACCGCCGAAGGTCTGCACCCGATACGCCCAGGGCCAGCCCTCGACCGCGAGCGGCGGCTTCTCGGGCACCAGGTGGCGCCGCTTGATCAGGCTTTTCGCATAGTCGCGCTCGATGCCGGCTTCGAGCGCCTGCGCCAGCACGCGCGCCACCGCTGCGGGTTGCCAGCCCAGGAAGTGGAAGTAGCCGTACTCGCGCCCGAGCTCCAGGCCGCGCCGCAACGCCGCAAGGCCGGTGCGCCGCCGGCCGTGCGCGAGCGCGATCTGCGCGAAGCCGGTCAGGCAGGTGAACTCGAGGTGGCGGTTGTCGATGCCGCGCGCGATGTTGCGCAGCGCCGCGAGGTGCGAAATGCAGCGCCGCTCGTCGCCGCAATCGGCGAGGATCCCGGCGAGCGCCAGGCGGCAAAGCGCCTCATAGAGCGGACAGCCGACTTCCACCGCCATGCGCAGCGCCGCTTTCTCCTTCTGCAGCGCGTCCATCAGGTCCTTGCGCAGCAGCGCCTCCCAGGCCTGGAAATGGCGGTACACGCAGAGGTTCAGGCGCCCGGCCTGGCCGGTGAGCGGCTCGATCTGCCTGGCGATCGCCGCCGCCGCCCCGAGGTCGCCGGCGCCCAGCGCGCCGCCGTAGCCCCAGACGAGGAGCTGGAAGGTCCAGGTATGCACGCCGGTGGCCTGCGCGATGTCGAGCCCCTCGCGCATGGTCCTGGCGCACGCGGCCCCGTCGGCGATGAACATGGCGTACATGGTTTCGATGTTTTTCAGCGTGATGAGGGAGAACGGCGTCACGCCCGGCGCGGCGCTCATCGTGCGCAGCGCCTCGATGAGCTGCGCCGCGCGCGAGTACAGCCCGGTCCACATCACCGTCAGCGCGGCGAGCGAGCCGACGAACATCCGCAGGTTGACGTCCGCCTGCGCCTGCGCCGCCGCCAGCGCGCGCTCGATCCATTGCTTCATGTCGCGGCGCTGCGGCTGGCGCAGCGTGAGCGCGATGAACATGCTGCAGGCCACGCGCGCCTCGACCGCCGGCGAAGGCAGCGGCACCCCGCCCTTGTCGGCTTCGTCGAGCACCGCGATCCAGCGGTCGAGCAGCGAGCAGTCGTCGAGCTCGTACAGGATCGCGAACATGGCGCCCGAGGCGGCGAGCACCGTGCCGACGCCGTCGCCGGCGCTGCGGAAAAGATCGAACGCCTTCTCGTAGAGCAGCCGGCTCTCGCGCGGGGTGAGCTGCGCCTGGCTCGCCGCCGCCCAGTACAGCGTCCAGGGATGCCGGCTCTGCACCTCGGCGGGCAGCTCCTCCACCCAGCGCGCCAGCGTTTCGCCGCGGCCCTGTGCGACCAGAGCGGCGGCGTGCACCTCGATCAGCCGCGCCATGTCGTCCCAGTCGTGGCAGTCGCGGTAGAGCGCGACCGCGTCCTCGATGCGGCCGGCCTGTTCCATCTGCGCCGCCGAGCGGCGCTGCAGGTCGCGGCGGCGTTCCTTCGGCAGCGCCTCGCCGGCGCGCGCCTGCAGGAAGTCGCGCAGCATCGGGTGGTACTGGTAGACCGGCTCGGGCTGCGTTTCGCGCAAGCTGACGAAGTAGTTGTTGCGCGTCAGGCTGGCGAGCAGCTCGCCGGTGGCGGGATCGCCGCTCAGCTCGAGCGCGATGCGCGTGGTCATTTCGGGCAGATAGGCCGTGTGCAGCAGGAATTGTTGCGCGCGCACGTCGGCCTTCTGGAAGATCTCGCCGGCAAAGTAGTCGAACACCAGCTGGCGCGTCGGCAGGCCCGGCGCCTCGGCGATCGCGCCGGCAACGCGCGCTTGCGCGAGCACCAGCACCAGCCCCGCCGCCCAGCCCTGCGTGCGTGCGTACAACGCGTCGACCGCCTCGGCGCCGAGCGTGAGCTTGCGCTGCGCGACGATCGAGCCGGCTTCCTCGCGGGTGAGGCGCAGCTCCTCCCAGCCCAGAACCGACAGCGTCTGGTGGGCGCGCAGGCGCGCCATGCTGGCCGGCGGATCGCCGCGGCTGACGATCAGGATCCGGCCCCCGGGCGGCAGCGCCTCGAGCGCGATGCGCAGGACCTCCTGCAGCTGCGACGAAGCCGGCACTTCGTGATAGCCGTCGAAGACCACGGCGAACGGCGGCTTGAGCTGCGCGAACAGGCGCTCGAAATAGCGGCGCGTGAATACCGCGAGACCCGCCTGGTATTCGGGCGTCAGCAGCGGCAGCGGCTGTCCCGCGCCTTCGTCACGCGCCGCCGCCGCCACGCTCAGGTAATAGAAAAAGGTGGCGATATCGGCATCGCCCTCGTCGAGCTGATACCACAGCGAACGCAGCCCGGCGTGGTCGAGCCAGCTCGCGGCCAGCGTGGTCTTGCCGCAGCCCGGCGGGCCGGTCACCCAGGCCGCCGCACCCTGACTGTCGAGCAGCGCGAACAGGCGTTTGCGCGGCAGCACCGCCGACACGTTCGGTCGGGTGATCTTGCCGAGCGAAGCCTTGCGCTGCGCCATCTGCCTCCCCTTCTTACTCCCCCTTCACCGCACCGTCGCGGCGCGGATCGGCTGCGCCGCGCCAGCCTCCCGCCACGCGCTCGATGCCATGCAATCCGCTGGTCAGCACGATTCTATCCACCTGATGGCCGCGCGCCTCCAGGGACGATGCAAGGGCTTCATACCGGCTGCCCTGCTCGAGGAGCGTCGGGCCGTTGCGCGAGCCGAAGTTCGGCAGGTCGACCGCCGCCTGGACGTCGAGCTCCCAGTCGAGCGTGCCAATGAGGGCCTTGGCGACGTAGTTGATGATCATCGAGCCGCCGGGCGAACCGACGGCCAGCGTCGGTTCATCGCCACGAAAAACGATCGTCGGCGCCATGCTGCTGCGCGGGCGCTTGCCCGGTGCCACCGCGTTCGCGCCGCCGGGCATGAAATCGAAGTCGGTGAGCTGGTTGTTCAGCAGGAAGCCGCGCACCATGATGCGGCTGCCGAACGCCGACTCGATGGTGGTGGTCATGGAAACGATATCGCCGCGCGCGTCGACGATGGAGAAATGGCTGGTACCGGCTTCGCTATCCCCCGGCGCGGCCATCTGCATCGCGCGTTCGGTGATCAGCTTGGCCCTCTTGTCCAGGTACGACCCGGCCAACAAGGCCTTGACCGGAACCGTCACGAACCCGGGATCGCCGAGGTAGCGCGCCCGGTCGGCGTAGGCGAGCTTGCCGGCCTCGGCGAAGAAATGCAGCGCCTCGGCCGACTGCGGCGGCGCGCGCGCGAAGCGCGTGCGCTCGAGCAGCCCGAGGATCTGCAGCAGCGCGACGCCGCCGGAGCTTGGCGGGCCCATCGAGCAGACCCGCCGCGCGCGATAGGGCCCGCACACCGGCTCGCGCTCGAGCGCGCGATAGCCGCGCAGATCGTCCTCGGTCAGATCGCCGGGCCTGGCGTGCGTGCGCACGGCGAGCACGATGTCCTTCGCCACCTCGCCCTCGTAGAACATCGATGCGCCGCCGCGGGCGATCAAGCGCAGCGTCTCGGCATAGTCGGGATTCACCACGCGCGGACCGGAGTAATAGATCCTTCGCGCCGCCGGATCCTCTCGCAGGAATCGCTCGCCCTCGAGCGCGGCGCGCAGCTTCGGCGCCGGCACGAACCCTTCGTCGGCGGTACGGATCGCGGCGTCGAACAGCTCGTTCCACGGCAGGCGCCCATGGCGCCGGTGCGCGAGCTCGAGCATGCGCAGCACGCCGGGCACGCCGACCGACTGGCCGCCCACGGCGGCTTCCATGAAGGCCAAGGGCTTGCCATCTTTCAGAAAACGCTCCGGTTTCGCGGCGGCGGGGGCGCTCTCGCGGCCATCGTACGTCCGCAGCGTCTTCTCTCTTTGCGACCAATAGAGGAGGAACGCGCCGCCGCCGATGCCCGAAGACTCCGGCTCGACCAGGCCGAGCATCATCTGCACTGCGATCGCGGCGTCCATCGCCGAGCCGCCGCGCTTGAGCACCGCGGCTCCCGCCTCGGCGGCGAGCGGGTGCGCCGCCGCGACCAGGTAGCGGCTCGCCGTCGGGGTGGCGCAGGCGGTGCAGCAAAGAAAAAGGGCGGCAATCGCCGCCCTTCTCGCCAGCACCGATAAGACCGGTTTCACACCATCAAGGGTACGATGAGTAAGGCGACGATGTTGATGATCTTGATCAGCGGGTTGACCGCCGGACCGGCGGTGTCCTTGTAGGGATCGCCGACCGTATCGCCGGTCACCGCCGCCTTGTGCGCGTCGGAGCCCTTGCCGCCGTGGTGGCCGTCCTCGATGTACTTCTTGGCGTTGTCCCAGGCGCCGCCGCCGGTGCACATGGAGATGGCGACGAAGAGTCCCGTGACGATGGTGCCCATCAACACGCCGCCGAGCGCCTGCGGGCCGAGCAGCAGGCCGACCAGCACCGGCACCAGCACCGGCAGCAGCGACGGAATCATCATCTCGCGGATCGCCGCGCGGGTCAGCATGTCGACCGCCACGCCGTACTGCGGCTTGGCGGTGCCCTGCATGATGCCGGGGATCTCCTTGAACTGGCGGCGCACCTCGATCACCACCGCGCCGGCTGCGCGCCCGACCGCTTCCATGGCCATCGCGCCGAAGAGGTACGGCACCATCCCGCCGATGAACAGGCCGATGATCACCATGTGGTTGGAGAGGTCGAAGGTGAAGCTCTTGCCGCTCGCCTCGAGCGCATGGGTGTAGTCCGCGAACAGCACCAGTGCGGCGAGGCCGGCGGAGCCGATCGCGTAGCCCTTGGTGACCGCCTTGGTGGTGTTGCCGACCGCATCCAGCGGGTCGGTAATGGCGCGCACTGATTCGGGAAGACCGGCCATCTCGGCAATGCCGCCGGCGTTGTCGGTAATCGGCCCGTAGGCGTCGAGCGCGACGATGATGCCGGCCATCGACAGCATCGAAGTCGCGGCAATGGCGATGCCGTAGAGGCCCGCGAGCCAATAGGAAGCGAAGATCGCGGCGCACACCGCGAGCACCGGCCAGGCGGTGGATTTCATCGAAACGCCCAGGCCGGCGATGATGTTGGTCCCGTGCCCGGTGACGCTGGCCTCGGCGACGTGGCGCACCGGCTTGTACTGCGTGCCGGTGTAGTACTCGGTGATCCACACCAGGAACCCGGTGAGGACCAGGCCGACCACTGCCGCGCCCCACAGGTGCCACACGGTGAGCATTTTCTTGCCGCCGGCGACGTCGAACGGCACGTCGCGCAGCACGTCGCCCATGACGTAAAGGGTGATCGGCCAGAAGGCGATAAGCGCGAGGATGCCGGCCACCCACAAGCCGCGATACAGCGCCGGCATGACGTTGATCTCGCCGGGCTTGGCCCGCACGAACCAGGTGCCGGCGATCGAGGCGATGATGGCGAAGCCGCCCAGAGCCAGCGGGTAGACCAGCGCGGCGGTGCTGGTGGTCGGCACCATCAGCGCGCCGAGCAGCATGGTGGCGATGATCGTGACCGCGTAGGTTTCGAACAGGTCCGCCGCCATGCCGGCGCAGTCGCCGACGTTGTCGCCGACGTTGTCGGCGATCACCGCCGG
>DATFDV010000171.1:0-4544 GCA_035251855.1 Burkholderiales bacterium | reverse complement strand
CGCTCTTCCCAGCGCTGCACGCGCCCGGCTTCGGGCTCGGCGTCGTCGCGCGCAAGGTCCGCGCATACCCGCACCATGGCCTTGATGGTCACCGGCTTGGTAACCATGTGGTTGTCCTTGCCCCACACGCCGTCGCCGAACACGTTGCGCGCGGCCTTGAAGAAGTCGCGGATGATGGCGTAGTAGCGCGGCACTTCCTTCGAGCTGCCGCCGGCAAGCTGGATCGAGCGCCAGCGGCCGCGCACCCAGCGATGCAGCTCGTTGAACAGCTCCGCCTGCAGCACCCATTTGTCGCGCTGGCTGCGGCCGCCGAGGCGGTTGATGCGGTAGCGCAGCGGGCTGTCGCCCTCGCCGTAGAGCCGCTCGACCAGCCGCGCGGCGAACTTGCGGTCGGGCGCGGCGAACGACACGTGCTCGTAGAGGTCGACGAGGTGGCTCTTGTTGATGCGCGTCGGCGTCGAATTGATGATGACGAACATCTCGGTGGCGAAATCCTCGCTGCGCCCGTCGAAGATGATGCACGGCACGTTGATGGTGCCCGCGTCGTCGGGGCGCTCGTGCAGGTAGAAGCGCAGCGCCGCCAGCCGGTGCTGGCCGTCGATGATCAGGTACTTGGACGAGGGCTCGCTCAGGCTGCCGGCGGGCCCGTCGCCGTCGGCGCGGAAGTTCAGGCGCTCGGAGGTGAACAGCAGCACCGTGCCGGGAATCGGCGGCTGCGTGATCGCGGTCTCGTAGAAGTTCTTCAGCTGGCGCACCTTGGCGCGCGACAGCGAGCGCTGGAAGGCGTGGTCGTTGCGCTCGATCTTGGCGATGAACTGCGCGATGTCGTCGTCTTCGGAGATGCGGCTCGGAGCGATCTCCTCGTTCTCGCCGTAGAAGCGGCTGATGAAGCGCACCTTCGCCAGCAGGTCCTTGGCGCGGTAGCTGACGAAGTAGAAGACGCCGTCCTTTTGCCGGATCTGCGTCGCTTGCATAGCCGTCTCTCCGTGTGCCCGACCCCCCTGGGCGGGCAGGCTGAAGGCGCGAATACTAAAGGAAAATCGCGGCCTTAGCAGGTATATGGCAATTCGGGGTCAGGTTCGCAATTCGGTGCGCCTTAGCAGGCGGACCGAAGCAGGGCCTGGAGCACCTCGCCGGTACGACGGTCCTGCACAAAGGCGGCCACCCCCGAATTTGCCGGGGTGGCGCCGGGCAGTAAAGGCACTTTGCGGCGTTCGCTCAGGGTCTTTCCGGCGAAAGCAAAGGGCCCCTGCCACTCGAGCACCACGTAGTCATGGGTGAGCAGGCGGCCGCGGTTCTCTCCGGCCTTCACCTGGCTCTGCAGCCCGCTGCGGTATGCGGCAACGTACAGATCGGCCTCGGCAGGCCCTTGCAGGAGCTCGGCCAGCGCTTCCACCTGGAGCGCGCCAGGCTCCGTACCCGTTACCGCCAGCTTGAGGTTCGCCCTCGCCGGCTGGGCATTGATCTTCGCCAGCGCCTCATCGAAGGCCTTGCCGCCCCAGCGGCGAAAGTCGCGTCCCTGCAGGAGCACCTGGGGCGTATAGACGAGCGCCATGCGCTGCAGCTGGCTGAATTTCCTCTGGCGCAGCGAAAACTCGCGTTTGGCGTAGGGGTCCTTCCAGCCGATGTAGTCCCAGTAATCGACATGCAGCGCCAGCGCCACGATCTTTCCCGCGGGGTAGCGGCTGTCGAGGCTCGCCAACCAGCGCTCGGCGGGCGGGCAGCTCGAGCAGCCCTCGGAGGTATACAGCTCGACCAGCGCGGCGGTTCCGGCACCGGAGCTGGCGGTGCATTCGGCCGCTTCGGGTATCGCTGGAACAATCAAGAGGAAGAAAAGCAGCAGCCGCATGGCCATTGGTCGAAACGGCCGCCGCCGGCTTACGCCCGCAAACCATAATCCAGCGTGCCGCACGGCTTTTTCTTCCTCGCCTCCCTCGCCTGGAACCTCGGCCTGGGAATGACCTGGCTCGCGGTGCCCCTGTATGCGTATTCCCAGGGGCTGTCGAACGCCCAGATCGGCGTGCTGTTCGCGGCGCCGGTTTTCGCCCAGGCGCCGCTCAACCTCGTCGGCGGCGCCTATACCGACCGCATCGGCGGCCGCCGCATCCTGCTCGGCTCCTCGGTGGCGACCATCGCCGCGGGGCTGTGGCTGATGGCCGCCGAGGGCTTCTGGATGCTGCTGGTAGGGCAGCTGGTCCTGGTCATCTCGCGCGCCGCTTTCTGGCCGGCGACCTGGGCGATGGCGAGCGAGCTGCCCGGGGCGCGCGGGGTGCAGCTCGGCCGGCTGAACGCGGTCACCAACTTCGGCCAGATCGTGGGCACCACGGTGTGCGGCTTCCTGCTCGCGGCGGCGGGTTTCCAGCCGACGTTCGCCGCCCTCGCCGCCACCGGCGCCATCGCTCTCGCCGCCGGCCTGGGCACGCGCCCGCCGCCGTCGAAGCCGGCGCCGACCCGCCACGTGCTCGCCGCCTACCTGCCGCTGCTGCGCGAGCGGATCATCGCCTACACCGTAATGTGCGCCTACCTCTCGGCGCTGCCGTTCTCGCTCACCATGTCGTTCTACCCGGTGCTGCTGGCGAACTATGGCCACGGCGAGGAGGCCTCGGGGATCCTGCTGGCGCTGCGGGCGCTGGGGTCCATCGGCGCGAGCCTGCTGGTGGCGCGCTTCGTACGCACCGGCCCGCAAACGCTGTGGCCGGTGGTCTGCGGCATCGCCGTGGCGGCCGCGGTCGGGTTCCTGCCGCTGGTGAACCACGTGGTGCCGATCGCCTTCTGGATGCTGGTCGTCGGCGCTGGCACGGCGGCGATGACGCTCTACTTCCAGGTGACCATCTCGGAAGCGAGCAGGCCCGAGGAGCGCGGCTCGGCGCTCGCGCTCGGCGGACTGGGCTGGAGCGTGTCGCATCTGAGCACGCCGCTCATCATGGGGTTCCTCGCCGACCGCTACGGCCTGGTAACCGGGTTCTACGTGCTGGGTGGCTTTGCCCTGGTCTGCGCGCTGGCTATCGCTTACCTGCGCCACTGGGCATTCAAGCGACCTTGAACACGCTCGGCTCGAGGGAGTGGCGCTCGAGCAGCCGGTAGAACTCGGTGCGGTTGCGCCCGGCGAGGCGCGCAGCCTTGGTCACGTTGCCGCCGGTGATCTTCAGGATGCGCACCAGGTAGTCGCGCTCGAACGCGCGCCGCGCCTCATCCAGCGGCGTGAGCTCGCTGTCCTTGGCGTCGAGCGCCTTCCTCACCAGCGAGTCCGGGATCACCTCGGTCGCGGAAAGCGCCACCGCCTGCTCGACCACGTTCAGCAGCTGCCGCACATTGCCGGGCCACGGCGCGGAGACCATGAGCTCGATCGCCTCCGGCGACAGCGACAGCCGCGCGCGCTGGTAGCGGGCGCCGAGGCGGGTGAGAAACGCATTCGCCAGCAGCGGAATGTCTTCCCTGCGCTCGGCGAGCGCGGGGATATAGAGCTTCACCACGTTCAGCCGGTAGTAGAGGTCCTCGCGGAATTCGCCCGAGGCAATCCGGTCTTCCAGCTTGCGGTGGGTGGCCGCGATCACGCGCACGTCGACATCGAAGGACTGCGACGAGCCGACCGGGCGGACCTTTCGCTCCTCGAGGGCCCGCAGCAGCTTCACCTGCAGCGGCAGTGGCATGTCGCCGATCTCGTCGAGGAACAGCGTGCCGCCCTGCGCCGCCTGGAAAAGCCCGGTGCGGTCGGAGACCGCGCCGGTGAACGAGCCTTTCTTGTGGCCGAACAGCTCCGATTCGAGCAGGCCCTCCGGGATCGCGCCGCAGTTCACCGCGATGAAGGCAGCGTCGGCCCTTGGACTGGCCCGGTGAATGGCGCGGGCGAGGAGCTCCTTGCCGGTGCCGCTCGCGCCGAAGATGCACACCGAAGCGTCGGAGGCCGCCACGCGGCGCGCCTGCGAGAGCAGATCCTCCATCGCCGAGGAGCGCGTGATCAGCTCGGCGCGCCAGGACTCGAGCTCGCCCGAGGGCGGCGGGCTGGAAAGGCGCATCGCCTCGGCCACCGTGTCGAGCAGCACTTTGGGCTCGAAGGGCTTGGTCAAGAAGCTGAAGACGCCACGGCGCGTCGCACTGACGGCTTCCGGAATGGTGCCATGCGCGGTGAGGATCAGCACCGGCAGTGAGGGCGAATCGCGGTGGATGGCGTCGAAGAGGGCCATGCCGTCCATGCCCTGCATGCGAAGGTCGGTAACCACCACCTGCGGGCGCGACACCGCCAGCGCCGAAAGTGCCGCCTCGCCCGAGGCCACGGCGGTCACCGCATAGCCGGCCGCCGTCAGCCGCATCGCGATCAGCTGCAGCAGGTCCTTGTCGTCGTCGACCAACAGGACCGGACCCTTTTCTCTGACGATCATTTCGTGCGCCGGCGCAATTTTTCCTCGCGCTCCAGTATTCCACGTTCGATGGCGCGCAGGGCCTCGAGCTGCTGTTTTAGTGCTTCCTCGCGCTTGTCGCGCTCCTTGTCGGACACCGCGCGCTCGCGCCCGGCGCGCTCGGACTCGGCTCGCAGCTTGTCGAGC
>DATFDV010000170.1:0-8524 GCA_035251855.1 Burkholderiales bacterium | reverse complement strand
GGCTCGAAGAGCAGAGAAACCGCCACCAGGGCGGCTCCAAGTGGATCGGCACCGGCGGCACCTCGCCTTTCGGCGCCTACGGCTACAACCCCGAAGGCATCCGCATCGGCCAGGAGAAAAGCCGCAACCGCAGCGCGGTGAAGGTCTGGGACCAGCGCGAGTACCGCAACCTCGACGACTCGGTCGAGCTCGGCACGCGCAATATCAAGGTCGCATTGAGGCGGCTGCGCAAGTTCGCTCGGCAAGGCGCCCCGGACGAGTTCGACCTGGAAAACACCATCCATAGCACCGCGCGCAAGACCTACCTCGACATCCACATGCGGCCCGAGCGCCGCAACGCGATCAAGGTGCTGATGCTGATGGACATCGGCGGCACCATGGACGACCACATCAAGCTCGCCGAGGAGCTGTTCAGCGCCGCCAAGACCGAGTTCAAGCACCTCGAGTTCTTCTACTTCCACAACTGCCTGTACGACTTCGTGTGGAAGGACAACCGCCGGCGCCACTCCGAGCGCACGCGCACCTGGGACCTCCTGCACAAGTACGGCCACGACTACAAGGTGATCTTCGTCGGCGACGCCACCATGAGCCCCTACGAGATCCTGCAGCCCGGCGGCTCGATCGAGTACCTCAACGAGGAGCCCGGCGCGGTGTGGATCAAGCGCTTCACCGACATCTACCCGAAGTGCGTCTGGCTCAACCCGGAGCCCGAGGAGATCTGGTCCTACCGCCAGTCGATCGGCGTGATCAAGGAGCTGATGAACGGGCGCATGTATCCGACCACCCTCAACGGCCTCGAGCGGGCGATGAAGCTGCTTGCGAAATAAGCTCGCCGAGCTGCTGCGCCGCACCTTCCGCCTGCGGCGCCTGCGCCCGGGACAGCGCGAAGTGATCGAGAGCGTGCTCGCCGGGCGCGACACGCTCGCCATCATGCCTTCGGGCGCCGGCAAGTCGCTTTGCTACCAGCTGCCGGCGCTGCAGATGCGCGGCGCCACGATCGTGGTTTCACCGCTCATCGCGCTGATGAAGGACCAGTCGGACAAGCTCGAGGACCGCGGCGTCGACGCCGCCGCGGTGAACAGCGCGCTTTCGGCGGCCGAGCGGCGCAAGGCCGAGCGGCTGATCCGCGAGAGCAAGGCCGACTTCATCTTCGCCACGCCCGAGCAGCTCGCGGCGCCGGAGTTCCTGAAAAAGCTCAAGGCCAGCCCGATCGATCTGTTCGTGGTCGACGAAGCGCATTGCATCACGCAGTGGGGCCACGATTTTCGGCCGGCCTACGCCAAGCTCGGCGCCGCGCTGCGCGCGCTCGGCAACCCCACCCTGCTCGCCCTCACGGCCACGGCGACCCCGGACGTGATCGAGGACATCGCGCGCCAGCTCGGACGGCCGCGCATGCGCGTGCTGAACGCGGGTGTCTACCGGCCGAATCTGTATTTCGAAGTGCTGCAGGTCACCAACCAGGACGAAAAGAAGCAGGCGCTGCTCGAGGTCGTGCGCGCCGGCGGCGCCGGGATCGTCTACTGCGCCACCGTGAGGGAGGCGAAGGCGGTGCACGCCTGGCTTGCCGCGCAGCGGGTGAAGGCCGAGCTCTACCACGGCCGCCTCGGCGGCCGCGAACGCACCGAGCGCCAGGAAGCCTTCATGAGCGGCAAGGCCCGCACCATGGTCGCCACCAACGCCTTCGGCATGGGCATCGACCGGCCGGACATCCGCTACGTCGTGCACTACCAGCTGCCCGGCAGCCTGGAGGCCTACTACCAGGAAGCCGGCCGCGCCGGCCGCGACGGCAAGGAGGCGCGCTGCACCCTGCTCTATGACCACGCCGACCGCCGGGTGCAGCTTTACTTCGCGAGGAAGCGCAGCAAGGTGGAGATGCTGGCCGCCTACGCACGCGGCGCGCAATGCCGCTGGAAGATGATCCTCGAGTACTTCGACGAAGCCGTCGAGCTCGGCGACGAGTGCGGCGCCTGCGACAACTGCGTGCAGCGCAAGGGCGACGCGTCGGGCATGACGCTGCGGATCAAGGCACAGCCGCCGGGCCTGAAGAAGGGCGACGCGGTGCGCATGCCCAAGTACGGCCGCGGTACCGTGGCGGCGGTACACGACGACCGCGTCGCCGTGACCTTCGCCGACGGCGAGACGCGCGAGTTCGCGCCGCGCCACGTGGTAGCGGCTAAGCTAAAGCAATGAACGCACCCCTGACCGAGCAGTTCCTGACCTTGCAGGAGATCGTGGCGGCGGCGCGCAGCAACCTCGCGCCGGGCCCGTGGAGCTACCTGATCGGCGGCGCCGAGACCGAGACCACGGTGCGGCGCAACCGCATGGCGCTCGATTCGCTGGCGTTCCGGCCGCGCGTGCTGCGCAACGTGAGCCGCATCGATAGCTCGGCAATGTTTCTGGGGCAGAAAACCCGCCTGCCGGTGTTTCTCGCGCCGATCGGCGGCCTCGAATCGATCGTCGAAGGCGGCGCCGCCTCGGCCGCGCGCGCCGCGGCGCAGTTCGGCGTGCCGCAGATGCTTTCCTCGGTGTGCCAGCCCGGGCTCGAGGCGACCGCGGCCGCCGCCGACACGCTGCGCGCATTCCAGCTCTATGTGCGCGGCGACGACGCGTGGACCGACGACTGGGTGCGCCGCGCGAAGGACAACGGCTACCGCGCCTTCTGCTTCACCGTCGACGTCGCCGCCTACAGCCGGCGCGAGCGCGACCTCGTCGGTCGCTTCGTCAAGCCCTGGCGCGCGCGCGCAATCGAAGGGGCAGCGTTCCAGGCGGGTCTGTCATGGGATCAAGTAAAGCGATACAAGGACAAGCACGACCTGCCGCTGATCATCAAAGGGATCGCCACCGTCGAGGACGCGGAGATCGCCGTGCAGCACGGCGTCGAGGTGATCTATGTCTCCAACCATGGCGGCCGCCAGCTCGACCATGGGCTGGGAAGCACCGCGGTCCTTCCCGAAATTCTCAATGCCGTAAAGGGCAAGGCAGAGGTCTGGGTCGACGGCGGCTACATGCGCGGCAGCGACGTGGTGAAGGCGATGGCGCTCGGCGCCAAGGCGGTCGGCCTCGGCCGCCTCACCGGCCTGGGCCTGGGCGCGGCCGGGGTGCCGGGCCTGGTGCGCGCGCTCGAACTGCTCGAAGACGAGATCCGCATCTGCATGGGCCTGCTCGGCGTCACGTCGTACGCCGAGCTCACCCCGAAGCACCTCGCGCCCGCGCCGCCGGCCAACCTGCCCGACACGTTCAGCGCGTTCCCGCTGCTGCGGTGACCGGCCGCGACGGAACGATTGCGCTGCGGCCATGCCAAACCATGCCGCGAGCGCGACGCTAACGACCGGCTTTGACTTCCCCTCCCCCTATGAAGCCCAAGGTCTACGGCATCCGCAACTGCGACACGATGAAGAAGGCATTCGCGTGGCTCGAGGCGCGCAAGGTCGGCTACGACTTCCACGATTACAAGAAGGAAGGCATCGCCGCGCCAAAGCCGAAGGAATGGGCGGCGCGCGCGCTCGAGCTGCTGCAGCAGAATCCGAGCGCGATCCGGCGCCCCATTGTCGAGAGGGGCACCAAGCTGCTGGTCGGCTTCGACCCCGCCGAGTTCGAAGCCGCGCTCTAAATGGCGACCAAGTTCCTCTTCGTCTCCTACGAGGGCCTGATCGCCGACATCGCGTGGCAGGTGATCCGGGAGGGCCACCAGGCGAAGCTGTGGATCCAGACCCCGGAAGTGAAGGCGATGGGCGACGGCTTCGTGCCGAAGGTGGACGACTGGCGGCGCGAAGTGGACTGGGCCGAGGTGGTGGTGTTCGACGACGTGCTCGGCGGCATGGGCACCCTGGCGCAGGAGCTGCGCGAGGCCGGCAAGGCCGTGGTCGGCGGCTCGCCCTACACCGACCGGCTGGAGGAGGACCGCGCCTTCGGCCAGCAGGAGCTGAAGGCCGCCGGCGTGCCGATCATCCCGCAGGAGAACTTCACCTCCTTCGACGATGCCATGAAGTACGTCGAAGCGAATCCGAACCGCTACGTGCTCAAGCCCAGCGGCGAGGCGCAGAACAACAAGCGCCTGCTGTTCGTCGGCGAAGAGGAGGACGGGCGCGACGTGATCCAGGTGCTGCAGGACTACAAGCGCTACCTCTCCGACACGGTGAAGGAGTTCCAGCTGCAGCGGCGCATCGTCGGCGTCGAGGTCGCGGTCGGCGCGTTCTTCAACGGCCGCGAGTTCGTCATGCCGGTGTGCGTCAACTTCGAGCACAAGAAGCTGTTCCCCGGCGATATCGGCCCGGCCACCGGCGAGATGGGCACCTCCATGTTCTGGAGCGGGCCCAATCGCCTGTTCAACGCCACGCTGAAGAAGATGGAGTCGCGCCTGGCGCAGGCGGGCTTCTCGAGCTACATCGACGTCAACTGCATCGTCAACTCGAACGGCATCTATCCGCTCGAGTTCACCGCGCGCTTCGGCTATCCGGCGATCAGCATCCAGCAGGAAGGACTGATTACGCCCATCGGTGACGTGCTTCAGAAACTGGCCGACCGTTCCCTGTCCCAAATCAAAGCACGCAGCGGCTTCCAGATCGGCGTGCGCGTGGTGGTGCCGCCTTTCCCCTACCACGACCCGGCGACCTTCGAGAGCACCTCGAAGGACTCGGTGATCCTGTTCAAGACCCCCAGCCGCGACGGCGTGCACATCGAAGAGGTGAAGCGGGTGAACGGCGAATGGCGGGTCACCGGTGCTTCGGGGATCGTGCTGATCGTCTGCGGCAGCGGCCCGACCATGAAGCAGGCGCAGCGCCAGGCCTACCACCGCGTGCGCAACGTGATGATCCCCTACATGTATTACCGGGACGATATCGGCGAGCGCTGGTCGGAGGATAGCGATCGCCTGCACGCCTGGGGATACTTGCGGGAAAGCTGATGCCCTACCCATTTGCTCATCCGGCGGCGGTACTGCCCCTCGTGCGACCGCTGGGCCGCTTCGCGGTGCCCTCGGCGCTGGCGATCGGCAGCATGGCGCCCGACCTGTGGTATTTCGTGCCGTTCCTCGAGCGCCATGACAGCCATAGCCTCGCCGGGCTGGCGTGGTTCTGCCTGCCGGCGGGCCTGATCGTCTACGCACTTTTTCACCGGATCCTCAAGCAGCCGCTGATCGCGCTGCTTTCGCCGCGGCTCGGCGGGTTCACCCCGGCTGCGGTGCCTGAAGTGCCGCTGCGCGCGGTGATCGTGTCGCTGCTTGCCGGCGCGCTTACGCACCTCGCGTGGGACGCCCTTACGCATTCTTACGACGATGGCCTGCAGCGCCACAACTGGCTGCAGCACGCGAGCACCGCGCTCGGCACCATGGTCCTGGGCTGGTGGTCGTGGCGCAAGCTGCGGCTGGTTCCGGCGGTCCCAAGTCCGCTCTCGCCGCGGGCGCGCGCCTGCATCCTTCTCGCGCTGCTCGCCGCCGCGGCGCTTGCCGCGTGGGTCACGGCGGAAGCGCCGGCCACGGACCTGCGGGCGCTGCGCCAATTTATGCGCACTGCCGGCTTCGCCGCCGTGCAGGCGCTCAGTGTGGCGCTGTTGGTTTACTGCCTGCTCTTTCAGCGTAAGATGCTTCGGCGCGCCGCCTAAGAGCGCGGTAGAAATTACAAACTAGAAGAAGGAGAAGTCGGGGAGATGTTCGCCTTCTATCGCGAGCTCGAGGGCACCGCTTACCTGGCGATGCACGCCATCCGCCGCGTCGGCATGCTGCGCGTGCCGCCGGTGATGGAGGAGTTCATGCGCCAGGTGTACTTCACCGGCGCCTCGGCCACCGGCGGCATCGTCCTGCGCGGCGCGTTCGTCGGCACGCTGATCATCGCCTACATCATCGAGGTGCTGAACGCCGACGCCGGCCTGGCGGTGAAGATGCTGCTCTGGGTGGTGCTGCGCGAGGTCGGCCCGCTGATCGCCGCGGTGCTGGTGATCCAGCGCAGCGGCACCGCGGTCGCCACCGAGCTCGCGCTGCGCGAGATTTCGGGCGAGATCGCCAGCCTGCGGCGCATGCGCATCGATCCCTACGACTACCTGGTGGTGCCGCGGGTCCTCGGCATGGCGCTGTCGAACGCCGCGCTCACGCTGTACGTGCAGGTGATCGCCGTCGGCGGCGGCATGGTGCTCAGCTCGCTGATCGTCGGCGTGCCGCTCGACGAGATGCTGACCAACTTCTTCCTGCTGGCGAGCCCGCTCGACCTGATCTACTCGTTCGTCAAGAGCATCCTGTTCGGCGCGGCGATCGGCGTGGTCGCCTGCTACCACGGCCTGCATCCCGGCGGCCATTCGATCAACGCGGTGCCGCGCGCGACCATCCGGGCGGTGACCGAGGGGCTGCTGCTGGTGATGGTGCTCAACGTGGTGTTTGCCTACGTGGTCTACGGCAGCGCCTTCTTCGGATTGGTAACCGCCGAGCAATGAGCGCCCGGCTCGGTTATGTGCCGATGGCGGACGGCGAGAGCGCCGAGCGTATCTGGCTCGAAGCGCCGGGCACCCATAGTGTCGCCACGCTGCGCAAGAACGAGCTGGTCGCCGCGGTCCTCGACCTGCAGCCGCGCGGCGGCGCGCGCCTGTTCGTGCTGGGCATCGAGGTGGGCTCGCTGGACGAGCCGCAGCGCCTGGCGCTGCTCGGCAAGGTCGGCTTCGTGCCGGCGAACGGCGGCCTGATCAGCAGCCTGAACGGGTGGGAGAACGTCACCCTGCCGGTCGCCTACCACCAGCCGCGGCGCATCCCGCAGCTCTTCGACGAGGTGCGCGAGCTGCTCGAGGACCTGGGCGGCGTCGAGGACGACCTGCTGCACAAGCTGCCCGAGGAGATGACGCCGTACGAGAAGCGCCTGACGGCGTACGTGCGCGCGCTGCTGGAGAAGCCGGCCCTGCTGCTGGTCGAAACCGCGGCCGCCGGCCTCGGGCCGACCAAGCGGCGGCGCACCGCGCGGTTCGCCGAGGCCTACCATGCGCGTTGCCCGGGCGGAACCTATGTGCAGCTGGAGGAGTAAGGGGGAGCGATGAACGACAAGCAAATCGGCCTGCGGCGCTTCCGCAGCATTCGCAAGCAGGTGAACCTGTTCCTGCTGACGGCGATGTTCGGCTTCATCGGCCTGGTGGCGCTGGTCGCGTACAAGCAGGGCATGTTCGTGCAGCACACCGATGTCTACTTCCACGCGCCCGACGCCAACGGCATCAACAAGGGCATGACGGTGCGCCTGCACGGCGTGCCGGTGGGGGCGGTGCGGCAGGTCGAGCTGGTCGAGCGCGGCGTTCGCGTGCGCCTCGGCATCAACAACGACTACCTCTCGCGCATGCCGCGCAGCTCGCAGGCGCGCCTGAGCCGGGAGGGCTATGTCGGCGTGGCGTCGATCCAGATCGTGACCGGCGCGGCCGGCGCCGACCAGACCCCGGTGGCCCAGGGCGAGGAAATCCGCTTCATCGCGCAGAAAGGCATGGCCGACATGCTCGACGAGGTGCGCCAGCAGCTGACCCCGGCGTTCCAGGAGCTGCGCCGCGCCGCCGCCGAGATGGGCGATCCGCGCAGCGATTTCCGCAGGTCGGTGACCGCGCTGCGCGAAGTGATCGAGGAGCTGCCCTCGGCGAACCGCGAGCTGCGCCAGCTGCTGGCCACCACCGAGCGCACCATGAAGGTGCTGGAAAAGCAGGCCGAGTCGATCGGCGCGCAGACCGAGCTCACCCTGGGCACGCTGGCGCGCGTCGGCACGCAGTCGGAGCAGCACCTGCCGATGCTCGCGCAGAAGCTCGGCAACACGCTCGACTCGCTCAACGCCACCGCGCTGCAGGTGCAGGAGACGACGCGGACCAACGGCGAGGCGCTGCGGGAGGTGCTCACCCAGGCGCCCGAGCTGGTGCGTGGCAGCGGCGAGCTGGTGCGCGACAGCCAGGAGATTGCCGGCGCGGCGCGCCGCAGCTGGCTGCTGCGCGACTACATCGAGCCCTCCGAGATGCGCACGCTGCCGGTCGACAGCTTCGAGTCCTTCGGCAAGCGATGACCCGGCTCCTGGTGGGGCTGGCGCTGGCCGCGCTGGCGGGGTGCGCGCAGGCCCCGAAGGCCACGGCCACCACCGCCGCACGCCAGGCGGCGGCGATCGAAGCGAACCGCAAGGGCGAGACCTACGTTCGCCACGGCGAGCTCGAGAACGCCGCGCGCAGCTACGCCGAGGCGCTGCGCCTGTCGCAATCGCTCGAGGACGCCGAAGGCATCGCCGCCAACGCCATCAACCTTTCCATCGTGCGCCAGCGCCAGGGGCGCTTCGCCGATTCGCGCGCCGCCCTGTCGGCGGTGGCGGAACGCGGCAACCTGCGCTTTTCGGCCCTGCGCCAGGCCGAATCGGCGCTACGCCACGCGCTGCTCGAGCTCGACGAGCGCAAGTTCGCCGCCGCCGAGGAGTGGGTGGCGAAGGCCGCCGGCCACTGCGGCGAGCGCTGCGCGCTCACCGGCGCGATCCACAACGTGCGCGCGCAGCTCGCGCTGCAGGCCGGCCGGCTCGAGGCCGCCGCGGCCAGCGCTCGC
>DATFDV010000169.1:0-4315 GCA_035251855.1 Burkholderiales bacterium | reverse complement strand
CTCCGGATCAACCGCCACCTTCTCGAACTCGCGCACGTCGCGCCATAGCTGGAAGGCGCCGATCTCCAGCAGGTTGCCGAGGAACACCCGGCCTTCCAGTCCGTCCTCGAAGCGAAGCCACAGCTTGTAGTCCTCTTCCGCCTTGCACGCCGTGATCCTCATCGTATCGAACTCCTCAAGCATGTTGCTCCCCCTCGTCAGTGCTTTGTTGCTTATTCCCAACTCAATGCGCCGCCGGTCTGATACTCGATCACCCGGGTCTCGAAGAAATTGCGCTCCTTCTTGAGATCGATCATCTCGCTCATCCATGGGAACGGGTTGCTGGCCCCCGGGTACAGGATGTCCAGGCCGATCTGCTGGCAGCGGCGGTTGGCGATGAAGCGCAGGTATTCCTTGAACATCGGCGCGTTCAGGCCGAGCACCCCGCGCGGCATGGTGTCCTCGGCATAGCGGTACTCGAGCTCGACCGCGCGCCGGAAGTGGCCGGCCATCTCCTCGCGGAACGCGCCGGTCCACAGGTGCGGGTTCTCCAGCTTGATCTGGTTGACCAGGTCGATGCCGAAATTGCAGTGCATCGACTCGTCTCGCAGGATGTACATGTACTGCTCGGCGGCGCCGGTCATCTTGTTCTGCCGCCCCAGCGCCAGGATCTGGGCGAAGCCGACGTAGAAGAACAGGCCCTCCATCAGGCAGGAGAACACGATCAGGCTCTTCAGCAGCTGCTGGTCGGCGTCGGGGGTGCCGGTCTTGAAGTGCGGGTCGGTCAGGGTATCGAT
Organism: Burkholderiales bacterium; assembly: GCA_035251855.1. Lineage (GTDB taxonomy): Bacteria > Pseudomonadota > Gammaproteobacteria > Burkholderiales > SG8-39 > SCGC-AG-212-J23. The sequence goes on along the minus strand of DATFDV010000169.1, from coordinate 3,539 downwards.
GAACGGCACCAGGAACTCGTCCTTGTCCCGGATCGTCGACACCTCGTGATAGGCGTTGAAGATCTCGGACTCGTCGAGGTCCAGGCTCTCGACGATGTACTGGTAGGCGTGGGTGTGGATCGCCTCCTCGAACGCCTGGCGCAGCAGGTACTGGCGGCACTCCGGGGCGGTGATATGGCGGTAGGTGCCCAGGACGATGTTGTTGGCGGCCAGCGAGTCGGCGGTGACGAAGAAGCCGAGGTTGCGCTTGACGATGCGCCGCTCGTCCTCGGAAAGCCCGTTCGGGTCCTTCCACAGCTGGATGTCGCGGCTCATGTTGATTTCCTGCGGCATCCAGTGGTTGGCGCAGGCCGCGATGTACTTCTCCCAGGCCCACTTGTACTTGAACGGCACCAGCTGGTTGACGTCGGCCTTGGAGTTGATGATCTTCTTGTCCTCGACCGTGACGCGGCGGAACGGATTCTCCGCCACCGCGGGACGCGCCTGCCGGCCGGCCGGCGGGGCCGCCTCGGGCGCAAGGTTCTCGAAGTTCAGCATGACGTCTTAGGCGTCCTTGTTGGTTCGCATGGCCTGGGCGAGAAGCAAGGTGCGCAGGCTGGGTTCCTGGGGCACCGCCAGCGCGGTGAATTCGGGCCGGTACTCGCGCGCCAGCTCGCGCACCACCGCGGTGCGCTCGGCCGCGGTGGACAGCGCCAGCTCGTAGGTCGCGATGTACAGGTTCCACTCGGTGCCGACGATGGTCAGCCACTCGCGGTATTTGGGGTGCTGCTTCAGCAACTCCGGCTCGGCCAGGTTTGCCGCCTGGCAGAACTCGAGCGCGCGAAAGGTCAGCAGCCGCCAGCCTGGCGCCATTACGGCGAATACGCCCGCGGTTTTCGGCGCCGACCACAGCGGCGCCATGAATGGCCCCGCGAAGCTGCGGCTGCCGAGGGTAATCACGTGCGATCCCCCTTCATTGACAGGCCTCGCAGTCCGGCTTGTCGATCGCGCACATCTTGGCCGGCTCGGCGGTTTCCATGGAAACCGCGTTGAGCTCGCCCGCCTTGCTGGTCGACTTCTCGGCGTGCGTGGCGCCCAGCGCCCGCAGGTAGTAGGTGGTCTTCAGGCCACGGATCCAGGCGAGCTTGTAGGTCTCGTCCAGCTTCTTGCCCGAGGCGCCGGCCATGTAGATGTTGAGCGACTGCGACTGGTCGATCCACTTCTGGCGGCGCGCCGCGCACTCGACCAGCCACTTCGGCTCCACCTCGAAGGCGGTGGCGTAGAGCCGGCGCAGGTCGGCCGGCGCGCGGTCGATGCGCGCGAGGTTGCCGTCGAAGTATTTGAGGTCCGCGATCATGACCTCGTCCCACAGCCCGGCGCGCTTGAGGTCCGCCACCAGGTAGTCGTTCACCACGGTGAACTCGCCCGACAGGTTCGATTTGACGAACAGGTTCTGGTAGGTCGGCTCGATGGAGGCCGATACCCCGACGATATTCGCGATGGTCGCGGTGGGCGCGATGGCCAGGCAGTTGGAGTTGCGCATGCCGTGCTTCTTGATGCGGCCGCGCAGCCCTTCCCAGTCGAGCGCCGCCGAGCGGTCGAGCTCGACGTAGCCGCCGCGCTCGGCCGACAGGATGTCGAGGGTGTCCTGCGGCAGGATGCCGCGGTCCCACAGCGAGCCGTGGAACGAGGCGTAGCGGCCGCGCTCCTCGGCGAGCTCGGTGGAGGCCCAGTAGGCGGCGTACGCCACCATCTCCATCGACCGGTCGGCGAACTCGACCGCCTCCGGCGAGGCGTAGGCCATGCGCAGCTTGTGCAGGCAGTCCTGGAATCCCATGATCCCGAGGCCCACCGGACGGTGGCGCAGGTTGCTGTTCCTCGCCTTGTCGACCGCGTAGTAGTTGATGTCGATGACGTTGTCCAGCATCCGCATCGCCGTGGAAATCGTTCTTTTTATTTTTTCGAAATCGAGGCCCTTGTCAGTGAGGTGCGCGACCAGGTTGATGGAGCCCAGGTTGCACACCGCGATCTCGTCGCCCGACGTGTTCAGGGTGATTTCGGTGCAGAGGTTGGAGCTGTGCACCACGCCCGCGTGCTGCTGCGGGCTCCTCAGGTTGCACGGGTCCTTGAACGTGATCCAGGGATGCCCGGTCTCGAACAGCATCGAGAGCATCTTGCGCCACAGCTGCAGCGCCGGAATCTTCTTGTGCAGCCTGAGCTCGCCGCGCGCCGCCTTGTCCTCGTAGCGCAGGTAGGCTTCCTCGAAGCTCTTGCCGAACTTGTCGTGCAGGTCGCGCACGTCGGAGGGGCTGAACAGGGTCCACTCGGCGCCCTGCATCACCCGCTTCATGAACAGGTCGGGGATCCAGTTGGCGGTGTTCATGTCGTGCGTGCGCCGCCGGTCGTCGCCGGTGTTCTTGCGCAGCTCGAGGAACTCCTCGATGTCGAGGTGCCAGACCTCGAGGTAGGAGCACACCGCGCCCTTGCGCTTGCCACCCTGGTTGACCGCCACCGCGGTGTCGTTGACCACCTTCAGGAACGGCACCACGCCCTGCGACTTGCCGTTGGTGCCCTTGATATGCGAGCCGAGGGCGCGCACCGGCGTCCAGTCGTTGCCCAGGCCGCCGGCGTACTTGGCGAGCAGCGCGTTTTCCTTGATGGCGTCGTAGATGCCCGTGAGGTCGTCCGACACGGTGGTGAGGTAGCAGCTCGACAGCTGCGAGCGCAGCGTGCCGGAGTTGAACAGCGTCGGCGTCGAGCTCATGAAGTCGAAGCTCGAGAGCGCGTCGTAGAACTCGATGGCCCGCGCTTCCCGGTTTTTCTCCTGCAGGGCCAGGCCCATCGCCACGCGCATGAAGAACGCCTGCGGCAGCTCGATGCGCTGGCCGTCGCTGTGCAGGAAGTAGCGGTCGTACAGGGTCTGCAGGCCGAGGTAGCCGAATTGCAGATCCCGCTTTGCCTTCAGCGCTTTCCCTAACCGGTTCAGATCGAATTTGGCCAGCTCGGGATCCAGCAGCTCGGCCTCGACGCCGCGCACGATGAACTGCGGGAAGTACTCGGCGTAGCGCGTCTCCATCTCGGCCTGGCTCGCCTCCTCGCCCAGCACCTCCAGGCGGATGGTGTCGAGCAGCAGGCGCGCGGTGACGAAGCTGTAGGCCGGCTCCTTCTCGATCAGCGCACGCGCCGCCAGCACCGAGGACTTGCGCACCTCCTGCATCGGCACGCCGTCGTACAGGTCGCGCAAGGTGGCTTCGAGGATCGCCTGGGGCGCGGCGTCGGCCAGCCCTTCGCACGCCGACTCGACCAGGCGCTGCAGGCGCGCGCGGTCGAGCGGCTTGCGCTCGCCCTTCTCGACCACGTGGATTTCGTCCTTCTTTGCGCTCTTCTCCTGCGCGCGCGCCTTGGCGCGCTCCTCGCGATACAGCACGTAGGCGCGGGCGACGTCGTGCTCGCCCGAGCGCATCAGCGCGAGCTCGACCTGGTCCTGGATGTCTTCAATATGGAAGGTGCCGCCCTGCGGCTGGCGGCGCAGCAGCGCGTTGACCACGTTTTCGGTCAGG
>DATFDV010000168.1:0-2330 GCA_035251855.1 Burkholderiales bacterium | reverse complement strand
CCAGGAGGCGCGCGGCCGGGGCGAACGCCGCCACCGAGGCCGCGACGGCGATGCCGTCGCCGGTCATTCCCTCGCCGCCCTTGCGGCCGGCGAGCTCCAAGGCGCCGTGGTTGAGTCCGGCGGAAAGCGGCAGCCCGGCCGCCACCGCGGTCAATGCGCGTTCGGCCAGGCGCAGCGCGGCGCGCGGGTCGTCGATCACCACGATCGCCGCGCCGTCGGCGGCGTCGAGCATCACGCGGCCCGCCGGGGGGATTTCCGCCGAGGTCACCGCCACCACCGCCTGCAGCTGCGCGCGCAGGCGCGCCTGCTCGGTCGCCGAACGGCGCGCGAAGTCCTGGATTTTCAGGAAAACCACGCTCGCGAAAAGCGACGCCGCCATTCGCAAAGCATGCAGGGATTGAGCGCACTTGAACAGGGTATAATTCGAGCCGCTGAGGAGCGTTGCGTCCCTGCAGGTCAAGAAGGGTCAGGCTCAGCTAAATCCAACGGCGCTCGCACCGGAAACGGTGCGGGCGCTTTTCTTTTCAGGAGCCATTTTGATGAAGATCGATTCCAAGTTCACCGATTTCAAGGTCGCCGATCTTGCGCTCGCCGACTGGGGCCGTAAGGAAATCGCGATTGCCGAGTCCGAGATGCCGGCGCTGATGGCGATCCGCAAGGAGTTCGCCGCCAAGCAGCCGCTGAAAGGCGCGCGCATCGCCGGCTCGCTGCACATGACGATCCAGACCGCGGTGCTGATCGAGACGCTGAAGGCGCTCGGCGCGGAGGTGCGCTGGGCCTCGTGCAACATCTTCTCGACCCAGGACCACGCCGCCGCGGCGATCGCCGCCGCCGGCATCCCGGTGTTCGCCTACAAGGGCGAATCGCTCGACGAATACTGGGAATACACCCACCGGATTTTCGAGTTCGGCGACAAGGGACCGAACATGATCCTGGACGATGGCGGCGACGCCACACTCCTGGTGCACCTGGGGCCACGCGCCGCCAAGGACCCGGCGGTTCTGTCGAACCCCACCAGCGAGGAGGAAATCTCGCTCTTCAACGCGATCAAGAAGAAGCTCAAGGCCGAGCCGGGCTGGTACGCACGCGTCGGCAAAGACATCAAGGGCGTGACGGAAGAGACCACCACCGGCGTGCACCGCCTCTACCAGATGTTCAAGGAAAAGCGCCTGCTGTTCCCGGCGATCAACGTCAACGACTCGGTCACCAAGTCCAAGTTCGACAACATCTACGGCTGCCGTGAGTCGCTGGTCGACGGCATCAAGCGCGCCACCGACGTAATGGTGGCCGGCAAGGTGGCGGTGGTCGCCGGCTACGGCGAGGTCGGCAAGGGCTCGGCGCAGGCGCTGCGCGGCCTGTTCGCCCAGGTCTGGGTCACCGAGATCGATCCGATCTGCGCGCTGCAGGCGGCGATGGAAGGCTACAAGGTGGTGACCATGGAGTACGCCGCCGACAAGGCCGACATCTTCGTCACCGCCACCGGCAACTACAAAGTCATCACCCACGAGCACATGAAGCGCATGAAGAACAATGCCATCGTGTGCAACATCGGCCACTTCGACAACGAGATCGACGTCGCCTCGCTCAAGCAGTACACCTGGGACAACATCAAGCCGCAGGTCGACCACGTCATCTTCCCCGACGGCAAGAGGGTCATCCTGCTGGCCGAAGGCAGGCTGGTGAACCTTGGCTGCGGCACCGGTCACCCGTCCTACGTGATGAGCTCCTCGTTCGCCAACCAGGTGCTGGCGCAGATCGAGCTCTACGGCAACACCGCCAATTACCCGATCGGCGTCTACATCCTGCCCAAGCACCTCGACGAAAAGGTGGCGCGCCTGCAGCTCTCGAAGCTCGACGCCATGCTCACCGAAATGACCGATGAGCAGGCCCGCTACATCGGGCTGCCGAAGCAGGGGCCGTACAAGAGCGACCACTACCGGTACTGAGACCGGTACCAGATGCATATCGTCGTGATGGGCTCGGGCGGCGTCGGCGGCTACTTCGGCGCGCGCCTGGCGCAGGCGGGGGAAAAAGTCAGCTTCATCGCGCGCGGCAGGCATCTCGAGGCGATGCGCGCGAAGGGACTGAGCGTGAAGAGCGCGCTCGGGGACACGCAGTTGAAGGTGCGCGTGTTCCAGGATCCACGCGAGGCCGGTGCGGCCGACGTGGTGATGTTCGCGGTCAAGCTCTGGGACACCGAAGGCGCGGCCGAGCAGATTCGGCCCATCGTGCAGAACGGGGTGGTGATTCCGTTCCAGAACGGCGTCGAGTCCATCGAGCGGCTGGGCAAGGCGCTGGGCCGCGAGCGCGTGATGGGCGGATCCGCCTAT
>DATFDV010000167.1:0-7872 GCA_035251855.1 Burkholderiales bacterium | reverse complement strand
TTGCGCACGCGGCCGGCGAAGCGGTACGGCACCGGCGGCGCAACGGCAACGGCCGGCGCGCTGGGCGCCGAGGCCACCGGCTGCGGCGGCGGCGGGGGTGCACCGAACAGCTCGCCGCGCACCTTGCCGAGCGCACGGCGCTCCGGCACCTTCAGTCCTTCGCTCGCGGTGCCGCGCGCCGTGCTGGCGGGCGTCGCGGATTCGTGCGGCTGGCTCTTCGGGGTGTCCTCGCGCGCAGGCTGGTACGCGACCAGCGCGACGGTGGCGGCGACCGCACCGATCAGCAGCAGCTTGCGCAGGCTTGGCTTCATCTTTCCGTGTACCTGTGACAACGTTACGCCGTCAGGGCCGATTGTACGCCCCCGACACCTATAATCCGGCTCGCTCATGAGCCGGCAAGCCCCTCGCGAACCCCGCGTCGTCTTCGGCTTCCACGCCGTGCTTGCCCGGCTGCGTGCCGACCCGAAGTCCGTAATCGAAGTGTTCCTCGACGAGACGCGCAACGACGCGCGCGCGAAGGACCTTGCTGCGGTGGCGCAGCGCGCCGGGGTGAGCCTGCACCGCGTGCCGACCAAGCGCCTGGACGGGTTCTACGGCGGCGGGCGGCACCAGGGGGTGGTGGCGAGGATCGAGGTCAAGGATCTCGCGCAGGACCTGGACCAGCTGCTGGATCAGGTCGAAAAGCCGCTGCTGCTCGTGCTCGACGGCGTGACCGATCCGCACAATCTCGGCGCCTGCCTGCGCGTGGCGAATGCAGCCGGGGCGCATGCGGTAATCGCGCCGAAGGACCGCGCTGCCGGGATTACTCCGGCAGTCTCGAAGGTCGCGAGCGGTGCGGCCGAAGCGACGCCTTATCTGATGGTGACCAACCTCGCGCGCACGCTGGCGGCCATCAAGGAGCGCAACATCTGGGTGATCGGCGCCGACGAGCGTGCCGAGAAAACGCTGTATGAGGCTGATCTGCCTGATTCAATTGCCTGGGTGCTGGGCGCCGAAGGCGAGGGCATGCGGCGGCTGACGCGCGAGAGTTGTGATCTTCTTGTCCGAATCCCGATGCGCGGCGAGGTCGAGAGCCTGAACGTTTCGGTCTCGGCGGGGGTCTGCCTGTTCGAATCGGTGCGCCGCCGAAAGTAGTTCCGAGGTTATAGACCTCGGCTCGCGGGGCGCCTAACATGAAGCCCCATGCGCGCGCTGGTGATCGATGATCATCCCCTGATCCACGAGATCATGCCGGCGGTGCTGCGCAAGGCGCTCGGCGAAGTGACGGTGGCGACGCAGTCCACTTTGGAAGCGGGCCTGGCTCACGCCGCGGGCTCGGTGCCGCCGGATCTGGTGCTGCTCGATCTGGGCCTGCCCGGCTGCGAAGGCATCGATGCGCTCACGCGCTTTCGCATGGAGTTTCCGCAGCTGCCGGTGGTGGTGGTTTCGGCGAACTGCGATCGCGACTCCATCCTCGGCGTGCTCGACTCGGGCGCCAACGGCTTTATCCCCAAGACCTCGAAGCCCGAGGTCATCGTTGCGGCCCTCAGGCTGGTCGCGGCGGGCGGTGTGTACGTGCCGCCGGAAGCACTCGAAGAGCTGGCCGTGAGGATGCCTTTACGCACCCCGCGCAGCGAATCGATGGATTTGACCGAGCGCCAGCGCGAGGTGCTGCGCCTGATCCTCAAGGGCTACAACAACGAGCGCATCGCCGCCGAGCTGGCGATCGCGCCGAACACGGTGAAGCAGCACGCGCACGCGATCTTCGTGCAGCTCGGGGTTTCGACGCGGGCCGAGGCCGTCGTGGCCGCGGCCCACATGGGACTGCGGCTGGGCTAACGCTGCAGTTGTAGGAGGGGGAAGCATGCACGTGCAGGCCGCAAAGCCTGTCGCCCGCGACGCGGTGCTGACCGAGGCGTTCGTGTGGGCGCTGCAAAGCCTTTGCCGCCTGCACCGGGTGCCGTTCGACGCCGAGCTGGTGCTCAAGCAGTTCCCGCCGCCCTACGACCTGCCGACGCTGCTGCGCGCGGCGCAGGCTTGCGGCCTCAAGGCCGGCCTCACCGGCGCGCAGGGCGACATGCTCGAGCGCCTGCCGCTGCCCTGCCTCGGATTCGTGCGCACCGTGGATTCGGCGAACGATCCGGCGCCGTCGACGCCGGCGCTGCTGGTGCGCGCCGACCGCGAGCGGCTGCTGTACCTGCTCGCCGGCGAGGAAGCGCCGCGCACCATGGCGCGCGGCCAGTTCGCCGAGCGCTTCGAGGACACGGTGCTGCTTGCCGCGCCCGCGATCGCCGCGCCCGACGATCCGGACGGCGCGCAGAAGCGCGCGTTCGGCTTCCGCTGGTTCGTACCGGAGCTCGCGCGCCACCGCGCTATCTGGCGCGACGTGCTGGTCGCCTCGGCGGCGATCCAGATCGTCGGGCTCGCCACGCCGCTCTTCACCCAGGTGGTGATCGACAAGGTGGTGGTCCACCAGACGCAGAGCACGCTCATCGCCATCGCCGCCGGCCTTGGCATCTTCCTCCTCTTCAACGCGGCGATGACCTGGATGCGCCAGTACCTGGTGCTGCACACCGGCAACCGGGTGGACGCGGTGCTCGCGACGCAGGTGTTCGGCCACCTCTTCCGCCTGCCGCTGCCGTACTACGAGCATCGAGCGACCGGGACCACGGTGGCGCGCCTGCAGGGCGTGGAAACCATCCGCGAGTTCATCTCCGGCGCGGCGATCTCGTTCGTCCTCGACCTGCCGTTCCTGGTGATCATCCTCGCGGTGATGTTTCTCTACAGCTGGCAGCTCTCGCTCATCGCGGTGGGCATCGTGTTTCTGTTGACGATCACCAGTGTGCTGGTCACGCCGCTCTTGCGTGAGAAGCTGAACCGGCAATTCCTGCTCGGCGCGCGCAACCAGGCCTTCGTCACCGAGTACGTGTCGGGAGTCGAGACGGTAAAGTCGCTGCAGTTCGAGCCGCTTCTCGAGCGCCGCTACGGCGACTACCTGTCGACCTACCTGGCGGCGAGCTTCGGCACGCGCAACCTCGCCAACAGCTACCACGTGGTCGCCAACGCGCTCGAGCAGCTGATGACCCTCGGCATCCTGGTCGCCGGCGCGCTGCTGGTGATGCGCAACGAGGGCTTCACCATCGGCATGCTGGTCGCCTTCCAGATGTTCGCCGGCAGAATGGCCCAACCCATGCTTCGCATCGCCGGCCTGTGGCAGGAGTTCCAGCAGGCCAACATCGCGGTGAAGCGCCTGGGCGACATCATGAACGCGCCCGCCGAGCCGCATTCGCTCGCGCCGTCGCGCGCCCCGGGCGGCGCGGGCGCGCTCGAGCTGCAGGCGCTCTCCTTCCGCTACAGCGAGCGCCATCCGTATCTCTTCCGCAACGTGGCCTTCTTGATCAGGCCCGGCGAGCTGATCCTGGTCACCGGCGCCTCCGGCAGCGGCAAGAGCACGCTGGCGAAGCTGCTGCTGGGCTTCTACCAGCCGAGCGACGGCCGCATCCTGCTCGACGGCCGCGACCTCGCCCAGCTGCCGGCCAACGAGTTGCGCCACACCTACGGCATGGTGCCGCAGGAGACGCTGCTCTTCTCCGGCACGGTGTACGACAACGTCGCCATGGCAAACCCGCACGCGGGCTTCGACGACATCGTCGCCGCCTGCAAGGCCGCCGAGATCCACGAGGTCATCGAGAAGCTGCCGCAGGGCTACCAGACCCCGCTCGGCGAGCACGGGGTGGGCCTCTCCGGCGGCCAGAAGCAGCGCCTCGCCATCGCGCGCGCGCTCCTCAAGCGGCCGAAAGTCCTCATCTTCGACGAAGCCACGAGCAACCTCGACGCCGCCACCGCCGAGAGCCTCGCGCGCACCATCAACCAGCTCAAGGGCAAGGCGACGATCCTGTTCATCGCGCACCAGGTCCCGCCGCACCTGGCGATCGACCGCCACATGAGCTTGAACAAGGCATGAGAATCGTGCGCGACGCGGACCCCGCCGACTTCCAGCCGGCGCTGCTGCAGGTGCAGACCCGGCCGCCGGCGCCGCTCGGCCGCGGCGTGCTGTATGCGGTTTTCTTCCTGACGGCATCCATCCTCGTATGGTCGACGCTCGCACGACTCGACATCGTCGCCACCGCGGAAGGCAAGCTGGTCCCGGCGGGCTACCTCAAGATCGTGCAGCCCTCGGAGCAGGGCCAGATCAGGGAGATCTTCGTACAGGAGGGCCAGGTGGTGCGCGAAGGCGAGGTGCTGATGCGCATGGACACGGCGCTGCTCGCCGCCGACGGCCGCGCGCTCAGCGCCGAATATCACGCCAAACGGCTTGCGTTGCGGCGCATCGATGCGCAGCTCGGCGCGCAGCCGCTGGCGCGCCATGCCGAGGATCCGCCGGCGCTGTTCGCGCAAGCCCAGGCGCAGTACGCGGCCTACGTGGCCGCCCACGAAAACGCGCTCGCGCAGGAGCGCAGCGTGCTCGAGCGCGCGCGCCACGACCTCGCCGCGGCGCGCGAGGTGCACGCCAAGCTGACCGCGGTGCTGCCGCATTACCGCGAGCAGGAGAAGGCGTTCGAGAAGCTGACGAAAGACGGATTCACCGGCCGCCTGATGTACTCCGAGAAGCAGCGCGAGCGCATCGAGAAGGAACAGGACCTCAAGAGCCAGGAGCACGCGATCGCCGCCGCGCGCGCCACCATCGCGCAGTCCGAGAAGCGGCTGGCGCAGATCGGCGCCGATTACCGCCGCGGGCTGCAGGCCGAGCGCGCCGAGGCGGCGCCGCAGGCCGAGCGCCTGCGCGAGGAGCTCGCCAAGCAGCAGCACCGCCACGGCCTGCTCGAGCTGCGCGCGCCGCACGGCGGCACGGTGAAGGACCTCGCCACCCATACGCCCGGCACCGTGGTGGCGCCCGGCACCATCCTCATGACCATCGTCCCGGTCGGCGAGAAGCTGCGCGCCGAAGTCTGGGTGTCGAACGACGACATCGGCTTCGTGCATGTCGCGCAGCGCGCGAAGATCAAGCTCGCCTCGTTCCAGTTCCAGAAATACGGCATGGTGCAGGGCACCGTCGCGCAGGTCAGCGCCGACTCGACCGAGGCGCCCAACCCCAACACGCGCTCGGGCAGCCTGGCCGGCCGCGATCGCCCGGTCGGCGCGCTCGCCTTCCGCACGCTCGTCGACCTGGAGCAGCAGCAGCTGGAGAGCGACGGCCACCGCTACGCGCTGGCGCCCGGCATGCAGGTGCTCGCCGAGATCCACCTGGGCGACCGCACAGTGCTTGAATACCTGCTCTCTCCCGTGCGCAAGGCGTTCCACGAGGCCGGGCGCGAACGCTGAGCGGCGTCCCCTGCGGTATAGTCTTTCGAGAAGGGGGGCGCAATGAATAGCAGACGCGCGGGCCTGGCGCTGTGCATATTCGTGCTTGCGGCTTCGGCGCACGCGCAGAGAGAGACTACCGAGCGGCGCTATGGGCTGGGCCCCGACGATGCGCTCATCGTCCGGGTACCGGCGGGATGGCAGGAACGCGTCGCCCAGGGCCGCACGAAGACCACGGCGCTCGTCTCCTACCGCGCAAAGGGCGGGACGTCCTTCGAGGTGCTGCTGACGCCGGCGCGGGCGCAGGCAGCGGACCTTTCGCTCGAGCAGATGCGCCCTGCGGTGCTCGCGCTGGCCGAAGCGGCGCGCAAGCGCTCGGTTGAACAGCACCTGACCCTCGTCGAGCTGCTTGGCCCGCAGGCGCGCGGCTACTACTTCAAGGCGACCGACCGGGCACCGAAAGCGGGCGAGTATAGGTACCTGGCGCAGGGAATGCTCGCGCTGGGCGAAGTGCGCCTGGGCTTCACGATCCTCACCAACGAAGGCGAAGGGGCGGTGGTGGATGCGGCATTCGACCTGCTGCGCAACGCACGCTTTGCCGGCGCCGCCGCGCGGGCGGCAGCCGCCGCCGGGCGGCCGGCGCGTCCGGAAGCCGGCAAGCTGCAGGCGCTGCTCGCCGCCGGCAATTTCGCGCAGCTCGACCGCGAGCTCGCCGCCTACCAGGACGCCTATCGCAGCGGCGTGATCGGCGATGACGAAGCGGCGAAGGCGTTCACGGCGCTCGTCACCGGCGAAGCCGACCTCAAGCCTCTGTATGACAAGTGGGTGGCGGACCTGCCGCGCTCCTATGTGGCGCGCGTGGCCCGCGGGTACTACCTCACGCGCCTGGGCTACCAGGCGCGCGGACCCAACTACGCCTCGAAGACGAGCCAGATGCAGTTCGACGAGATGCGCGCGCACTTCAAGGGGGCCATGGCGGACCTCGAGGCGTCGCTGCAGCTCGATGCGAAACCGGTGCTCGGCTTCGGCACCATGATCTGGATCTCGCAATCGGCCGGCGGCGGCACCCCGGCGGTGCGGCTGCTCGAGCAGGCGATCGCGATCGACCCGCGCGTGTACACCGCGCGGGCCTCCTATCTCGCCAGCCTGCGCCCGCAATGGGGCGGCAGCCTCGAGCGCATGCAGGCCGCGCTCGAGAGCTGGAAAGGCAGCCTCGAGCGCGCGCAGGTCGAGCGCCTGGCGCTGATGCTGGAGGATGCGAAGTGGCAGACGGCGCTCGAGCCGGCCGCGCTGCTGGTCAACGCCAAGCGCTACAAGGAAGCCATCGCCCAATACGACCGTGCGCTCGAGCAGCAGCCCGTGGCGCGCGCCTATTCCATGCGCGGCTACAGCCATGCCCAGCTCGGCGACCACGCCAAGGCGATCGCCGACTACGACCGCGCCCTGCAGATCGATCCCGAGGGGGCGTGCTGTAGCGGAACGCACTCCGCGCGCGCGCGGAGCTATCTCGTGATTGGAGAAGTGGAGAAAGGCATCAACGACCTGGTGAGCGCGGCGGAAAGCGACGATACGTGGGCGGCCCGCGAGCTGGCGATGATCTACGCCTTCGGCAAATACGGCTTCAAGCGCGACTACGCGCTCGGCCGGCGCTGGTGCGAGCAATCCGCGAGGCACGGCGACGGCTGGGCCATGTATTGCCTCGGCGGGCTCTACCACGCCGGGCTGGGCGTGCCCAGGGAGCCGGCGCGCGCGGCGAAGTGGTTCGAGAGCGCGGCGAAGCGCGGGGTCGCCGACGCCCAGACCGACCTCGCCTATATGCTCTGGCACGGCCAGGGCGTCGCGCAGGACCGCGATCGGGCGATCGAATGGTGGCGCAGCGCCGTCAAGCTCGGCAACAAGCGCGCCCAGCAGCAGCTCGACAGCAACGTCACCGGCTGGGACCACTTCACCAAGGTCGTGATTCCGGGCTGGCTCGGCCGCTAGGCCGCAACTGCAGTTCCGAACTGCGGTGCCGGGCCGTGGTCTCATCGCCATGGCCCAATACAATCCCCCTGATCCGGCGAAGATCGACGCCGATAACCCCGAAGCGCTGCGCTTCTGGGCGCGCACGCTGGAAACGAAGGAAGACAAGATCCGCCAGGCGGTGCGCAAGGTCGGGCCGATGCTCGAGCAGGTGAAGCAGGAGCTGGGTATCGGCGGCGTTTAGCCGTTGTTTTTGCTGTTATAATTCGCGCCCTTCTCGGTCTCGCCGCTACGCATGACGGCAGGCCTCAACCATGAGAACAGGAGCCAACCAGAACATGCGCCATTACGAAATCGTTTTCATCGTCCATCCCGACCAGAGCGAGCAGGTGCCGCAGATGGTCGAGCGCTACAAGGGCGTGATCGCGGGCCGTCAAGGCACCGTGCACCGCCTCGAGGACTGGGGCCGGCGGCAACTGTCCTACCCGCTCGCCAAGGTCCACAAGGCGCACTACGTCCTCATGAACATCGAGTGCGACAACGAGACGCTCACCGAGCTCGAGCACTCGTTCAAGTTCAGCGACGCCGTGCTGCGGCATCTCATCATCAAGATGGACAAGGCGCACACCG
>DATFDV010000166.1:0-2837 GCA_035251855.1 Burkholderiales bacterium | reverse complement strand
GGGCATCGACACGCGCAACCTCAAGCTGCTGGCGTTCGCCATGGGCGCGAGCTTCGGCGGCATCGCCGGCGGCATGTTCTCGGCGATCCAGGCCTTCATCTCGCCCGAGAGCTTCATCCTGGTCGAGTCGATCATGGTGGTTTCGATGGTCGTGCTCGGCGGCATGGGCAACGTCTGGGGCGTGATCCTCGGCGCGCTGCTGCTTTCCTTCGTGCCGGAGATCCTGCGCTGGACCGTCACCCCGGTGCAGGAGGCGCTCTTCGGCCGCATGCTGGTCGAGCCGGAGGTGATCCGCATGCTGCTGTTCGGGCTGGCGCTGGTGCTGGTGATGCTGTTCCGCCCCGCCGGGCTGCTGCCTTCAGCGGTGCGAAAGCGCGAGCTCGAGGAGCAGCACCTCGCATGAGCGAGCTCCTCTCCGGACTGGGTATCGCCAAGCGCTTCGGCGGCGTGCAGGCGCTGAACGACGTCACCTTCTCGATCCGTGAGGGCGAGGTCTACGGCCTGATCGGGCCGAACGGCGCGGGCAAGACCACGCTGTTCAACGTGCTGACCGGGATCTACGCCGCCGACGCCGGCTCGTTCAGCTTCCGCGGGCGCAGCCTGGCCGGGCTGAAGCCGAACCACGTGGCGCAAGCGGGAATTGCGCGCACCTTTCAGAACATCCGCCTGTTCGCCAATCTGTCGTCGCTGGAGAACGTGATGATCGGCCGGCATCTGAGCGGCCGCGCCGGTGTGATCGGCGCGGTGCTGCGCACCAGGCGCACCCTGGCGGAGGAAAAGGCCATCGAGAAGCGCTCGCTGGAGCTGCTTGACTACGTCGGCATCCGCCCCCGCGCGAACGAGGCCGCCGGCGGCCTGGCTTACGGCGACCAGCGCCGTCTCGAGATCGCGCGGGCCCTCGCCACCGAGCCCAAGCTCCTGGCGCTGGACGAGCCGGCCGCAGGCATGAACCCGGCGGAGCGCATTGCGCTCGGCAAGCTCATCCGGCGCATCCGCGACGACGGCATCACGCTGTTGCTCATCGAGCACGACGTGCGGCTGGTGATGAACGTGTGCGATCGCGTGATGGTGCTCGACTACGGCGAGAAGATCGCCGAAGGCACGCCGGCCGAAGTGCAGAAGGATCCGAAGGTGATCGAGGCCTACCTGGGAGCGCCGCATAAAGCTGCTTGAGGTCAAAGGGCTCGAAGTGCACTACGGCGGCATCCGCGCCGTGAAGGGCATCGACCTTGAAGTGACCGAGGGCGAGCTGGTGTGCCTGATCGGCGCCAATGGCGCCGGCAAGACCACCACCCTGAAAGCCATTTGTCGCCTGATTCCTTCGTCCGCAGCACAAATGAGCTACTCGGGAAAAGACATTTCGCGCGCCGCCGTGCACGAATTGCCGCGCCAGGGACTGGTAATGGTGCCCGAGGGGCGCGGCGTCTTTCCGCAGCTCACCGTCGAGGAGAACCTCGCCATGGGCGCCTACGCGCGCGGCGGCGGGAGCAGCGAGAAGCAGTACGCGACGTTCCCGCGCCTGAAGGAGCGCCGCCTGCAGGTGGCGGGCACCCTTTCCGGAGGCGAGCAGCAGATGCTCGCCATGGCGCGCGCGCTGATGAGCGAACCCAGGCTCCTGCTCCTCGACGAGCCGTCGATGGGCCTCGCGCCGATGATGGTGGCGCGCATCTTCGAGGTGGTGCGCGAAATCGCCGCGCGCGGCGTGACCATCCTGCTGGTCGAGCAGAACGCCCGCCTCGCGCTGGAGCTCGCCCACCGCGGCTACGTCATGGAGTCCGGGCAAATCAGCCTCGCCGGGAAAGCCAGCGACCTGCTCAACGATCCCAGGGTGCGCGAAGCCTACCTTGGGGAAGACGCGGCCTGACTACTTGATCTCATCGGCCGCGAGATCGGCCGCGGTGGTGAAGCTGTCGGCGTAGAACTCGTCCTCGGGCAGTTGGCACTGCCCGATGAAATCCTTGCGCGCGGCATCGATCATCGCCGGCACGCCGCAGGCATAGACCTGGTAGCCGGACAGGTCCGGCAGATCCTGCATCACCGCGCGGTGCACGAAGCCGCTGCGTCCCGACCAGCCATCCTCGGGGCGCGCTTCCGAGGCCACCGGGACGTAGCGAAACTGCGGGTGCTCGAGCGCCCACTTCTGCGCCAGCGCGCTGAGGTAGAGGTCTTTCGGCCGGCGGCCGCCCCAGTACAGGACCATCGGCCGCTCGACCTTGCGGTGAAACGCGCTCTCGATGATCGACTTGATCGGCGCGAAGCCGGTGCCGCTCGCCACCAGCACGATCGGCTTGCTGGATTCCTCGCGCAGGAAGAAGCTGCCGAGCGGGCCTTCCAGCCGCAGGATGTCGCGCTCTTTCATCTTGCCGAACACGTGGTCGGTGAAGCTGCCGCCCGGCACGTGACGGATGTGCAGCTCGACCAGCTCGTCGGCATGCGGTGGGTTGGCCATCGAAAAGCTGCGCCGCTCGCCGCCTTTGAGCAGGAAGTCGATGTACTGGCCGGCGAGGAACTGCAGCCGCTCGTTCGCCGGCAGCTTGAGCTGCACGATGACCACGTCGTCGGCGACCTTGTCGAGCTTCTGCACGCGGCAAGGCAGCAGCCGCACCGCGAGGTCCTTGGCCGCGCCGATGGTGCGGCATTCGATCACCAGCTCGCCGAGCGGCCTTGCCTGGCAGAAGAGCGCCTTGCCGTGCGCGCGCTCCTCCTCGGTGAGCACGCGCGCGTGGTAGTGGCCGTAGTCGACGGCGCCGCTGACGATCTTGCCCTTGCAGGAGCCGCAAGCGCCGTTCTTGCAGCCGTAGGGCAGCATCACGCCCTGGCGCAGCGCGGCCGTCAGC
>DATFDV010000165.1:0-16497 GCA_035251855.1 Burkholderiales bacterium | reverse complement strand
TATGAACCTCCCGAGATGGCTGTGGCGAGATTACCGCAGTGCGGGCGGGTGGAAAAGGGGGGGGCGGCTGGCGCTATTCCTTGAAGCCGATCGCCTGGACGATCTTCGACCACTTCGCCTGCTCGGCGGCGATGAACTTCTGGTAGTCCTGCGGCGAGGTGGGCGAGGCTATGCCGCCGACCCTGGAGAACTGCTCGTCGACCGCCTTGGACTTGAGCGCGGCCGTCGCGGCGGCGTGCACGCGGCGCTGGATCTCCGCCGAGGTGGCGGCCGGCATCACCAGCCCGTACCAGTTGTCCGAGTTGATGTTCGGGTAGTTCATCTCGGTGGTGGTCGCGACGTCGGGCAGCGCGGGCGCGCGGCTGCCGCTGGTGATCGCGAGCGCCCGCAGCTTGCCGCTGCGGATGTGGCCCAGCAGCACCGGCACGTCGAAGATTCCCATCTGCACCTGGCCGCCGAGCAGGTCGTTCACCGCCGGCGCCGCGCCTTTGTAGGGCACGTGCACGATGTCGATTTTCGCTTCCGCCTTGAGCAGCTCGCCCGCGAGGTGCGTGATGCTGCCGCTGCCGGCGGAGCCGAAGTTCACCTTGCCCGGGTAGGCCTTTGCATAGGAAATGAGCTCGGCGAGCGAATTGGCCGGCAGCGACGGGTGCACCGCCACCACCTCCGGCACGCGCACCACCAGCGTGATGAAGGCGAAGTCCTTCTTCACGTCGTAGGGGATCTTGGAGAGCGAGTAGGGCGCGATGACCAGCGGCGAGGCGCTGTTGATCACCATCGTGTAGCCGTCGGGCGCTGCCTTGGCGGCGCGGTCGACGCCGAGCACACCGCCGACGCCGGAGATGTTCTCGACGATCACCGGCTGGCCGAGCTCGGCGGCCATGCCTTGCGCGAGCGAGCGGCCGAAGATGTCGGCCGGGCCGCCGGCGGGAAAGCCGACGATCAGCTTCACCGGCTTGGTGGGATAGGCCTGGGCAAACGCGAGCAGCGGCGCCAGGAGCAGGAGCGACAGGATTTTTTTCATGAGGTGAACTTGTAGAGTTTCATCGGGTTGTCGACCAAGAGGGCCTGGCGCTGCTTCTCGTCGGCGAACTCGGCGATCAGGTCGACCAGCTGGCCGTCGTCCGGGATGCCGTCGAGGTTCGGGTGCGGCCAGTCGCTGCCCCAGACCGAGCGCTCGCCGCACTCGGCGACCAGCTTGCGCGCGAACGGCACCGCGTCGTTGTACGGCGCGCCGACGCGCGAGGCGCGCTCCAGGCCGCTCACCTTCACCCAGAAGCGCTTGTCCTCGAGCAGCTTGAGCAGATTGACGAAGCCGGTCTGGTCCAGGCCGCGCGAGGCATCGACGCGTCCCATGTGGTCGATCACCACCGGCACCGCCGAGAACTTGAGCTCGGTGGCCATGTTCGAGATCACCGAGCAATCCAGGTACAACTGCAGGTGCCAGCCGAGGCTCGCGAGCTTGGCGCTGAGCTTCATCACCTCCGCGATCGGCGGGCCGCTCCCGAGCTGCTGGAAATAGTTGAAGCGCACGCCGCGGAAGCCCTGCTCATGGAGCTGCTTGAGCTTGGACATGTCCACGTTCACGGGCGCGAGCGCGACACCGACGTAGCTGCCCTTCTTGTCGGCGAGCAGGTCGGCGGCGGCGGAATTGTCGAAGCCGTGCGCCGCCGACTGCACCACCACGCCGCGCTCGATGCCGAGGAACATGTGGCGGTCGATGAGCACGTCTTTCGGCGCATCAGCGGGACGGTAGGGCGCCTTCTCGTCGTACGGGAACTTTGCTTTCGGCCCGAAGACATGGAAATGGGCGTCGCACGAGCCCGGCGGCAGCTTGAGCTTCGGCTCGGTCGGATTGTGGTGATAGGAAGGCTTGGGCTCGCTCATAATGGCGAGCGAATTGTATGGCCAAAACCCCCCTGGGCCGGTTGGACCCCCGCGCCTTCGGCATGCTCGAGCTGCCGCGGCTCGATCAGGCGATCCTCGATGGCTTCCGGGCGCTCGGCGATCTGACCGGCACCACCTCTGACGCAATGGACGAGTGCCGCATCGCCGGCGTGGTCCCGGGCTCGACCCTACGCCCGACCGATGCCAGGGCGCGCCTGGTTGGCCAAGCGATAACGGTTTTGAACCAGCGCCGGGAAGCGGGCGAGATGAATAAATCCGGTCTCGGCGAAATCGAGGCGCACAACCTCGCCGAGCCGGGCGACGTGCTGGTGATCCAGGGCCTCAGCGGCGTATCGAGCATGGGCGGCGTGTCGGCGTCCGTCGGGCGGCGCCAGGGCGAAGCCGGCGCAATCGTCGACGGCGCGGTGCGCGACATCGACCACAGCCGCAAGATCGGCTACCCCGTCTGG
Source organism: Burkholderiales bacterium (assembly GCA_035251855.1). Classification (GTDB taxonomy): domain Bacteria; phylum Pseudomonadota; class Gammaproteobacteria; order Burkholderiales; family SG8-39; genus SCGC-AG-212-J23. Next base: position 14,140 of record DATFDV010000165.1, on the reverse strand, counting down.
TGCTCGAGCGTCAGTCCCGTCACCGGCAAGTGGCGCATCCAGACCGTCGCCATCAACCGCCCAGTTAGCATCTGCGGCGTGAGCGTCCGCCCCGGCGACCTGGTGATCGCCGACGAGGTCGGCGTCTGTTTCGTGCCTTTCGAGCGCGCCGCCGAAGTGCTGGCGGTGGCCCAGCGCATGACCAAGCGTGAAGAAGACCGGCTGGCGAAGCTGGATTCCGGCATGCCGTTGAAGGACTGGATCCGGCTCTAGTTTTCGGCTTTAACGCCGGCGGTCTTGATCACGCGCGCCCAGCGCTCCAAATCCTTGGCCAGCCACGCGCGGAACTCGTCGGGCGTGCTGCCGCCTTCGGTGATGGCGCCTAGCTTGTTCAGCCGCTCCTTGGTCTCCGGCTTGACGAGCGCCGCGCGGATCGCGCCGTTCAGCCGGCTGACGACCGGTCCCGGCAGGCCGGCGGGACCGACGACGCCGAGGCCCTGCGTGTATTCCTCGAATCCCGGGAAGCCGCTCTCGGACATGGTCGGCACGCCGGGGTAGTCGGGGTGGCGCTTCTCGGTGCTGACGCCGATCACCTTGAGCCGCTTCTGCGCCACGTGGTCGGCGATGCCGATCATCGGATAGAACATGAAGCTGATGCGGCCGGCCATCACCTCGGTGAGCGCCGGGGCGTTGCCCTTGAACGGGACGTGCAGCATCTTGGCGCCGGTGAGGGCTTCGACCAGGGCACCGGCGAGGTGCGCCGAGCCGCCGTTGCCGGAGGAGGCATAGCTGATCTCGCCGGGCTTCTCCTTGGCGGCCTTCACTACGTCGGCGGCGCTGTTGAAAGGCGAGTCGCCCTTGGCCACCATGACCAGCGGCAGGTGGGCCACCAGGGCGATCGGCGTGAAGTCGGCGATCGGGTCGTAAGGCTTCTTGTCGGCATGCAGGACGGCGTTGACGCTGTGCGTGAGCGTCGTCATGTACAGGGTGTAGCCGTCGGGGGCCGAGCGCTTCACTTCCTGCGTGGCGATCATGGAGGCGGCGCCGGCCCTGTTCTCCACCAGCACCGTCTGGCCCAGACTCGCGGTCAGGTCCTGGGCGAGGATGCGCGCGATGACGTCGGTCGGGCCGCCGGCGGAGAAGCCGACCAGCAGCTTTACCGGCTTGGTGGGGTAGCTCTGCGCGTGCGCCGCAGCAGAGAAGCAAAACGACAGTGCGAGCAGGAAAAAGCGTTTCATAATTGCATTCTATGAGAGCTTTCCTTTTATGGGCGCTGCTGTTCGCAGGCGCCGCGCAAGCGCAGGACTATCCCGGCAAGCCGATCCGCATGGTGGTCGGCTTCCCGCCCGGCGGCGGCACCGACGTGGTGGCGCGCATCCTGGCGCCGCGCATGTCCGAGCTTCTCGGCCAGCCGGTGGTGATCGAGAACCGGCCGGGCGCGACCGGCACCTTCGCGGCCGGGCAGGTGGCGAAGTCGCCGCCCGACGGCTACACGATCATGATGGGTCACGTCTCGGTGAATGCGATCGCGCCGGCGCTGTTCGCCAATCTGCCCTACGACGTGATCAAGGATTTTTCGCCGGTGGCGATCGCCGCCGCGGTGCCGCATCTCGTGAGCGTGCATCCGTCGGTGCAGGCGAAGACGCTCAAGGAGCTCATCGCCTGGATGAAGACGCAGCCCGGCAAGCTGACGTTTCCCTCGGCCGGCAACGGCAGCATGCCGCACCTCGCGGGCGAGATCTTCAAGGCCCTCGCGGGGGTCGACCTCCTGCACGTGCCCTACAAGGGCAGCGGCCAATCGATGCAGGACCTGCTGGGCGGCCAGCATCTCGTCGCCTTCGACACGATGCCGGCGTCCTCGCCGCATGTGCGCTCGGGCAAGCTGCGCGCGCTCGCGGTTTCGAGCGCGGCGCGGGTGCCCGGCCTGCCCGACGTGCCCACCGCCGCGGAAGCGGGCCTGGCTGCCTACCAGGTGACGAGCTGGTACGGCGTGTTCGCGCCGGCCGGTACGCCGCCGGCGATCGTCCGGCGGCTGCACGCCGATACGGTCAAGGCGATGCAGACGCCGGATACCAAGGCGAAGCTCGAAGGCATCGGCGCCGATGGCACCGTGTCGCGCTCGCCGGAAGAGTTCGCCGCGCTGGTGCGCACCGACACCGCGCGCTACGCGAAGATCGTGAAGGACATCGGCCTGAAGATCGACTAGGCATGCAGCTGATTCCGACCGGCAAGATGCTCGGCGCCAGGATCGAGGGGCTGGATCTCGCCAGGCCGCTCGACGAGCGCGAGGTCGAGGGCATCATCCAGGCGCTCGGCCGCTACGGCGTGCTCAGCTTTCCGCGCCAGCGCCTGACGGCGCGCGAGCACCGGGACTTCGCCGCGCGCTTCGGCGAGCTCGAGATCAACGTCGCCTCGGGCGCCTACCAGGAGCCGGGCATCCCCGAGGTGATGATCCTTTCCAACATCGTGCAGGACGGAAAGCCGATCGGCCTTGCCGACGCCGGCCAGGACTGGCACACCGACATGTCCTACAGCCGCACCATCGCCTTCGCGAACGTGCTGTACGCGCTGAAGGTGCCGCGGCGCAACGGCAAGGTGCTGGGAGCCACCGAGTTCAGCAGCATGCATGCTGCCTATGAAGGTCTTCCAGCGAATCTCAAACACAAACTCGAGGGCATGACCGTCCTCCACGACTTCAACAAGTTCTGGGACAAGATGCGCAACGAGAAGGGCAGCAAGCGCCCGCCGCTCACCGAAGCGCAGAAGAAGGCCAAGCCGCCGGTCTCGCACCCCATTTTCCTCACGCATCCGATCAGCGGGCGCAAGGTGCTCTACGCCAATCCCGGTTACTCGATGCGCATCAACGAGCTGCCGGAAAGCGAAAGCGACGAAATTCTGAATTTCCTTTTCGCGCACCAGCTCAAGCCCGAGTACCGCTACCGCCACCAGTGGGCCGAGGGCGATCTGCTGATGTGGGAGAACTTCGGCACCATCCACAACGCCATTGCCGATTACGGGCCCGACGAGCACCGGCTGGTGAAGCGTTGCCAGGTGATGGCCACGCGCTTCGGCCTATGAAGCCGCCCGTGGTGCCGGGTAACTTCTATGCGGCCGGGCTCAACTATCGGGCGCACATCGAGTGGGCGAACCAGGCGCACGGCACGAGCTACAAGATCCCGGAGAAGGCGGACGTCGGCTATCGGTCGAACAATGCCCTCATCGGCAGCGGCGAGGAGATCGTCATCCCTCGGGATTCGAGCGGGCAGGTGGACTTCGAGGGCGAGCTGGTGGCGGTGATCGGAAAGACCGCCAGGAATGTTTCCGAGGAGGATGCTCTCTCCTATGTCAAAGGCTACACGCTGGGCAACGACATCAGCGAACGCTCCTGGCAAAGGTCCGATCGCACGCTGTGGCGCGCCAAGAACAGCGACACCTTCAAGCCGATGGGGCCGAAGATCGTCTCCGGCATCGATCCGATGAACCAGGTGATCGAGGTGCGGATCAACGGCAGGACCGTGTCCAGCTACAACACCAGCGCCATGATCTTCAGCGTCGCGCATTTCATCGCGCGCATGTCGCGCTACCTCACGTTGCACCCGAACGACGTGATCTGGTTCGGCTGCGACGGGCCGACCGAGCCGGCGCTCAAGCCCGGCGACCTGGTGGAGGTGGTGAACGACGCGATCGGCGTGCTGGCGAACAAGGTGGTGGCGGAACAGGGGTGAAAGAGCAGCGATGACCGATTACCTGAGCACCTTGATGCGTTACAAGGCCTGGGCGAACGAGCTCACCTTTGCCGCGGCCGCGAAGCTGCCCGAAGCCGAGCTCCTCGCGCCGCGCAAGATCATTTTCGGCAATCTGCTGCGGACCTTGAACCACGTCTACGCCATGGACGAGGTCTGGCGCGCGCACCTGGAAGGACGGCCGCACGGATACGACACGCGCAATCCGGAGGCCTGTCCGCCGCTCGCGCAGCTGCGCGAGGCCCAGCGCTCGATGGACGCGTGGTGGATTGATTACGCCAATGCCTTACCCGAAGCGAAGCACGAAGAGATCGTCAGCTTCCGCTTCATCGGCGGCGGCCCGGGCGCGATGACGCGGCGCGACATCCTGCTGCACGTCGCCAACCACGGCACCTACCACCGCGGCAACGTGGCGAGCATGATGTATCAGGCCGGCACGCCGCCGCCGACGACCGACCTGCCGGTGTTCCTCAAGCGCCCTTAGCGCGGGTCATGAACACCAGCCGCTCGAACAGGTGAACGTCCTGCTCGTTCTTCAGTAGCGCGCCGTGCAGGGGAGGGATGATGGCCTTGCGGTCCTTGGAGCGCAGGGCTTCGGGCGGGATGTCCTCGGCGAGCAGCAGCTTCAGCCAGTCGAGCAGCTCGCTGGTCGAGGGCTTCTTCTTCAGGCCGGGCACCTCGCGCACCTCGAAGAACACCTCGAGCGCCTCGCGCAGCAGTGACTTCTTCAGGCTCGGGAAGTGCACCGCCACGATCTTCTCCATCGTCTCCTTGTCCGGGAAACGGATGTAGTGGAAGAAGCAGCGGCGCAGGAAGGCGTCGGGCAGCTCCTTCTCGTTGTTCGAGGTGATGAACACGATCGGGCGGTGCGTGGCCTTGACCAGCTCGCGCGTCTCGTAGACGTAGAACTCCATGCGATCGAGCTCGCGCAGCAGATCGTTGGGGAACTCGATGTCGGCCTTGTCGACCTCGTCGATCAGCAGCACGCAGGGCTGCTCCTGCGTGAAGGCCTGCCACAGCATGCCCTTGATGATGTAGTTGTGGATGTCGTGCACGCGCTCGTCGCCGAGCTGGGAATCGCGCAGGCGGCTCACCGCGTCGTACTCGTACAGGCCCTGCTGCGCCTTGGTGGTGGACTTGATGTGCCACTCGAGGATCGGCACGCCGAGCGAGCGCGCCACCTCGAGCGCCAGCATGGTCTTGCCGGTGCCGGGCTCGCCCTTCACCAGCAGCGGACGCTGCAGCGTGATCGCCGCGTTCACCGCGAGCGTGAGGTCCTCGGTCGAGACGTAGGACTGCGATCCCTTGAAACGCATGCGGCCGATTCTAGCAGCCGGGTTTTTTTACGTTAGAATTCGCCGGCTTCCACAACGACAGAAAAAGTCAATGTCCCGGCTCCTTCTGAAGATCTTCATCGGCACCGCGGTCGCGCTGGTGGCGCACGCCCAGCCCAAGCCGCCGCCGGACAAGGCGCCGAGCAACGAGACCAAGCCGCCCGAGGCGAAGACGGTGGAGGGCCAGAACTTCGACAACGCCATCGCCCTGTGCATCGGCTGCCACGGCATCCCCGGCTACAAGACCGCGTTCCCCGCCGTGTACCACGTGCCGAAGATCGCCGGCCAGCAGCCGGGCTACCTCTTCAACGCACTCAAGGCGTACAAGTCCGGCGAGCGCTCGCACCCGTCGATGCGCGGCATCGCGGCGACGCTCTCCGAGGAAGACATGAAGAAGCTCGCCGAGCATTACGGGGCGCCTGCAAAGGGACAACAATGAGGCGGCTCCTGGTCCTGGCGCTTGCTCTATCGGTCACCGGCGCGGCATACGCGGGCAATCCCGAAGCCGGCAAGAAGAAGGCGGCGGAAGTCTGCGCCGCCTGCCATGGCCCGCAGGGCAACAAGCCTTCGGATCCGACCCAGCCGATCCTCGCCGGCCAGCACGAGGATTATCTGGTGCGCGCGCTGACCGACTACAAGATCGGCCGGCGCAACAACCCGATCATGAAGGGCTTCGCTTCGCAGCTGTCGAAAAAGGACATCGAAGACCTCGCCGCCTGGTTCTCGCAGCAGAAGTCTTCACTGCACGACCAGCGGGAATAAATTCGGGGACGGAGCCCTAATTATTTAGGCTCCGTCCCCGATTAATTAGGGCTCCGTCCCCGAATTTAGATGGAGTTGGCCTTCCGCTCGGAGCGGCCGACGAATTCCTCCCACATCCCTTCGGTCGACTTGCGCAGCACCAGGTCGGCCTTGGCGTCGAGCACGTACCACAGGCCGCGCTTGAGCTCGTCGCGCAGCTCGCCCGGGCGCCACAGCACCATGCCGGCGAGGAAGCGCGCCTGCGTGGACTGCTTCTCGATCACGCTGTCGACCACCTCGCTGTCGATCGCGAGGTAGAGGTCGTCGAGGATGCGGATCGAGCGCCCGCCGGGGCTCTGCTTGCCCTGCACCAGCGCGAAGATGACTTCCGGGCTGATCGGGCCGCCGAGGAACACCGGGTCGGTGACCTTCTTCGAGGGCTCGTGCGTGGGGAACAGCTTGCCGAGCGTCACCTGGGTGGGCTTGTTGATGATGAAGCCGACGTGGCGCCCGGCGCCGATCGGCCGCGCGAGCAGCACGGTCGAGCCGTAGAGCTTGTCCTGCAGCTGGCGCTTGGCGACCAGGAGGATCGAGTCGTCGGCCGTATCCGCGGCGCGCGCCGGCGCCGCCCACGCAATAGCCAGGATGGCGCACGCGGCGAGAAAAAGGGCCGGCAGGGACAAGCGTTCGTTCATGGCGCCATCTCCAAGGGATTCGTGCAGCCATGATGGCCCTGTAACTATTTCCGCCTGAGCGAGGGCCGCGTAGTTCCTGTGGCCGTCGTTGCGAAACTACCCGCGTAATGCGCGAGCGGCAAGGCACTCGAGGTATGCCGCGGCATCGGGCGCCGCGCGCTCGCGCTGTGCCCGCCATACCGTCTCGGCGAGGCATTCGAGCGCCTGGTGCAGCGCCTCATGCCGGTCCTGAAACCTCGAGACCAGGACCCCGAAGCGGTGGACCACTCCCGGCGGCTGATCGATGGAAAGCTGCTCCTCCAGCGCGAGGTGCAGGCTCATGTGCAAAAAGGGATTCGATTCATCCACGTAGTCGCGGTCGCGGTAGCGCCCGGGGTGGTCGAGGATCGCGTGATACTGCGGATGCAGCAGGATCACCTGCAGCGCGATGGTTTCAATCCCGACCAGCGGCTCGCCGGCGCGGTACTTGCGCCAGGTGCCGAAGAACATTTCGCGCACCTCTTCGCGGGTTGGATCAAACATCTTTGGTTTTCGGGCGGAACTCGCAAAGGTCGCGAATCAGGCATTGCGGGCACCCCGGCTTGCGCGCGAGGCAGATGTAGCGCCCGTGAAGGATCAGCCAATGGTGCGCGTTCTGCAAATACTCCGGAGGCGTGAACTTGAGGAGCTTCTGCTCCACTTCGAGCGGGTCTTTCCCGGGCGCGATGCCCGTCCGGTTGGACACGCGAAAGATATGGGTATCGACCGCCACGGTCGGCTGGCCGAACGCGGTATTCAGCACCACGTTGGCGGTCTTGCGGCCCACGCCCGGCAGCGCTTCGAGCGCCTCGCGGTTCTGCGGCACCGCGCCGCAATGCTTCTCCAGCAAGATCTGCGACAGCGCCACCACGTTCTTCGCCTTGGTGCGGTAAAGGCCGATGCGCTTGATGTACGCCTCGAGCCCGGCGACGCCCAGCTTGACCATCGCTGCCGGCGTATTCACCTTCGGAAACAGCTCGGCGGTGGCGAGGTTGACCGACTTGTCCGTCGCCTGCGCCGACAGCACCACCGCCACCAGCAGCTCGTAGGGCGTGCGGTACTCGAGCTCGGTGGTGGGATTGGGATTCGCCGCCTGGAACCGGCGAAAAATCTCGCGCCGCTTCTGCGGGTTCATCGCGCCTTCTTGCGTTGCAGCGCCGCCGCGAGGACGCCTTTGCGGTCGGGCGCAGGCGTGATCGGAATCGCCGTGCGCAGCTTGCGTCTTCGGCCTCGCTCCCCCGCGGCCTGCTTCAGGGCGCCACTCCACTCCCCGCGCGCCGGGACGGTCGCGATGCAATCCACCGGGCAGGGCGGCACGCACAGCATGCAGCCGATGCACCAGGGCTCGACCACCGTGTGCATCAGCTGCGCGGCGCCGACGATGGCGTCGACCGGGCAGGCGTCGATGCACAGGGTGCAGCCGATGCAGCGGCTCTCGTCGATCAGGGCGACCGTGGTGCGCTTCATGGCCGCGAGTATGCCCGTCCGGTGTCGCGGGCCAGGTGCTCGTGCGTGACTTTCCCGGCCTTGACTTGGATGCCGGTGAGCAGATCGGCATCCATCTCACCTCGGGTGATTTTGCTCAAAAAAGGAAAAATAGCCCGTTCCAGCGCGAGACTGGCGGTGCGCGCGGCGGCGGCGGGCATGTTGGGTACGCAGAAGTGCACCACGCCTTCCTCGATATAGATCGGCGCGCTGTGCGAGGTCGGCCGCGAGGTTTCCGCGATACCGCCCTGGTCGATGCCGACGTCGACCAGCGCCGAGCCGGGCCGCATCTTGCGCAGCATCGCGCGCGTGATGAGCTTCGGCGACATCTGGCCGGGCGTGAGGACGCCGGCAATCACCAGGTCGGCGTCCTCGACCGCGGGCGTGCCGGTGCGGAAATCCGCGCGCGGATAGCGCGCTTTCAATTGCGGTTTCGCCGACCTCGAAAACACCATCACCTGGGCGCCGATGCCGTGCGCGACGTGCAGTGCGTTGGCGCCGACATTGCCGGCGCCGATGATGGCCACTTTCCCGGCCGCGATGCCTTCCAGCCCGGGCAGCAGCACGCCGCTGCCGCCGTTCTGCTTCTGCAGGCACCAGGCGCCGGCCTGTACCGCGAGGCGCCCGGCGATCGCCGACATCGGCGAGAGGATCGGCAGGCCGCTCTGCTGCCCGACGGTCTCGAAGGCGATGAAGGTCGCGCCCGAGGCGAGCGCGGCGTCGAGAAGCTCGGGGTCCGGGCCGAAGTGCTGGAAGCCGAATACGGTCTGCCCCGCACGCGGCTTGCGGTACTCCGATTCCTGCAGCTCCTTGACCTTGACCACCAGCTCGCATTCCCAGGGGTCGCCAAGCGTTGCGCCGGCCTTTCGGTAGTCATCGTCGGAGAAGCCGACGCCCAGGCCTGCGCCCGGCTCCGCGACGACGTCGTGGAAATGCTTTACGCCTGAAGGCGAAAGCGCTACTCGATGCTCGCCGTCCTTTACTTCGCGCGGTATGCCGATACGCATTCGCCGACCAGCTCCGGTCCGCGGAAGATGAGCCCGGTATAGAGCTGCACCAGGTGCGCGCCGGCGGCGAACTTCTCGGTGGCATCGCCGCCGCTCAGGATGCCGCCGGCGCCGATGAGGGTCGTATCGGGCAGCAGCTCCTTCAGCAGCTTCAGCACCGTGTTGGCACGGTTGCGGATCGGCCGGCCCGACAGGCCGCCGGCTTCCTCGGCGTGACGCAGCCCTTTCACGCCATCGCGCGAAACCGAGGTGTTCGTAGCGATGACACCGTCGAGCCGGTGACGGCGCACTGCTTCGGCAATCACCGAGAGCTCTTCGCGCGCGAGATCGGGTGAAATCTTGAGGACCAGCGGCACGCGCTTGCCGTGCTTGGTGGACAGGTTCTCGCGCGCCGAGGTCAGCCGGCCGAGGAGATGATCGAGCGAATCCTTTTCCTGCAGCGCGCGCAGGCCGGCGGTGTTGGGGGAGGAGACGTTGATGGTGACGTAGGAGGCGACCGCGTACACCTGGTTGAGGCACAGCTGGTAGTCTTCGGCCGCGCGCTCCGCCGGCGTATCGGCGTTCTTGCCGATGTTGACGCCGAGCACGCCCCGCCAGCGCGAGCGCTCGATCGCCTCCACGAACGCGTAGACGCCGCTGTTGTTGAAGCCGAAGCGGTTGATCAGCGCTTCCTTCTGCGCCAGCCGGAACAGCCGCGGCCGCGGGTTTCCGGGCTGCGGCCGCGGCGTCACCGTGCCGACCTCGATGAAGCCGAAGCCCAGCCGCGCCAGGGCATCGATATGCACGGCGTCCTTGTCGAGACCGGCGGCGAGTCCGACCGGATTGGGGAACTCGAGGCCCATGGCGCGCACCGGGCGCGGCGGGATCACGGCCTGCGGCAGGAAGGTCGCGATGCCGAGCGTGACCTTGTGAGCGAGCTCCGGATCCAGCGAGAACAGCAGCGGTCGCGCGAGCCTGTACAGGCTCACACCCCGGCTCAAGCCCGATTCTCTTCCGTCGGGCGGCGTCCGAGCCTGCGCCACGCGCCGCCGACGAATCCCTCGATCGGCTCGAACTTCGACTTGTACGCCATCTTCGGGCTCTCGCGGATCCAGTAGCCGAGGTACAGGTACGGCAGCGAGAGCGCGCGGCACTGCTCGATCTGCCACAGCACGTTGTAGGTGCCGAAGCTCGCGTTGCGCCGCTCCGGCTCGTAGAAGGTGTAGACCGACGACAGGCCGTCGGGCAGGTAGTCGACGATCGACACCATCACCAGCTGGCCCGCGTCGCGGAACTCGATCAGCCGCGTGTCGACGCGGCTTTGCAGCAGGAAGTGCGAATACTGGTCGCGGCTGTCGTTGTCCATGCCGCCGCCCGAGTGGCGCTTCGACTGGTAGCGCAGGTAGAGGGCGTAGTGCTCGAGGCGAAACTTGAGCGGCTGCGGATGCGCGGTCAGGGTGCGGTGCTGTTTCCAGGCGCGGCGTTGCGAGCGGCTGGCCTCGAACTGCGCCACTGGGATGCGGACGGGCACGCAGGCGCGGCAGGCGTCGCAGTGCGGCCGGTAGGTGAAGATGCCGCTGCGGCGGAAGCCGGCCTTCACCAGATCGCCGTACAGCTCCGTGTTGATCAGGTGGCTCGGCGTCGCCACCTGCGAGCGCGCCATGCGATCGGGCAGGTAGCTGCACGGATAGGGCGCCGTTACGTAGAACTGGAGTACTGCGTGCGGCAGGTCGTTAAGTCTTGACATTCCACTTTTCTGCCGTTGAGGTCCACTTACTCTCGGGCTGGGGGTAGTTTACCAGCGCCACCAATTCGCGCAGGAAGGCACGCCGGGGAATTTCCCGGGCACCGAGCGAGGCGAGGAGTGGCGTGTGCATCTGGCAATCAATCAGAGGGAACTCCCGCTTCCGGAGTTCCCCCACCAGCGCCACCAGCGCGACTTTTGACGCATCCGTTTCGCGCGAGAACATCGATTCGCCGAAGAACACCCGGCCGATCGCCACGCCGTAGAGGCCGCCGACCAGCTCGCCGTCCAGCCAGGTCTCGAACGAATGGGCGTAGCCGCGGCGGTGCAGCCGCTCGTACGCCTTCTTCATGCTGCCGCCCAGCCAGGTGCCCTCGGGTCGGTCGGCGCAGCCCTCGAGGACCGCCGTGAATGCGGTATCCACGCGCACTTCATAGCCTTTGTTGCGCGCGCTCTTGGCAAGCGAGCGCGAGACCTTGAGCTCCTCGCAGTAGAGGACCATGCGCGGGTCGGGCGACCACCAAAGGACGGGCTCCGCGCCCGAATACCAGGGGAACACGCCATGCCGGTAGGCATCGAGCAGGCGCTCGACCGACAGCTCGCCGCCGGCGGCGAGAAGCCCGTTGGGATCCTTGAGCGCGCGCTCGACCGGGGGAAACGGATCTTTAGCTTTGAGCCACGCTAGCACTTCACCTGCTGGCGGCAGAAGTTGTCCAACTCTTGGACCACGCAGGAACCCGAAACCGGCGCGCGCGGCGCGCCGTGCTCGAGCTGCAGGCGGAAGCCGAACTTGTCGAAGAACTCGCCGAACATCTCGCCCCCGAGCGTGCCGACGGCGTGGATCTCGTCCCTGGCCGCATCCCACTCCAGCAGGATCGCGGCGAGCGGCTGCGGCGCCGGCCCGGCGACCACGCGCGCGCCTTCGGCCGGGTCGTACTGGCTGTGCTCCGAGCAGCAGTGGATCACGTTGGCAAAGCGGTTTCGCGCGCTTTTCTCGCTGCGGAAGCTGATGAAGCTGATGTCCTTGGTCGGGTAGGAAAGCCGGTGCGCGCAGATCGCCGAGTACGCCACCACCGAACGCGCGGCGCCGATGCCGCCTTTCCATTCGTAGGCATCGCCGGTGACCGTCTTCAGCTGCGTCGGCTTCACCGGCTTGCCGAGGTTCAGCAGGAAGCAGGGCGTGGCCGCGAACGGGTAATGAAAGATGAGGTTGTGGTTGACCGGGATCGCCGCCGCGCGCAGCGCCTGGCCTTTCTCGTCGACCAGCCGCGCGCGGGAGTAAAGCCGCACCCGGGCATCGGCGCCCACGGCCGGGGCGCCGGCGGCGGCGGCCGAGGCTGCGCAGAATTTGATGAAGCCCCGGCGTTCCATCCCTACAGGTTATAGCCCTTCTCGTTGTGCTCCACCGTGTCCAGTCCCTCGGTTTCCTCTTCGCTAGCAACGCGCATGCCAACGATCGCATCAACCAGCTTGAGCAGCACCCAGGTCAGCACGCCGGACCAGACCGCGGTCACCGCCACGCCGATCAGCTGGGTCACGAACTGGCCGCCCATCGTCACGCCGTCGGGGTAGCCGATGCCGCCGAAGGTGCTGGAGACGAAGATCGCGGTGAGCAGCGTGCCGAGCAACCCGCCGATGCCGTGCACCGGGAACACGTCGAGAGAATCGTCGACGTTGAGCACGCGCTTCATGTAGCTGGTGGCGCCGAAGCACGCCACCCCGGCGGCGGCGCCGATCGCGAGCGCGCCGATCGGGCCGACGAAGCCGGAGGCCGGCGTGATGGTGCCAAGGCCGGCCACCATCCCGGTGACGATGCCGAGCACCGAAGGCTTGCCGTAGCGCAGCCATTCGCACAGCAGCCAGGCGAAGGCGCCGGTGGCCGCGCCGATGTGTGTCACGAGCATCGCCATGCCCGCCGCGCCGTCGGCGGCGAGCGCGCTGCCGGCGTTGAAGCCGAACCAGCCGCACCACAGCATCGCCGCGCCGGTCACCACCATCGTCATGTTGTGCGGCGGCATCGCGGTCTCGGGGAAGCCGCGCCGGCGCCCGAGCACCAGCGCGCACACCAGCGCCGCCATGCCGGCGTTCAGGTGCACCACCGTGCCGCCGGCGAAGTCCATCAGCGGAACGTCGCGCGCCTGCAACCAGCCGCCGCCCCACACCCAGTGCGCGAGCGGGCAGTACACGATCAGCAGCCACAGCAGGCTGAAGAGCAGCATCGCGCCGAAGCGCACGCGCTCGGCGTAGGCGCCGACCACCAGGGCCGGCGTGATGATGGCGAAGGTCATCTGGTACATGGCGAACACCGTCTCCGGAATGCTGCCCTTCACCGTCTTCACGTCGATGCCGGCGAAGAATGCCTTGCCGGCGCCGCCCCACCAGGCATTGCCTTCGCCGAAGGCGATGCTGTAGCCGATGGTCAGCCAGGCGAGGGTCACCAGGCAGGTGATGGCGAAGCACTGCATCAGCACCGACAGCACGTTTTTCGTGCGCACCAGGCCGGCGTAGAACAGGGCGAGGCCGGGCAGCGTCATGAACAGCACCAGCACCGAGGCCGTGATCATCCAGGCGGTGTTGGCAGGGTCGAGCTTCGGGGGTTCGGCGGCGAGGGCGGACGGAACGTTGAAGAGCAGCAGGAGAAGCAGGCCGTTTTTCATGAACCCCCCTTTGGCCGCAATACTACCGAAAAAAAAACAGGGACAGACCACGTTTTCGCGCGCTGGTCGGCTGAACGAAAACGTGGTCTGTCCCTGATTTTCGGGTTTACGTCAGATCTTCGGCATGGAAGCCGAACGCGTTGCGGCCGCGGTCGGCGAACCAGCGCTGCAGCGTGAGGCCGACGGTGCGGAAGGCGATCTCCTTCCACGGAATGCTGGCCTCCTCCCAGAGCGCGACCTCGAGCGTTTCCTCGCCGGCTTTGAAGTCGAGCTCGCGCAGCCGCGCGCGGTAGAAGAGGTGCACCTGGTTGACGTGCGGCACCGAGATCATGCTGAAGGGGGCGCCGAGCTCGACCTGGGCGCCGGCTTCCTCCAGCGTCTCGCGCAGCGCCGCCTGGGCGAGCGTCTCGCCGTTCTCCATGAAGCCGGCGGGCAGCGTCCAGTAGCCGTAGCGCGGCTCGATGGCGCGCCGGCACAGCAGCAGCTTGCCCTCGAACTCGGGAATCGAGCCCACCACCAGGCGCGGGTTCTGGTAATGGATCTCCCCGCACTGGTCGCACACCCAGCGCGGCAGGTTGTCGCCCGGCGGCACGCGCTTTACCACCGCCGAGGCGCAGTTACTGCAGAATTTCATCGAGGCTTTTCAGAATGCGGTCGGGCTTGAACCCCAGGCGATCCAGCGGCGCGCCGCTGCGGTTGATCCAGTACACCTGGAAGCCGTAGGACTTCGCGCCCATCGCGTCCCAGCAGTTGGAGGA
>DATFDV010000164.1:0-2948 GCA_035251855.1 Burkholderiales bacterium | reverse complement strand
GAGCAGCATCGCCAGTTGCGCCGGTGTCAGCGACACCTTGCCTTCATTCGCCGCGGGCCAGACGAACTTGCCCCGCTCCAGGCGCTTCACGAACAGGCAGGCGCCTTGGCCATCCCACCAGATCACCTTCACCAGATCGCCGCGCCGGCCCCGGAACACGAAGAGATGCCCGGCGAACGGGTCCTGCTGGAGCGTCGCCTCCGCCTGCGCCGCCAGCGCCGTGAAGCCCCGGCGCATGTCCGTAACCCCCGCCGCGAGCCAAACCTTCGTCGTCCCGGGAACGGGGATCACCCGGAAAGACCCCGGATCAGCCGGGCGAGAGCCTCGGGATCATAGCGGCCGCGGATCCGCATCCGATGGCCGCCCGCGACGTCGATCTCGATCGTGCCGCCCGGGTTCGGGCATCGCCCGACGCAGGAGCATCTTCTCGAACCGGGTGGTTGATGACCTCGACGGGAAGAAAGCAGGGACCCTCCGCCGGGGCGGTGTCAGGGTCCGGCGCGAACCGAGCGTCACGCAGCCACTTGAAGATGACGTTCGCATTCAGCGCGTAGCGCCGCGCCACCTGCGCCACGGAAACACCAGCCGCCGTCGTCTGGAGACAGATCGACCGCTTCTCCTCCACGGTCCAGAGCCGCTTCGTTCGACGCGCCATCGGAAGGCCCACGCCCATAGTGTCCGCTATCCGAAGTGGACACTATCCGACGCTCCCCAATCCCGGCAGGGCGGCGTCCCCGGACGCTTACGAAACTGTAGGGCTCCGATTACAAGAGCCTCTAGCTCCCCCTGACGGACCGTCAGGCGGTTGGAGCACGTCCCCTTGTTGCGCGCTGTCGAGCAGCCGTAGTGCTGCTGAGAGACCTTGCTGAACCCGCCGCCGCACGAGCCGCACTTCAGCAAATAGGAAAGCAGCATGCGAGGGCGCGGCTTCTCATGGAAGGCTGGCAGCTTGCGCAGGCCGCGCTGGCGCTCCTTCACCCGGTCCCAGAGGTCCTGCTCGACGATGCGTAGCTCAGGAACCTCCTTCACGATCCAATCGGATGCAGGGTTCAGGCGGGAGATGCGGTTCCCGGTCTCCGGATTCTTGATGTAGGTGAGGCGGTTCCAGACCAGCCGACCTATATACATCTCGTTGTTGAGAATGCCGGTTCCGCGGCGCCAGTTGCCGTTGATGGTCGACGAGCCCCAGGCCTTTCCGGAAGGACCGGGCACGCCCTCTTTGTTGAGCGCCGTCGCGATGGCCTTGGGCGATTTGCCCGCCGCGTATTCGGCGAAGATCTTCCGCACCAGCGCGGCTTGCGCGTCGTTGATTGTGCGATCGCCGCGCATGGGCTCGTTGGCCTCATTCAGCTTGAGGACCACATCGTAGCCATAGCTGTTGCCGCCGCCGGACTTTCCGGCCTCGACGCGGCCGCGCAGGCCCCGCCGGGTCTTGTCGGCGAGGTCCTTGAGATAGAGGGCGCCGATGGTGCCCTTAATCTTACTGCGTCATAAAGATCGTTTCCCGGCCGCTGGGTTTCGTGGAGCGTGGCAGCAAGGACATCGCTCGAGGGTGTTGGCGAGCGCTACGATGAGGCGGCGGCGGAGGGTGGCGATCGAGTTCGGGATGTGCCGCTCCGGTCGGATCGGCGGCGCCGCGGGGTCGGCAACCGCGGGGAAGGGCAGGTTTTTCGAGCTCCGCGGCGGTGCGAGGTCCTGAGGGGGGAATCGTCTCCCGCTCGGAGACCAGGAAGCCGTAGGCGGCGATGCACAACGTCGCGTGGTGGTGGAAGCCGCGCCAGCCGCGCCCCTCTTAGTGGCCGAGCCCGAGCTCCTGCTTCAGCTCCTGGTAGTCGCGCTCGATCCGCCAGCGCAGCTGGGCGCGATCGACCAGCGCCTCGAGGGACATGTCCTCGGGAAGCGTGGACAGCCAATAGCCGGTCGGCTCCGCCGCGTCCTCGGGCCATTCGTGTGCAACGACAATTTTGATGGCGGTCGGCGACAATTACGATGACGGTTTCGGGCGCTTGGGTTTGGGCTGATGAAGGCGCCGGCGGACGTTGTTCCTGAGGGCGTTGCGAACATCCTTGTCGACGAGAGCGAGGTCGAACCATTCGGGATCGAAGTGCCCGCCGCACCAGCGCTTCATGTCGGCATGCTCGGGGTCCTCGGGATCGGCGATGACGGCGAGGAACCGCGCGTAGCCGGGGACGCCGCCGACGTCTTCGGGCGGCCTGGCTCTGGCGCCGGCGACACAGGTTCCCTGCTTTGGCGGGACCTCGAGCGCGAGGAGCTTCTCGATCTCGACGGTGTGGTGCCAGTCGTCGCCGAAATCGTAGACGTAGGCGAAGGCCGTTCCCGGGCCTTCGAAGTCGCGCAGACGAGCCTCGCGCTCATCGAACGTGCGCGGCTCGCCCTCGAAGGCGCCCTCCTCGAGAAGCTCGACGTCGCCATAGCGCAGCCCGCCGATGCGGAACTCATGGAGATGATAGTTCCACCAGTTGAAGGCGGCCTGGATCGCCAGGTGCAGCTGCTCGAGATTCCATCCCGGCGGCACGACGAGACGGCGCCAGACCTCTGGCTCGATCTCGTCGAGGGCGATGCGGATCTGGACGGCGTTCGGTGGCTCGAACATGGAGGTCAATGGACCTGTCCGGCCCGTCGGCGTCAATTGGGGGGCCATGCGGCGACGACTACGCCGCCGATGTCCGCGGCTCGTGCGCCCGCCGCCGCACGCCGCCGATAGCTTTCGGTGTTCAGCTCCAGGATGGTGGCATGGTGGACGAGGCGGTCGATCGCGGCGACCGTGATGGCGGGATCGGGGAAGATCTGCCCCCATTCGCCGAAGGGCTGGTTGCAGGTGATGATCAGCGAGCGGTGTCAAACGAACTGAGGATTTGACCTGGGCGAACTGAGGAATTGACCCCGTTTCATGAAGCGTTGGTTTCACTGTCTGCGAGCGCCGATCC
>DATFDV010000163.1:0-4221 GCA_035251855.1 Burkholderiales bacterium | reverse complement strand
GGTCAGCACCACGGTGAACTCGGTTTTCTCTTCGGCCGCGGGGGCGGCGCTGCCGCCGGCTGCCGGCGCTGCAACCGCAACCGCGGCGGCGGCGGATACGCCGAACTTCTCTTCCATGTCCTTGATGAGCTGCGAGAGCTCGAGGACGGTCATCTTGCCGATCTCTTCCAGAATCTGAGCACGTTCCATGATTTTTCCTTTGATGAATTCCTGATGATTAGGCTGCAGCCTTTTCCTTCGAGTCTCGATACGCGGCGAGCGTGCGGACGAACTTGCCCGGCACCTCGTTCAGCGTCCGCACCAGCTTCGCCATCGGGGCCTGCAGGGTGCCGAGCAGCGTGGAAAGCAGCTCTTCGCGGCTGGGCAGCTGCGCGAGCGCCTTGATCTCCTGGACGGACATCACGGCGTTCGGCATTGCGCCGGCCTTGATCACGAACAGCTCGTTCTCCTTCGCGAACTCGGAGAGCACCTTCGCGCCGGCGACCGGATCGTGGGAGATGCCGTACATGAGCGGCCCGACCATCTGGTCGGACAGCTTCTCGAACGGCGTGCCCTTGATCGCTCTGCGCGCGAGGGTGTTCTTGAGCACCCGCAGGTAGACCCCGGACTGGCGCGCCTTCGACCTCAGCTGCGTGACGCGCTCGACGTTCAGGCCGCGGTATTCCGCGACGATGACCGTCTGGGCGCCCTGCAGCTTGGCCGCGACTTCCGAGACCATCGCCTGCTTCTGCTCCAGACTAAGACCCAAGTTTTGCCTCCTTGCTGAGTGATACGGCGAGCCTGGGTTCAGGAACGCCGTCTGCGTAGGAAGAGACTTGATTAAGCCGATGCGGCCGGCTCCTACGGTCTTTGACGACTGCTGCTGCCAAAGTCATTGCTGTGCCGAGAGCGATGCCGGATCGACCTTCACGCCGACCCCCATCGTGCTCGACACCGAAAGCTTCTTCAGAAAAATTCCTTTCGTCGCCGCCGGCTTCGCCTTGTTCAGCGCGTCGACCAGCGCGGCGAGGTTGTCCTTGAGCTGCTCGGCGGAAAACGACGCGCGGCCGATGGTGCACTGGACGATGCCGGTCTTGTCGGCGCGGAACTGCACCTGGCCGGCCTTGGCGTTCTTCACCGCGCCGGCCACGTCGGGCGTCACGGTGCCGACCTTCGGGTTCGGCATCAGGCCGCGCGGACCGAGGATCTGGCCCAGGCCGCCGACCACGCGCATCGCCTCCGGCGCCGCGATCACCACGTCGAAATCCATCTTGCCCGCCTTGACCTGCTCGGCGAGGTCCTCCATGCCCACGATGTCGGCGCCCGCGGCCTTGGCGGCCGCCGCCTTGTCACCCGGGGCGAACACCGCGACGCGCACCTTCTTCCCGGTGCCGGCCGGCAGCACCACCGAGCCGCGCACGGTCTGGTCGCCCTTCTTCGCGTCGATGCCGAGGTTCACCGCGACGTCGATCGCCTCGTCGAACTTGGCGGTGGCCGTCTCCTTCACCAGCTTGAGCGCGTCGGCCGCGCTGTAGGTCTTGTTGCGGTCGACCCTGGAGACGAAAGCCTTCCTGCGCTTGGAAATGTGCGGCATTACATGCCCTCCACGATCACGCCCATCGAGCGCGCGCTGCCCGCCACGATGCGCATCGCCGCGTCGAGGTCCGAGGCGTTCAGGTCGGGCATTTTCTGCTTGGCGATGTCCTCGACCTGCTTGCGCGTGATCTTGCCCACCTTGTCGGTGTGCGGGCGCGCGCTGCCCGACTCGATGCCCGCAGCTTTCTTGATCAGCACCGTGGTGGGCGGCGTCTTGATGATGAAGGTGAAGCTCTTGTCCTGGAATGCCGTGATCACCACCGGCAGCGGCAGGCCGGGCTCCATCTTCTGGGTCTGCGCGTTGAACGCCTTGCAGAACTCCATGATGTTCAGGCCGCGCTGGCCGAGCGCAGGGCCGATCGGCGGCGACGGGTTCGCCTTGCCCGCCGGCACCTGCAGCTTAATCAGACCGACAATCTTCTTTGCCATGCCTTGCTCCTTGTGGGTTCAAGCGGGCGCCGGATTTACGGTGCCCTCCCCGGTTGATTACGCCTTCTCTACTTGGCCGAACTCCAACTCCACGGGAGTGGAACGGCCGAAAATGGTCACCGCCACGCGCAGCCGGCTCTTCTCGTAGTTCACGTCTTCCACCGTGCCCTGGAAATCGGTGAACGGGCCGTCCTTGACGCGCACCATCTCGCCGACCTCGAACAGCACCTTGGGCTTGGGCTTCTCCACGCCCTCGCGCATCTGCTGCATGATGGCTTCGACTTCCTTCTCCGGGATCGGCGCGGGCTTGGTCGCCGTGCCGCCCACGAAGCCGGTCACCTTGTTGGTGTTCTTCACCAGGTGCCAGGTGTCGTCGTTCATCTCCATCTCGACCAGCACGTAGCCCGGGAAGAACTTGCGCTCCGACATGTGCTTCTGCCCGCCCTTCATCTCGACGACTTCCTCGACCGGCACCAGGATCTTGCCGAACTTGTCGGTCATCCCGGCGCGGTTGATGCGGTCCTCGAGCGCGCGTTGCACCGACTTCTCGAAGCCGGAATAGGCGTGCACCACGTACCAGCGCTTGCTCATTTTTTCCAGCCCATGATCAGGTCGTACAGAACCCATTCCAGAACCTTGTCGCTGATCCATAAGAAAATCGCCATCACCACCACGAACGCGAACACTGCCGCGGTCGTCTGCAGCGTCTCTTTGCGCGTCGGCCATACCACCTTCTTCACTTCGGCGACCGATTCGCCGGCGAACACGGCGAACTGCTTGCCCGGCTCGCTCCACCAGGCCACCGCGCCCGCCACCAGCAGGCCGGCGATGACCGTCAGCACGCGCACCACCAGGGGATAATCCGCAAGCCAGTAGTACCCCCACACACCCACTGCCACGACCGCGATCGCGGCGACGAGCTTTGCTTTGTCCAACATCAGCTGGCAGGGGCAGAGGGTCTCGAACCCCCAACCTTCGGTTTTGGAGACCGACGCTCTGCCAATTGAGCTATGCCCCTGTTCCTCACTATTCGATGATCTTCGCGACGACGCCGGCGCCCACGGTCTTGCCGCCCTCGCGGATGGCAAAGCGCAGGCCCTGCTCCATGGCGATGGGCGTGATGAGGGTCACCACCATCTTCACGTTGTCCCCCGGCATCACCATCTCGGTGCCCTTCGGCAGCTCCACCGCCCCGGTCACGTCGGTGGTGCGGAAGTAAAACTGCGGCCGGTAGTTGTTGAAGAACGGCGTGTGGCGCCCGCCCTCCTCCTTGGAGAGCACGTACACCTCGCACTCGAACTTCTTGTGCGGGGTGATCGAGCCGGGCTTGGCCAGCACCTGGCCGCGCTCCACCTCTTCCCGCTTGGTGCCGCGCAGCAGGATGCCCACGTTGTCGCCCGCCTGCCCCTCGTCCAGGAGCTTGCGGAACATCTCCACGCCCGTGCACACCGTCTTCACCGTGGGCTTGATCCCCACGATCTCGATCTCATCGCCCACCTTGACGATGCCCCGCTCGATGCGCCCGGTGACCACCGTGCCGCGCCCCGAGATCGAGAACACGTCCTCCACCGGCATCAGAAAGGGCTTGTCGATCTCGCGCTTGGGCGTCGGGATGTAGGCATCCAGCGCCTCGGCAAGCTTGATGATGGATTTCGTGCCCAGGTCCGAGTCCTCGCCTTCGAGGGCTTTGAGCGCGCTGCCGATCACCACCGGGGTCTTGTCACCCGGGAAGTCGTACTTGGACAGAAGCTCGCGCACCTCCACCTCGACCAGCTCCAGGAGCTCCTTGTCGTCCACCATGTCCGCCTTGTTCAGGAACACCACGATGTAGGGCACGCCCACCTGGCGCGCCAGCAGGATGTGCTCGCGCGTCTGCGGCATCGGGCCATCGGCCGCCGAGACCACCAGGATCGCCCCGTCCATCTGCGCCGCGCCGGTGATCATGTTCTTGATGTAGTCGGCGTGCCCCGGGCAGTCGACGTGCGCGTAGTGGCGCTTCTCGGTCTGGTACTCCACGTGCGCGGTGTTGATCGTGATGCCGCGCGCCTTCTCCTCCGGCGCCGCGTCGATCTGGTCGTAGTTCTTCGCCTCACCGCCGAACTTCTTCGCCAGGATGTGCGTCATCGCCGCCGTCAGCGTCGTCTTGCCATGGTCCACGTGACCAATCGTGCCGACGTTCACGTGGGGCTTGGTCCTCTCGAATTTGCCTTTGGCCAT
>DATFDV010000162.1:0-6295 GCA_035251855.1 Burkholderiales bacterium | reverse complement strand
CATTCAGCGCTTTCCGAGCGTCTTCCTAACTGCGTTTGGCGCTCTTGAACATCTCCAGCATCGGGCGGCACTTCGCCTCGACCTCCGCTGCGGTGGCGCGAAGGTCCGGGCCCTCGATCAGCCAGACGTATTGCCCGCCGCGCAGCACCAGCGCGGCGGCGTGGAAAGCATCCTGCTCGGTGCTGAAGTGCACCGCGACCAGGCGCTGCAGCGCCTCCTTGTCGACCTTCTTCGGCGCCGGTGAAGTGGCGTAGTAGAGCGCGTAAGCCATCGTTGCCTCGATGCTAGGCCGCGCTCGCGAGGGCCGGGGTAAGCTTATGTCAGCGCTGTTTCAGGCACCGAATTTGCAGCGATTGCACTGCCATGCAATCGAGACTTTGGCTATTTGTCCTGGCGTTTGCCGGCATGCTAGCCGCTTGCGATCGCGACTCCTCCGCCGTGCAGCGGCAGGGCGCGAACGAAGGCAAGGCGGCGCAATCCGCCGCCGGCGGCAGCGCGAATGAAGGCAAGGCGGTAGGCGCAGCGGGGCGTTAATTCGTAATTCGGGGTCAGGTTCGCAATTCTGTGTGCGCGTACGTGCAACGCGAATTACGAACCTGACCCCGAATTACCGAATTGTGAACCTGACCCCGATTTACCTGCGGTACTTGTCGATGGCGCCGCGCGCGAGGGCCATGCCGTGCCCCGGCCGGTCGGGGATGCGGAAGCGGCCGCCGCGGCACTCGGGCATTTCCTCGAAAAGATCCGGCGGCGCCCAGTCCATGTATTCCACCAGGAAGCCGTTCTGCAGCGCGCCGACCACGTGCAGCGAGATCTCGTGCACCACGTGCGGCGAGACGGCGATGCCGTGCGCGGCGGCGAGGTGGCCGATTTTCAGCGTCTCGCTGAAGCCGTTGGCGCGGCACACGTCGGGCATCACATAGCGCGCGGCTTTTCGCTGCAAGATGTCCTTGAACTCGAACCGCGTGTAATTGTTTTCGCCGGTCGCCACGGGAATGCGGATGCTTTTCGCGACTTCCTCGAGCGACTCGAAATCGTCGGCGAGAACCGGCTCCTCGTACCAGACCAGGTCCAGGTGCTCGAGCTCCGCCGCCTGTCTCACATTGCCGAGCACGTCGAGGCGCTGGTTGACATCGACCATCAGGCGCACGTTCGACCCGAGCGCGCGCTTCACCGCTTCGGCGCGCGCGCGATTCACCTTCGGGTCCGGGTCGTGGATCTTCATCTTGTAGTAGCGGCAGCCCTGCGCGGCGTACTTCTCGGCCTCGCGCACCAGGTCCTCCAGCGTGTACTTGGCCCAGCCGCCGCTGCCGTAGCAAGGAATGCGATGGCGCACCGCGCCCCATAGCTTGAACAGCGGCTTGCCGAGAGCCTTGCCGGTGATGTCCCACAGGCCGATGTCGAGGGCCGAGAGCGCGTAGGCCGCCGCGCCCTGCTTCTTCATCCCCATGTCGACCCTGAACATCTTCTCCCACAGGTAGCCGACGTAGGTCGGGTCCTCGCCGATCAGCGCGGGCTTCAGGCGATCGACGTAGGCGTGCACCGCCTCGGCGCCGCCGCCGCCGAACACCAGGCTGTAGCCCAGGCCGCGCAGGCCTTCGTCGGTGGCGATCTGGGCGACGACGAGCTTGTGCTGCGGATACTGCAACGCCATGGGCTTCGGCGTCGGGATGGTGAGGACGCAGGTGTCGACGGCGGTGATCTTCATGCCGCCGGGATGCTAGCTCACTTCTTCGGTTTTTCCTTCTTTTCGGCTTTCTTCGGCGCCTTCTCGGCCGCGCTGGCGCCGCCGGCAGCGGTCGACACCTTCTTCACCTTGATCCGGGTATTGGCATCGATCCAGATGAAGCCATCGTCGGTTTCTTTGTTCGCCGCAGCCACTCCGCTCAGGGAGAGGGCTGCCAGGCCGCACAGCAACGTAGGAAAAATTCGCACGGGTTCAACCGTGCAATCGCCATGCCTGCACTAATCCCTTCGGACGCGCCGGCGCGCTGGTTCGGCATCCAGGCACGCAGTTTGCTCGACGGGTGGCATGAAACCCACCGTCCTCGTTGTATCCCTCGCGCTCGCGCTCGGCACGCTCGCCGGCTGCGACAGTAACTCCACCGCCACGCCTGCCACCGGCGCGACGCCGGCCCCTGCCTCGACGCCCGCGCCGGCCGGCAGCGGATCATCGGCGCAATCCAACACGCCCAGCACGCCGGCCAACGTCGGTGCGCCGGCCGCCTCCGAGAAGAAGGATGGCGGGCAACCGCCGGTGCTGGGGCGGGAAGACACCCGCCAGCCCGAGCAGCGCCAGGACTTCCAGATGAAGGGCGACGGCGCGGGCCCGAAGCCCGGCGGCTAACCGAGTTCTTTTCTCACCATCGCGGCGCCTTCGGCGAGCGCCTTGAGCTTGCCGAACGCCGCTTCGCGCGTCAGGTACTTCATGCCGCAGTCGGGCGCCACGACCAGGCGCTCGGCCGGGACGTGCTTTAGGGCGGCGCGGATGCGGGCGGCGACCTCGACTGCAGACTCTATTTTTTCATTTCCTAGATCTATTACACCGACCATCAGCGTCTTGTCGATGCTCTTCAAGACCGCCAGATCCAATTTGGGCTGGGCCGCTTCGATCGAGATCTGCGACGCGGTTGTGTCGGCGAGCTGCGGCAGGAAGGAGTACCCGGTGGGCTTGTCCTTCACCGCGGCGGCATAGCCGAAGCAAAGGTGCACCACGGTCGTCCCGCCGATGCCCTGCAGCGCGCGGTTGATCGCCTTCACGCCGTAGCGCACCGCGCGCTCCGGACGCGCCTGCAGCCAGGGCTCGTCGATCTGCACCACGTCGGCGC
The DNA here is from genome assembly GCA_035251855.1 of Burkholderiales bacterium. GTDB lineage: Bacteria > Pseudomonadota > Gammaproteobacteria > Burkholderiales > SG8-39 > SCGC-AG-212-J23. Next base: position 3,467 of record DATFDV010000162.1, on the reverse strand, counting down.
CGGCGGCCTTGAGATCGCGGATCTCCTCGTTCACCGCGGCCGCGAGGGCCATGGCGAGCGCTTCCTCGTCCTTGTAGTAGTCGTCCTGCGCCTGCTGCGCCATGGTGAAGGGGCCCGGCAGGGTGATCTTGATTTTCCGCGTGGTGTTGCGGCGGAGGAACGTCACGTCGGCGACCTCGACCGGCGCGCGGCGGCGTATGGCTGCGGCGACACGCGGCACCGGGATCGGCAGGCCGCTGCGGTTGATGGTGGTCCCCGGGTTGTCGATGTCGATGCCCTCGAGCGCGGTGGCGAAGCGGTTGGAATAGCTTTCGCGTCGCATTTCCCCGTCAGTGATGATGTCGATTCCGGCGCGCTCCATGTCGCGGATTGCCAGCAGGGTGGCGTCGTTCTGCGCCTCTTCTAGGTAAGGGGGGGCTATGCGCCAGATGTCGGGGGCGCGAACCCGTGGAACCTTCGCGCCGAGCTTCGCTCTGTCGATCAGCCAGTGCGGCTGGGGATAGCTGCCGACGACGGTGGTGGGGAGGATCTTGTCCAAGAGGGTGGCCCGAACCTTGCTGCAGTACATGGTACCCCAACCACGGAGGCCTTCATGAGACTTTCAATTCTTGCTGCTGCTGTATCCCTGGCGCTTGGCGCCGGGTTGCTCACCGCTTGCGATCGCGACGCCGCCAACAACACCGGCGCCCGCGCCCCCGGCTCGTCTTCGTCCGCCGGCTCGACCACTTCGCCGTCGGGCTCCGCGTCCACGCCGTCCAGCTCGAGCTCGGCTTCGGGCTCCGTTTCGGTCGACAAGGACAAGGACAAGAGCTCCTCGAGCTCCAGCTCGGCGACGCCGAGCGCGCCGGCTTCGGGCGGCTCCTCCAGCTCCAGCGCGTCGGGCGCTTCGCCCTCGCAGCCGAGCGGCAGCGCGGCGAGCGGCTCCAGCAGCTCGCCCTCGTCCAGCTCGTCGAGCAGCACGCCGTCCAGCGGATCCAGCAGCGCGCCCGCGGCGTCCGGCAGCTCGAGCAGCAGCACCCCGTCGAGCAGCGACACCGAAAAGAAGCAGTAGTAGTTCTTACCGGCAGAAGCCGTCCTTGCCTTCACGGGCAGGACGGCTTTTGTTTGTTCCTTTAGCTGACGATCTCCTGACTGCGGCGCAGCCCGGAGATCATCGACGAGTCGAGCAGGAACGCGCGCGCGCGCTGCGGATCGGCGGCGATCGCCATCAGCTCCTCCATGCGCGCCTTCTGCACCACCGGATCGCGCTCCTCGAGCAGCCGCTTGTTGCGGATCGACATCGCCTGCACCTGGTCGATGGTGGTCTTGCGCCGCTGCTGCACGTAGACGTCGAGCAGCGCCTCGCTCTCCTCGCCGCGCCACACGCGCGCGAGCTTGCCGGCGAGGTTCGCCGCGTCGTGGATGCCGCTGTTCAGGCCGAAGCCGCCCAGCGGATTGTTGAGGTGCGCGGCATCGCCCGCCAGCAGCACGCGGCCATGGCGCCATTCGCTCGCCACGCGTTGGTGAACCCGGTAGATGCTCTGGTAGCGGATTTCATAGTCGGGTTCTTTCGGCAGGAAACCCTGCATGCGCGCCTGCACCGCGCGCGGCGCGAGCAGCTCGTCGTCCGGCAGGCCCGGGTCGCAGGGAAACGCCAGCCGCCATAGTCCGGGCGGACCGGCATCCGGCATCTTGAAGACCGCCGCCCACTCGGTGGGATCGGCGACGTAGGCATTCATGGTGAAGCCGTGGCGAGCGAGGTCGTAGGGCGTGCTTACCACCAGGAACTGCTCGGGCCAGGTGAAGCCCTCGAATTCCACCGGCAGGAGCTTGCGGACGGTGCTGCGGCCGCCGTCGGCGCCGACCAGCCAACTCGCTTCGATTTTTCCTGGGACGGCCTCGGACTCGAACTCCACCACCACCGAGTCCGGCCGAGGCTGGAAGCCGGTGACGCGATGCCCGAAGAGCACCTCCGCAGTCGGTTCCTTGCGCAGGAGGTCGAGCTGGATCGGCGTGAGGCGATGCTGCTCGAGGTGCAGTCGATAGGGGTAGGGCGTGACGTCCGCGAGCAGGCCCAGGTCGAACTCGGCGACCAGGCCGCCGCGCCGGCTGCGCACCTGCCAGCGGCGCACCTGCAGGCCGTGCTCGTGCATGCGCGCGGTGATGCCGTACGGCGCCATCATCTCCTGCGTCGGCGGATGGAAGCTGCCGGCGCGCAGGTCGTGCGTCAGGGTCGGCTCGGCTTCGCACACCACCACGCGCACGCCTTCGCGGGCGAGGGCCAGCGCGCACATCAATCCCGTGGGCCCGGCGCCGGCGATCACCACGGGAAGCTTTGGCGGCATCGCTACAATTCTAGGATGTCCATGAAGATCTGCATTTTCGGCGCCGGCGCGGTCGGCGGCCACGTCGCCGCCAAGCTGGCTGCGGGCGGGCACGACGTCTCGGTGATCGCGCGCGGCGCGCATCTCGGCGCGATGCGCGACAAGGGGATCACGCTGATCCACGGCAAGGACACCATCCGCAGCCGCGTGCGCGCGCTGCCGGACGCCTCGGGCCTCGGCGTGCAGGATTTCGTGTTCGTCACGCTGAAGGCCAACGCGCTCGGCGATTTCGCCGCGGCGGCCGCGCCCATCCTCGGCCCGCAGACCGGCGTGGTGTTCGGCCAGAACGGAATTCCGTGGTGGTACGGCATCGGTCTATCGTCCCAGCGCCCGCAGCCGCCCGACCTTTCAAAGCTTGACCCGGGCGGCAGACTGCAAAAAATTCTAAAGCCGGAGCAGGTCATCGGCGGCGTGGTGTATTCGGCCAACGAGGTGCGCGAGCCTGGCCTGATCGTCAACCATGTGCCGGGAAACAACATGATCGTGGTCGGAAACGTGAAGGATGAGCAGTCCGACCAGGTCCGAGCCCTGCGAAAATTGCTGGAGCAAAACGACATCTCTTCGCCCGACACGGCCGACATCCGCACCGCGGTGTGGGCCAAGATCGGCCAGGCGCTTGGCACCGGGGTGCTGTGCACGCTCACCGGCGCGGCGATCGCGGCGGTGCGCGGCACGCCGGCGCTGTCGAAGCTCGCGGCGCGCCTTGGCGACGAAATCCGCGCGATCGCGCGCGCGCACGGCATCGACCCGGATGCCGCGCCTAAACGTCCGAGCGGCGGCCAGTCCTCGGGGCTGATCGCCCACAAGCCATCGCTCTTGCAGGACTACGAGCGCGGCCGGCCGATGGAAGTCGAGGCGCAGCTCGCGACCACGCTTGCGTTCGCGCACGTGGCAAATGTCGCGGTTCCGACGCTGGAAACCGTGGTCCCGCTGGTCGCGTTCAAAGCGTCCGCCAAGGGGCTCTACGGGGATTAGAATCTCCGCGGGATGACGAAGCTCAAGACGTTCGAGCTGCTCGAGCGCCTGCCGGTGCCGATGTTCGTCAAGGCGCGCGACGGCCGCTACCTCGGCGTGAACAAGGCGTGGGAGGAGCTGTTCGGCATG
>DATFDV010000161.1:0-10224 GCA_035251855.1 Burkholderiales bacterium | reverse complement strand
CGCTTCGATCATTGCCGTGGCGCTCAGCCAGTCGTACGCGCTCGCCATCGCGTTCAGCGTGATCGGCGGCGTGGCCGAGATGGCGCACGCCTCGAGCAACATGGCGATGCTGCAGATGGCGGCGCCCGAAGCGATGCGCGGACGCATCTCCAGCCTGCTGATGCTCAACCCGGCGCTGATCTCGCTCGGCGCGCTGGTGGCCGGGCCACTGTCGGACGCGCTCGGCGTGCGCCGCGCCTCGATGGTTCTGGCAGCGGCGGCAATGGTGACGGTCGCGCTCCTCTACCTGCTTTCCCCCGTCCTTCGATCCCTGAGACATAAATGAAAAAAATCTCCGCCAGCCGCGCGCTGATCGACGACCTGGTCGCCGCCAGCCGCATCCTCGCCCAGCACGAAGTGCTCGACGCCTACGGCCACGTCAGCGCGCGCAGCGACAGGAAGCCGGACCATTTCGTCATGTCGCGCTCGCTCGCGCCGGCGCTCGTAACCGCCGCCGACCTGATGGAACTCGACGCCGACAGCGAGCCCATGCCCGGCGACAAGCGCAAGGGCTTCATCGAGCGCTACATCCACGGCGAGATCTATCGCGCGCGCCCCGAAGTGATGGCGATCGTGCACAGCCATTCGGCATCAGTGATCCCGTTCGGCGCGACACGCACCAAGCTGCGACCGATCTACCACATGGGATCGTTCCTGTGGTCCGGCGCACCGGTGTTCGATATCCGCAAAGTGAGAGAAGAGAACGATCTGCTGATCCGCGACCGCCCGCTCGGCAAAGCCCTTGCCGGTTCGCTTGGCAAATGCAACTGCGTGCTGATGCGCGGCCACGGCATGACGGTGATCGGCGACGGCGTGCCCGAAGCCGTGTTCCGCGCCATCTACACCGAGATGAACGCACGCATGCAGCTGCAGGCGACGCAGCTCGAGGGCCCGATCGAATTCCTCAGCGATGAGGAGGGCAGTCGCTCCCAGGCCTCCAACCGCGGCACGCTCGAGCGGCCATGGGAGTTGTGGAAAAAGCAGGCACTACGACGCGGCTAGCTGCCGATCACGCGAGCTTCCATTGCCGTAGCCCCAGGTTGTTGTCGTAGGTGACTAGCTGATCGATAGGGCATTGGATCTTGAATGTACCCGCATGATCCAGCGAGTGCGGGAACGCGCACGGCAGGCCGGTGGCTTTGTCGACGTTCGCTGGATCCGCAGGGCAATTTGCCGCAACCAGCAGGGCCGTCTTGTCGTCGGCCTCGGCGTCCTTGAGATCCCACTCGATCGGCCCGGCCTTCACCACGCCGCCGCCAGCGACACCCAGCGCTGCCACCGAACCGAGCAGCCGCCACTGCAGGTTTGGGTCGTCAAGTCCGCGGCGCCCCAGCTTGGCGGACCAGACATAGACGGCCACGTCGTTTGTGGCGGACGCGCCGAGGTTCTCGACATTGATGTAGACAAAATTGCGCTGGCCGGCCTTGGGGACTTGGTCGCCGCCATGGCCATCTGCCGCACGGCGCACCCACAGCGCCGCCTTGTCGGCATGCCATTCCGGCTGCATGCGGACGGGCGCGTACGTGCCCAGCGCGTGCAGCTTCGTCTGGTCCCGCATGTCTGCGATGTGCAGATCGACCGGCTCCTCATCGCCGGGTCTGGCGGTCGGCAGACCGTCGGTCGACTTCGCATACAAGCCCTGTTGCTGGAAGGCCCATCGCACCACCTTGCGCGCTGCGCCACCCACGCGCGAGCGCCGACCGGTGTTGAATAGTCCATCGTCGAATTTGGCAGTCGCGGCGTCGGCATCCATCAGCGCGGAGGCGAACTGGTCCGGCGACATGGCTGGCACGCTTGCCGCATCGCCAAGCGTCTCGATCGCTCTGGCAATCAAGAAAGCGGTGTATTCGGCGGCGCCCTGCCGGGCGCCCTCATCGGCGAGGCCGGGCGGCTGCTCCGTATCCCCGCCGAGTGCCCGATAGAGGCGAAAAAGCGTCGTCGACAGCAGCTGCTCGGCCCAATAGCCTGCTTTCGCACATTGATCCTCGTCGGCAAAGAACCGCTCGCGCTGGTACATCGCGCCGTTCCAGCTCCATCCGCGCACCACCTCGCGGTCGTGCCGGCGCCGTGGCTGGCTGACCCATGGGAATGAGACATAACGCCAGTCCGGATGCGTGGCGAGCTTGGATTTCGGATCCAGGAGGATCGCGGCGAGAGCATCGCCTGCGCTGTGGCCGAAGCGGAATTCCAGCTCGCCCACCGAGCCGGCGAGCAGCACATGGCCGAACTCATGCCAATTCCAGCGCGGGTCGCAGACAAGTCCCAGCGGGCTGCGCTGGGACGATGAGCTGAGGTCGGCCAAACCGAACCGTGTTTCGATCTGCCATGGCGCCTGATTGGTGTTGATGCTGACCATGGCGTTGACCGTGCGCCCGTCGCGTCCAGGCCCATGGAGCATGCCATACCGATAGCGCACGAGAAGCGGCAGCTGCACAAACCGGAAGACCTCTCCCAGGTCGAGGCCCCAACGGCTCAGACGCACGAAGAGATCGTTGGCGTGGTAAAAGGCACTCGCCGCGCTGGCCGCGTCGCTTCGATTGCCCGAAGTGCTGAGCTCTGCGGCGGTCAGTTGCTTGGCATCATCCTCATTCACCCCGGCGTCGAGCGCCGCGCGGTCGCTGAGCGAAAAGCGCGAATAGCTCACGCGCACATTCGGATTCGGTCCCGGATTCTGCAGCTCGTAGGCGCCGGCAACGGGGTTGAGGTCAAGCTGCAAGGTTTCACGAACCGGTGGAAGTGGCTGGTTGACCCAGTCGGCATCCTCCCAGCTGCGTCCCGGCCGCGTGTCGCGAAACCTGTCCGCGCCATAGCGGGCCATCAGGTCCTGGGTATAGACCTTTGCCGTCACGTTCGCGTGCGCCACGCGCGGCAGGCCCGGTACCCGCGCCACCACCAGTGCCTTGCGCAGCCTTTTCCCCAGGCCGACTTCGAATTTTTGGACATCCGGCGCCGGCAGCGGATCACCGGGCGGATATATCCGCCAGCCAGATTCGCCGACCGCGAGCCTAGCCACCGGCTTTTCGCGGTAGGCAGCCTGCAGCGCCGCCTGGCGCGCTGCCGCCCAATCCTTTGCAGGCTTGCCGTTTCGCTTGATGAACTTCAGCGTGGAGTGCGGCAGCGTGGTGGTAAGTCCCGTGATTCGCAAGGTGGGGCGGACATGCACGACGACCCGGATGCCCTGATGCCCGTAGAGTGAGATCCACTCTCCTGCCTTGTAGACCGAAAGCACGCCCATCATGACCGCTGTCTGGTCGATCACCCCTTCAGCATTACGCCGCGTAATCCACGCCGAGCCGCGCGGCTCGAATGGCTCGCCTTCCACCTTGGCTGAGCCGAAGGGCAACCAGCGCAGGTAGGGCAGGCCGGTCTGCGCGTCCTGCGTCGAGAATCCCATGAGGTCGCTGTCGCCGGCCGAAGAAAGGATGTCTTCGAGCCAGATTGTCGGTGCCTCGAGTGCCGCCCACACCAGACGAAGGTACGCGTTCGCGATGTTCGCGAGCCCCGCGAAATCTTGGCCGGCCGCCGGCTCTCCAGGAAACGGGTACGCCGTGTGCCGGAGCATTACCACGCGACCCGATGGCGTGCGCTCGACCCAGATGCGCTGCGGGTCGAACCTCCAGCGCGTCAGGTGACCATTGGCCATTCGGCGCTCGCCTTGCACATCAGCTTGAAAAGCTCCGGCATGGGTAGCGGCGTGCCCAGCGCCGCCCGCACGCCCGCCCAGTCGTCGCGCTCAAGCAGGATGTTGAGCTCGTCCCGCTGAACCGCCGTCAGGCCTGGCAACGCATCAAGATCCGGCTGTACCTCGTTCATCAGAAACATCGCTGTCGAGACGGCGAGCTGCCGGCCGACCACGGTATCCGACCGGTAGTGCAGGCCGGCGCGTTCGCGGTTCTTCGCGATACGGTTTGCCACCCACAGCAAGGTCTCGTTTCTGTAGGTGTTGACGGCCTGTTCATCGCGCAGCTCTGCCCAGCGCGCCGGGTCGAAATTGCCGGCGGCATCGCGCCGGTTGGAACCGAAGCGCTGATCGATGCCGGGAATCTGCAGCAGCAGCAGCGCCTTCAAGTGGCCCTGAAGCGAATGCGCGCTCGGCAGCGCAGGGTGGGCAGGCGGCCCGAATGGCGGTAGCAGCCCCGGGCAAAGCGCCGATGGGCGCACGCGCGCATAGGCCCGCTTGTAATGAAGGGCGACGAACTCGCCTGCGCGCAATGCATACGTCATCACCGCCTGCGTCCAAGGCTTGCGGCTGGCGCTGATACCCATTGCGTTGCGAAAGTAGCGCGGCGCGCCGTTGATTTGCGTCAGGATCTCGCGCATGTAGCGCGAGCGATCGTCCCCCATGAGCGCGAGCAGGCGCTCGATCTCCGCGACTACGAACGGACGGTTTGAATTCCACGCGTTGGAGAGATCCGGAATTGTTATCGGGGCGGCGGCATCGTCGAGGTCGTTCCACGTGCAGTGCCACGCGCCGGCTGGGTCGTCAAACGTCCTCCAGACCGCCGCCTGGCCGGCAAACTCGGCCGCCGCAGCCACCGCCCGAAGCGGGGGATCGAGCTGGGCATCGCGAAAGGAAAAATTGCCGCTGACGAGGGACTGGTTCCAGCTGACCGGCAGGTCCGGCCTGCCGCTGCCATCCGGCGTGTTGTCCGGAGTCCACGGCAAGTACCCGAGGCCGGCCGGAACCCCGCGAAACGAAAGCCCGAATCCTATGCTGCTGCCTGCACCTTCACCTTCGCCTTCACCTTCGCCCTCGCCTTCACCTTCGCCTTCACCCTCGCCAAAGCTGCCGTAGTTCGACGCCATAGCGCCCCCTTTTTGGTGGATTACTGCGCGACTAATCCGGAAGTCCAGCCTCCCGCAGCCCGCTCAGATAGCGCTCCAGGTTCTGGCGCGGACGCAACGGGTACCACGATGCGAGCGTGGAAACGCGGAATGCCGGCTCCAAGGCCAGCAGCTCCCGCGCGACCGCCTGGGCCTCTGTACGCTGGTCGTTGTGCGCGAGGCAGGTGATGAGATGGCGCATCGCGGCGAGAAATCTCGGGTTGACATGACGAGCCTTGTGCAGCCATGGCAGCGCGTCGGCGTAGCGGCCGGCGAGGAATTCGGCCAGCCCGTTTCCGGCGAGCCAGAAGTGGATCAACGGATCGAAAGGACTCAGCCGCAGTGCGCGCGCAAACCTGTCCAGCCCCTGTTCGGGCTCGCCGAGGTAGCAATAGGTAAGTCCACTCATTCCCCAGGCGAACGCAGAGTTCTCGTTGAGCTCGAGCGCTCGATCGAAAAGCTGCGCGCCCGTTTCGGGCTGGCGGTGGAGCAGCGAGTGCACATGGCCGGCAACGGCAAGCACCAAGGCATCGTTCGGATCGAGGTTGATTGCGCGCAGCGCATGGTGCCTTGCGCTTGCAGCATCCGGGGCAATGTCGGTCGAGCGCGACTCGGCGATGCGCAGTACGTAATGCCAGGCCTTGTAGGCATGCGCTTGCGCGTAATCGGGATCAAGGGCGAGTGCGCGGTCGAGAAATGACCCCGCCTCGTGCAGCTTCGCGGTATCGAATGCGTTGAACAGCGGCAGCGCCCGCAGTACGCAGTCGTACGCATCCAGGCTGTCGGTGGGCTTGGTCAGCACCTGCTGCCACTCGGCCTCGTACACCTTCGGCTCGATCGCGCCGACGATACTGGTCGCAATCCGGTCCTGGAACTCGAACAGGGCGTCGCTGGCACCGTCGAACTTCTCGGCCCAGATGGCGCGGTTGCGCGGCACGTCGACCAACGCGGACGAGATGCGCAGGTACGCCTCCACGCGTCGCACGCTCCCCTGCAGAACGTAACGCACGCCGAGGTCCTGGGCGATCTGCCCCAGGTCGTTCTGGCTGTCGCGATAGCGCAGCGTTGAATTCCTCGCGATGACGAAAAGTGACCGAGTCCGCGAGAGGGCTGTGATGATGTCCTCGGTGATTCCTTCGCCGAAATAGTCCTGGTGCGGATCGCCGCCGCTGTTCTGAAAGGGCAGGATCGCGATGGACGGGCGCCGCTGCCAGGAGGCCGGCAGCCGGGACTCCGCGCGCGCGTCCGACCCTGCATTTGCTTCGGTGAGACGGTAAACGTGCACCCGGCGGCTGATGTTCTTGAGGTCCCGACTGCCGAGGTCCGTGAAGGCGGCACGGACCTTGTTGCGCGCGTAGTCCCGCACCGCGGCGGTGACCATGATCTCGCCAGGTGCCGCCAGCTGATGGACCCGGGAGGCGATGTTGACCCCATCGCCGATCAGTTTTCCGTCGTCGTCGACGATGACGTCCTCGACGTTGATACCGATTCGCAGCAGCAGCTCAATGCCATCGCCTTTCTCCACCGAGTCGCGGCTGGCGCGCTGCACTTCGAGTGCCCAGCTGACCGCCGCTACGGCGCTCGGGAATTCCACGAGCACCGAATCACCGGCGATCTCGAGCAGCCGTCCGCCGTGTTCGCGGATTCCCGGCTCGATTACTTCGGAGCGCAGCGCCTTCCACGCTCGCAGCGTTTCCACGTCGTTCTGCTCGACGAGGCGGGACCATCCCGCTACGTCGGCGAAAGCGACCGCTGCCAGACGCCTCGTAGTCTCCGCCACTTAGGTCATTCCCCGCAGCCGGATTCTGCTGCTCCCCATGTGTGACATAGTACCCGCCGTCGCGGGAACCGACGACGCTCACGGTGCGGACGGTTTATCCGAATGTCCGCGTGAGGATTGTTTTGCCGCGCGTCAGGCCGGCACAGGTACTCGGCTTGCTCGCGCGCGGCGCAGGAGCCAAACGGCGATCGTCAGGTTGAGCAAATTGAAGGCGATGCCGTTGAGGAAAGCGGCGTGATAGGAGCCGGTCATGTCGAAGATCGCGCCCGAGATCCAGCCGCCGAAGGCCATGCCGAAGAGGGTCGACATGAGCACGATGCCGGTGCGTACGCCGGCTTCGCGCGGCGGGAAGTACTCGCGCACGATGATGGCGTAGGAGGGGACGATGCCGCCCTGGAACAAGCCGAACATCCCCGCCACGATATAGAGGGAGACCAGGCCATCGAAGGGCAGGAACATCAGAAGCGCGACGCCCTGCAGAAACGAGCCGAGGAGCAGGGTGCGCAGGCCGCCGATGCGGTCGCAGATCCAGCCGGAAAGCAGGCGGCTGACGATGCCGAAGCCGAGCATCACCGAGAGCATCTCGGCGCCGCGCGCGGCGCCGTAGCCGAGGTCGGCGCAGTAGGCGACGATGTGAACCTGCGGCATCGACATCGCCACGCAGCAGCCGATGCCGGCGACCACCAGCAGAACCATCAGGGTATTCGGCGCGAGACCAAGCGGCCGCTCGGTGCGTTCGATTCGGCTCGCGGTTACGGCACTTTCCAGCGCCGGCGGCCTGCGCCGCAGCGCCAGCGCGAACAGCAGCATGGCGGCGGTGCAAAAGAATCCCATGCCGGTATAGGTGGCGCGCCAGCCGATGGTGTCGAACAGATACTGCAGCGTCGGCGGCCACACCGCGCCGCCGAGATAGTTGCCGCTGGCGCAGATCGCCACCGCGATGCCGCGGCGCCGGTTGAACCACAGCGAGGTGTCGGCGACCAGCGGCGCGAAGGTCGTCGAGCAGCCAAGGAGGCCGATGAGCAGGCCATGCGCGAGGCTGAACTGCAGCAGGGTCGAGGCATTACCCGCAAGGATGAAGCCGCTGCCGATGCCGAGCGCGCCGATCGATACCGGCACCACCACGCCGAAGCGGTCGGCGAGCCGTCCCATCAGGATGCCGCCGAAGCCGAAGCCGAGCATGGTCAGGGTGTAGGGCAGGGAGGCGTCGCCTCGCGAGGCGCCGAATTCCGCCTGCACCGGCCCGAGCGCCACCGCCATGGCGTACATGCCCGAGCCGCCGATGGTCATGATGACGAGCGCTGCGCCGAGACGCAGCCAGGCGTAGGTGGATTCGGGTTCGCTGCGTGCGGGTGGAAAGGCGGCGGCCATGATTCGGGTTCATAGTATCGTCGCGCTTTCCATTCAAGGAGACTGTTTCATGGCCGCGAAGGCACCCCCGTCCACCATCGCGCAGGTCAAGGACGTTTTCACCAAGCTCGGCGAAATCAGCGACCAAATCGTGTTCGGCGACGTCTGGGAACGCAAGCAGCTCTCGAAGCGCGACCGCAGCCTGATCACGGTGGCGGCGCTGACGGCGCTCTACCGCCCCGACCAGTTGCGCGGCCACCTGCACCGCGCCTTCGACAACGGGGTCACGAAGGAAGAGATCATCGAGGTGATCACGCACCTGTCGTTCTACGCCGGCTGGCCGAACGGCGGCACCGCGGCGCTGATTGCGAAGGAAGTGTTCAAGGAGCGCGGCGTATGAAGATCGGCTTCATCGGCCTGGGGGCGATGGGCCGGCCGATGGCGGAGAGCCTGCGGCGCGCCGGTCATGACTTGCAGGTCCATGACCTGCGGCGGATCGAGGGCTTTGCCAATTTCAAATCGTCCGTCACAGAAGCTGCGAAAGATTGCGAAGTTCTGTTCACGTCGCTGCCTGGCCCGGCCGAGGTCGAAGCGGTCGCGCCGCAGGTCCAATCGGTGAAAGCCTGGTTCGACCTCAGCACCAACTCGCCGGGGATGGTGCGCAAGCTCCACCGGCAAATGGCGGCGAAGGATATCCAATTGCTCGATGCCCCGGTCAGCGGCGGGCCGCGCGGCGCGCAGAGCGGCAAGCTCGCCATCTGGGTCGGTGGCGATGCCGAGGTTTTCAAAAAGTATCAGGGCGTGCTCCGCCAGATTGGAGACCAACCCTATTACGTCGGCCCGATCGGCGCGGGTACGGTGGCGAAGCTCGCGCACAACGCCGCCAGCTTCACGGTGCAGGCGGCGCTGGCCGAGATCTTCACGCTCGGCGTCAAGGCCGGCGTCGAGCCGCTCGCGCTATTCAAGGCGCTGCGCCAGGGCGCGACCGGGCGCAAGCGCACCTTCGACCGGCTGCCGGAGCATTTTTTGCCTGGTGTGTACGACCCGCCGGCGTTCACCGTACGGCTTGCGCACAAGGACATGACGCTCGCCATGGAGCTCGCCGCCGCCGAAGGCGTGCCGATGAAAGTCGGCCAGATCGCGCTCGACGAGCTTGCCGGCGCCCTGCAGCGCGGCTGGGGCGATCGGGACTGCCGTGTAGCAATGACGCTACAGGAGGAGCGCGCGAAGGTGAGCGTGCGCGTTGCGCGCGAACGTCTGCAGGACGCGATGGACTAAGTAGTCGATGGGCAAGGGGCGCCTGGTCATCGCGGGAATCATCGCGCTGTTCGCGATCATCAGCTATTTCGGCAGCTCGAGCGAGAACCCGCTCACCGGCGAGAAGCAGCGCGTCGCCATGACGCCGGAGCAGGAGATCGCCCTCGGCTACCAGAGCGCGTCGCAGATGGCGGCGCAAATGGGCGGCGTCTCGAGGAACGCCCAGGCGGTAGCCCTCGTGCAGCGCATGGGCGACGAGCTGGTGCGCGGCAGCTTCGCCGCCAAGAGCCCATACAAGTTCAGCTTCCACGTCCTCGCCGACCCGAAGACGGTCAACGCCTTCGCGCTTCCCGGCGGCCCGGTGTTCATCACCGAGGGCCTGTTGCGCCAGCTGAAGACTGAGGCCGAGCTCGCCGGCGTGCTCGGCCACGAGATCGGGCACGTCATCGCGCGCCACTCCTCCGAGCGCCTCGCCAAGCAGCAGCTCACCCAGGGCCTGCTCGGCGCGCTGGTGGTGGGCAGCGGCGACTACACCACCGCGCAGATCGGCCAGGTCGTCGGCAACATGATCAACATGAGCTACGGCCGCGACGACGAGCTCGAGTCCGACGCGCTCGGCATCCGCATCATGGCCGAGGCCGGCTACGACCCGCGCGGCATGGTGCGCGTCATGGAAGTCCTCGCAAAGGCGTCCGGCGGCTCCCGACAACCCGAGTTCGTCTCCACCCACCCGGCGCCGGAAAACCGCTCCGAGCGGATCAAGCAGGAGATCGCCAAGCGATTTCCCAACGGCGTACCCGGGAACCTGAAGAAATAATTTGCTAAACTCCGGTCTGGCAACTTTGAAAGGAGGTGATCCAGTGAGAGACCATCAAGGCAGGACCGGCGGGCTAAACTCCGGATCAACCAGCAACGGTATCGGGAGCGACGCTAGCTAAACAGCGCCGGCTCTAGCCTTACCAAACGCCCCGTTG
>DATFDV010000160.1:0-8530 GCA_035251855.1 Burkholderiales bacterium | reverse complement strand
CCGCCCCTGGTTATCAAGCCGCCGACATCGAGAATGAGGTCGAGCTGGCGCTCGCTGAGCTGTATTTCGTCGTCGGAGCCGACAAACCTGAAAAGGTAGGGCGCTTCTTTTATGCCACTCGTTTCGCCCATGTACTCATAGGTGTGAACGATAGGGCGAGTGAAGGCCTCGTCCTCGTACGTGACCCCGAAGTAGATCGAACCTGTTATCAGGTCGGCGGAGCGCACGTTAAAAGAAGTAGAACGTACGTAGCAACCAACCTTGCGATGTGTTTAGACGGCCGTGCTCACCGAATAGCACCGAAAGCGTGATGGCTAGAACGGCAAATAGCAGAAAGCCCACGATGAGGGTGTACCAACCACACACGTAGCGAACGACGGGCAGTACTTCAGTGGACATGGTGAGGATGTACGCGACGACCTCGGATGCGGCGATGAAGGTCCAGGCGAGCGTCCTCGTACTGAGCTCAACGCGCTGGCGCATGCCTTCTACCGCTTCCGCTGAGAGGCGCAAGGCCGTTTTCGCCGCCCGTCCTGCCCGACCGCACTTTTGGCCAGCACCTCTGCCCCAAGCGCGGTGTCGTAAAGCAGTCTCGGCAGAAGCTCCGGCTGGTTGCGATAAATGTCGGCCTGGATATCGAAGATGGCAGACAACGCTTGACCTATCCGATAGATGTTGCGTCCAGGACCGAGCTTCACTGCCTTGATGACGTGCGTTGCCTCGCTTAGCTCTTTTACGGCGCGCTCCAGGCGGCGGTTTATTTCGGTAAAAGACGGGGCACGCTTTCTCATGTGCGGACGTTACCCCGCTCTGCAATGGGCTGCAAATGCGCAGGTACCGGTTAGCCCGCGGCCGGCAAGCTGCGGTTGAAGCGCTAAACTCGTGGCGTGGAACCGTTCCGGCTCACGGCGCAGAGCATCGCCTTCGTGGCGATGATGGCGGCGGTGGCCCTGATCGTCGCGTTCGCGGCGCCGTTCGGCTCGATTGCGCTGGGCGCGGCTGCGCTCGCGGCGATCGGCGCGGTGCTGGTCAAGGCCACGGCTGGCCGAGCGTCGAATCCGCCGCGGCGGCCGCCGCGGTGGATGACAAGGTGAGGGAAGGCCCGCTTCCCGACGGGCGCAATGTGCACTTCCCCGACGTGGCGCTGCAAAAGCAGTTCACCGACTGGCTGGCGCAGAAAGGGATTGCGCACCAGGTGGTGACAATGCGCGGCGAGGACTACGTGGTGTGGAATGAGAGCAGGGGCGACCTGGCGAGGGAATTCATCGAGAGCCGGGGCAGCGCGGGGTGCAAAGGCAAGGTCGCGGCGGCCAAGGCAGAGCCGCGCGGCCGCTGCTGACCTTGCGCAGTAGTACCATGGGCACGCCATGACGCATGTTTTCCACCGCGACCCGCGCCTGAAGTACCCCGTCGCCGTGCGGGGCGAGGGCGCCTACCTCTACGACAAGGACGGCAAGCGTTACCTCGACGCCTCGGGCGGCGCCGCGGTCTCCTGCCTTGGCCACTCGGACCCCGCAGTCGTGGCGGCGATCCAGGAGCAGCTCGCCCGTCTGCCCTTCGCGCACACTTCGTTCTTCACCAACGAGCCGATGGAGGCCCTGGCCGACGCGCTCATCGCGCGCGCGCCGAAGTCCTTCGACAAGGTGTACTTCGTCTCCGGCGGCTCGGAGGCGATGGAGGCCGCGCTCAAGCTCGCGCGCCAGTACTTCGTCGAGAAGGGCGAGCCGCAACGCGGCCACGTCATCGGGCGGCGCCAGTCCTACCACGGCAACACGCTCGGCGCGCTCGCCGTCGGCGGCAACGCCTGGCGGCGCAAGCAGTTCGAGCCGCTGCTCATCAAGGCGAGCCATGTCTCGCCGTGCTATGCCTACCGCGGCAAGCAGGCCGGCGAGAGCGACGCCGCGTATTGCGATCGCCTGATCCAGGAGGTGGAGAGTGAATTTCTTCGTTTAAACCCCAAGAACGTCATCGCCTTCGTCGCCGAGACCGTCGCCGGGGCGACCATCGGCGCGGTGCCGCCGGTCCCCGGCTACTTCAGGCGCGTGCGCGAGCTCTGCGATCGCCACGGCGTGCTGCTGATCCTCGACGAAGTGATGTGCGGCATGGGGCGCTGCGGCACGCTGTGGGCCTTCGAGCAGGAGGGCGTAGTGCCGGACATGGTGGCGGTGGCCAAGGGCCTGGGCGCGGGATACCAGCCGATCGGCGCCCTCGTGGTTTCAAAAACCATTAGTGACGCAGTGATCGGCGGCTCTGGGTTCTTCCAGCACGGCCACACCTACATCGGCCATGCTGCGGCTTGCGCCGGCGCGCTTGCGGTGCAGAAGCGACTGCACGACGATGGGCTGCTTGGCCGGGTTACCCCGTTGGGGAGGACTTTGGAAAAGAAATTAAGGGCTGCGTTCGCAGACCATCCGCACGTCGGCGAGATCCGCGGCCGCGGCCTCTTCTGGGGCATCGAGCTGGTCGAGGACCGCGCGACGAAGAAGCCGTTCGACCCTAAGCTGCGCATGCATGCACGCATCAAGCGCAAGGCCATGGAGGAGGGGCTGATGTGCTATCCCATGGGCGGGGCGATCGACGGGGTGCAGGGCGACCACGTACTGCTCGCGCCGCCTTTCATCCTGGAAGAAACCCAACTCGACGAGTTAGTCGATAAGCTAGCCAAGGCGATTACCATTCTTGAGGAGATAACGACGTGAAGGCACTTTCTTTCGTTGCTGCGGGACCGCTCGCGCTTGCCGCCGCATTTTCCTATCTGCCGGCGGCGCAGGCGCAGCAGAAATTCATCACCATCGGCACCGGCGGCGTCACCGGCGTGTACTACGCCGCGGGCGGCGCCATCTGCCGCCTGGTGAACAAGGACCGCGCCAAGCACGGCATCCGCTGCTCGGTCGAGTCGACCGGCGGCTCGGTGTTCAACGTGAACACCATCAAGGCCGGCGAGCTCGACATGGGCGTCACGCAGTCGGACGTGCAGTACAACGCCGTCAAGGGCGTCGGGCCGTTCCAGAAGGACGGCGCGTTCCGCGACCTGCGCGCGGTGTTCGCGCTGCACCCGGAGCCGGTCACCGTGGTGGCGCGCAAGGAACTGAACGCGAAGAGCTTCGCCGACTTCAAGGGCAAGCGCTTCAACGTCGGCAACCCGGGCTCGGGCACGCGCGCCACCGCCGAGGAGCTGCTCGCGGCGATGGGCTGGAAGATGTCGGACTTCTCGCTCGCCTCGGAGCTGAAGGCGGACGAGCACGGTCCGGCGCTGTGCGACGGCAAGATCGACGGCTTCCTGTACCTCGTCGGCCATCCGTCGGCGAACATCCAGGACCCGACCACGGTGTGCGGCGCCAAGCTCGTCTCCGTGACCGGCCCCGCGGTGGACAAGCTGGTGAAGGAGAAGCCCTACTACGCGAAGGCGACCATCCCGGCGGGCCTGTACCCGGGCAACGACCAGGCGACGCAGACCTACGGCGTGCTGGCGACGATGGTTTCCTCGTCCAAGGTGCCGGCGGAGACGGTCTACCAGGTGACCCGGGCGGTGTTCGAGAACTTCGACGAGTTCAAGAAGCTGCACCCGGCGCTCGCCAACCTCGACCCGAAGAACATGGTCAAGGACGGCCTCTCCGCCCCGCTGCATGACGGCGCGGCCAAGTACTACAAGGAGAAGGGCTGGACCCGGTAGCACTGCGGTAAAAGAAAAAAGGGGGAGGGCATGGCGAAGCCTGTAGCGGAGGGCGGCAAGCCGTCGGCTGAGCTGCAGGAGCTCGTCGCGGACGCCGATACCGGCGGGCGCGCCGCCGGCGGTATTCCCGGCAAGATCGTCTTCGCCGTGGCGGTGGCGTGGTCGCTGTTCCAGCTCTGGTACGCCTCCCCCTTGCCCTTCGAGTTCGGCTGGGCGATTCTGAACGACACCGAGGCGCGCTCGCTGCACCTCGGCATCGGTCTGCTTCTCGCGTTTCTTTGCTTTCCCCTGTCAAGAAGGCAAAGAAACCGCATTCCCGCGTACGACTGGGTCCTGGCGATCGCCGGCGCGTTCGCCGGGTCGTACTTCCTGCTGTTCTACGCCGAGCTCGCCACGCGTCCCGGCATTCCCACGCTGCAGGACATCGTCATCGCCTCGGCGGGAATCGTGCTGCTGCTCGAGGCGACGCGGCGCGCGGTCGGGCTGCCGATGACCATCCTGGCGGTCATCTTCCTTGCCTACATCATGCTCGGCCGCTACCTGCCGGAGGTGATCGCCCACAAGGGCGCCTCCCTCGAGCGCATGCTGTCGCACCAGTGGCTCACCACCGAGGGCGTGTTCGGCGTCGCCCTCGGCGTCTCGGTCGGCTACATCTTCATCTTCGTGCTGTTCGGCTCGCTGCTCGACCGCGCCGGCGCCGGCAACTACATGATGCAGGTGTCGTTCGCCATGCTCGGCCACCTGCGCGGCGGCCCGGCCAAGGTGGCGGTGGTGTCCTCGGGCCTGAACGGCCTGATCTCGGGCTCGTCGGTATCCAACGTGGTGACCGGCGGCATCTTCACCATCCCGCTCATGACCAAGGCCGGCTACGGCGGGGTGAAGGCCGGGGCGATCGAGACCGCCTCGTCGGTCAACGGCCAGATCATGCCGCCGGTGATGGGCGCGGCGGCATTCCTGATGGTCGAGTACGTCGGCATTCCGTACACCGACATCGTCAAGCACGCCTTTTTGCCGGCGCTGATCTCGTACATCGCGCTGTTCTACATGGTCCACCTCGAGGCGCTGAAGCTCGGACTGGCGCCGACCGCGGCGGCCCGGCCGCGCACGCCGGCGCAGAAGCTCGTCGCCTGGGGCCTGGGCGTCTCCGGCACCATCGTGGTCTGCAGCCTGATCTACTTCGTCGCCCAGGGCACCAAGAACGCCTTCGGCGCCGCCGCGCCGTGGATCCTGGGGGTGCTGCTGATCGCGCTGTACGCGGGCTGCCTTTATCTGGCGGCGAAATGCCCCGACCTGCCCGCCGACATCGACGTCAACAACCCGGTGCTGCCGGAGACCTGGCCGACGGTGAAGGCGGGGCTGCACTTCCTGATTCCGATCGGCGTGCTGATCTGGGCGCTGATGATCGAGGAGCTGTCGCCTGCGCTGTCGGCGTTCTGGGCCACCGTGGTGCTGATCGGCCTGATGGCGACGCAGCGGCCGTTGACGGTGTTCTTCAGGACCCGCAAGTTCTCTGGCGCACAGGTGACGCAGGGCCTCTCCGAGGTGGTGCACGGCCTGAACGACGGCGCGCGCAGCATGATCGCCATCGCCATCGCCACCGCCACCGCGGGCATCATCGTCGGCGGCATCACCCTCACCGGCCTGGGCTTTCGCATGACCGACTTCGTCGAGGTGGTGTCGCAGGGCAACGTGTTCGCGATGCTGCTGTTCACCGCGTTCGTGTGCCTGGTGCTTGGCCTGGGCGTGCCGACCACCGCCAACTACATCCTGGTGGCGACGCTGATGGCGCCGGTGATCGTCGAGCTCGGCGCGCAGTCGGGCCTGGTGATCCCGCTGATCGCGGTGCACCTGTTCGTCTTCTACTACGGCATCATGGGCGACATCACGCCGCCGGTCGGGCTCGCCACCTTCGCCGCGGCGGCGATCTCGGGCGAGGACGCGATCGCCACCGGCCTGCAGGGCGCGGTGTACGCGCTGCGCACCGCGGTGCTGCCGTTCGTCTTCGTGTTCAATCCGATGCTGCTGCTGATCGACGTGCGCGGCTGGTTCGAGATCGCGCTGGTGGCGCTCGCCGCCACCGCGGCCTCGCTGGTGTTCGCCGCGGCGACGCTCGGCTGGTTCCACAGCCGCTGCAAGTGGTGGGAGATCGTGCTGCTGCTGGCGGGGTGCTTCGCCCTCTTCCGGCCGGACTTCTTCATGGACCGCATCTCCGCGCCGTACACGGAGGTGCCGGCGAAGGAGTTGTTCAGGGTGGCGGGCGAGCTGGCGGCCAACGACCGCCTGGTGCTGGTGATCGAGGGCACCAACGTCGAGGGCGACGACGTGAGGAAGACGGTGGCGGTGCAGCTCATCGCGCCGCCGGGCGACGCGCGCAAGCGCCTCGCCGATGCCGGGCTCACCATCTCGGCGCTCGGCCCCGAGGTGCGCGTGAGCGCGGTGAAGTTCGGCAGCCGCGCGCGCAAGTCCGGCTTCGAGCAGGGCTTCAAGGTCGCCGCGGTGAAGGTGCCGACCGACCGGCCCTCGGAGCACTGGGTCTACATTCCGGCGCTGGCGCTGATCGCCTTCATCTGGTTCCTGCAGCGCTCACGCACGCGCCGAGAGGTACTTGCCCCCCTGTAAAGGCGGAGCGAGGCGATTACGGTGCGAACTCGTCCGCGGCCAGCGCGCGCAGCGCCTGGGTGAAGCAGGCCATCGGCACGCGCACGATGCCGGCGCCGATCTGGCCGATGCCCGCCTGCCGGTGGGCGATGCCGGTGGTGACCACCGGCCGCAGGCCGGTGTCGACGACCTTGCGTACGTCGATGCCGCAAGGCGCTCCGGCGAAATCGAGCAGCGGCAGCGAAAGGCCGGGGTTGCGGCCAACCGTGACTTCGTACATCTCGCGCGAATAAGCGATCGCCTCCGCCACCGTGCCGCCGACGAGCTGCGTGAGCGCGGGCGACGCCGCGAGCGACAGCCCGCCGAAGCCGGCGGTCTCGCAGATCGCGCTGTCGCCGAGATCGGCGTTCGCATCGTGCTGCGAATAGCCGGGGAAGAACAATCCGACCGGCGTATCCGAGGACGCCTGGAACCAGCGTTGACCCAGGCCGCTCACCCGGATGGCGGTCGTTACCCCGTTGCGCGCCATCGCGGTGACGACGCTGCTGTGCGGGATGCCGTGCGCGGCGTCCATGGTGGCTTTGGACGAGACCATCGACAGGTTGAGGAAGAACTGCGAGGTCTGGGCGATGAAGGCGAGCGACTCGGCGACCGCGCGCCGCTCGAGCGCGGCGTCGAAGACGTGCGGCGCGATCGCCGCCAGGAAATGCAGCGTGGCGGCGGCATTGCGGCTGTGCACCTCGTCGCCCATCAGCAGCGCCTGCGCCTGGATCGCCTTCAGGTTGATGCCGTCCGTGGCGCGCACCGCCGCCTTCAGCACCGGCGCGAGCACCGTTTCCATCCAGCGCAGGCGCGCGAGCACCTCCGGCCCATTCGCGCCGAAGCGCAGCACGCGGCCGATGCCCTCGCTCATGTTCGTGTAGGCGGTGTTGCCGTGGCGGCGGTTCTTCACCACGAACAGCGGCATCGAAGGCGAAATGATCCCGGACATCGGCCCGACGGCGGCGAAGTCGTGGCATTGCGCGAAGCGGATCGCCCCGGCGGCGAGCATCGCGCGCGCTGCCTCCGCCGACTCGGCCCAGCCCTCGTAGAGCAGCGCGCCGATCATCGAGCCCTGCATCGGCCCGCACATGCTGTCCCAGGCGAGCGGCGCGCCCGCATGCAGGAGGGTGCGGTCCATGTCCGGCCAGACTTCGCGCGCATGCAGCGCCACGTCGACGAGCACCGGCTCGGCGGCGATGATGCGCTCGAGCGCGCGCTCGTTCGCGCGGTCGATGCGCGCGCCGGCGCCTTGCTCGTCGCCCGGGTCGCTCGCCAGGCGGGCAAGCGCCCAGGCGTCGCCCGGATCGCCCTCGCCCGGCGGCCGCCAGTCAAGCGCCTGCGCGCTACCGCCGGCGTCGGTGACGCTGCGCAGGAACGCGTCCAGGCCGACGTTCAGGACGGAAAGGGGCTGTGGCGAGGCGAGCGGGCCGGGCATCAGGGCGTGATGGTCGTGCCGCCCTCGCCGTGCAGCGCCGAGTGCGCGCGATCCAGGGAGGTGATGATGACACGCTTGCCGCCGCGGCGCAGGTAGCGGATCGCAGCGGCGATCTTCGGTCCCATGCTGCCCGGCGGGAACTGCCCCTCGTCCAGGTGGCGCTGCGCTTCGCCCGCCGTGAGCCGTGGCAGGAAGCGCTGGCGCGGGGTGCCGAAATCGAGCGCCACCTGCTCGACGCCGGTGAGCATGAGCAGCGCATCGGCGCCGATCTCGGCGGCGAGCAGCGCGCTGGTATGGTCCTTGTCGATCACCGCCGAGGCGCCGTTGTACGAGCCGTCGGGCGCGCGCGTGACCGGGATGCCACCGCCGCCGACGGCGATCGGCACCACGTTCGCCGAGAGCAGGGCGCGGATGGCGCCGATCTCGAGGATGCGCACCGGAGCGGGCGAAGGAACCACGCGGCGCAACCCGCGTCCCGCGTCCTCGACGAAGCGCCAGCCGTGCTCGCGCTCGAGGCGCTCGGCCTCTTCGCTGGTGAAGAAGCGGCCGACCGGTTTGGTGGGATGGGCGAACGCAGGATCGTCGGCACGCACCTCTACCTGAGTGAGCACGGCGGCGACCGCCGTGTCCATGCCGTTGTCGCGCAGCACGTTGCCGAGCGTCTGCTGCAGCATGTAGCCCATGCCGCCCTGCGAATGGGCGACGCAGATGTCCATCGGCATCGGCGGCAGCTCCTTCGCCGATCGCGCCATGCGGAACAGGATGTTGCCGACCACCGGGCC
>DATFDV010000159.1:0-17993 GCA_035251855.1 Burkholderiales bacterium | reverse complement strand
CGGCACGCGCATTTCGTGCTCGACGGCTCCGGACCCGCGGAGTTCGAGGAGCCGAAGCTCTCGGACTGGCCTGCCGTGACCTGGAAGCCAGATTCGAATTCCAAAAAAGTTCTTTTAGATACTCTGACGCGCGAAGAAGTCGCCTCCTGGAAGCCCGGCCAGCGCCTGCTGCTCTCCGGCAAGCTGCTCACCGGGCGCGATGCCGCTCACAAGCGCATCCAGGAATTTCTCGAGCAGAAAAAACCGCTGCCGGTGGATTTCACCAACCGCGTCATCTACTACGTCGGCCCGGTGGACCCGGTACGCGACGAAGTGGTCGGCCCCGCCGGCCCGACTACCTCGACGCGCATGGACAAGTTCACCGACACCATGCTCGGCAAGACCGGCCTCATCGCGATGGTGGGCAAAGCCGAGCGCGGCCCGGCGGCCATCGAATCGATCCGCAAGCACAAGGCGGCGTACCTGATGGCGGTCGGCGGCGCGGCCTATCTCGTCTCCAAGGCGATCCGCAAGTCGCGCGTGCTCGCCTTCGAGGACCTCGGCATGGAGGCGATCTACGAGTTTGAGGTGAAGGACATGCCGGTCACCGTGGCGGTGGACGCCAACGGCAGCTCGGTGCATACCACCGGCCCGGCCGAATGGTCGAAGAAAATCGTCGAACTGAAGATTCCCGTTACAGCAGCGTGACCAGATGGCCGGCAGTCTGGGCCATCTTCGCCGGCGGCCTGGTCGCCGGCGCGTACATGACCAAGGTGGCGCCCGCTATCCCGGGGCTGCGCGACGAGCTCGGCCTCACGCTGGTCGAGTCCGGGCTCATCGCCACCACCTTCAACCTGATGGGCATGCTGGTCGGCATGCTCGCCGGCGTGCTGTGCGATCGCTTCGGGCATAAGCGCCTCGCGCTGTCGGGACTGCTGATCCTCTTTCTGGGCGGCCTGCTGGGCGCCTTTGCGCAAGGCTTCGGCAGCCTGCTGCTGGCGCGTTTTCTCGAGGGCGTGGGCTTCATCGCGTTCGTGGTCTCGGCGGTGACGCTGATGAACGCCGCTGCCGCCACGCCGCGGGACCGCGCCAAGGCCCTGGGGCTGTGGAGCGCCTATATGCCGACCGGCGGCACCATCGCCCTTCTCGCCGCGCCGTGGCTGATTGCCGCTTGGGGCTGGCGCGGGCTGTGGGCGGTGCTTGCTCTTCTCGCCGTCGCTGCGGCCGTCGCGCTGGCACGATTCGTCCCGGCCTCGAGTTACGGCCAGGTGAGCTCGATGCGGCTGGTAGCGGAGTCGCTTGCCAGCGCCGGCAACATCGCCATGGCGCTGCTGTTCGCCTTTTACGTCGCGCAGTGGACCTCCATCATGGTGTGGCTGCCGACCTTCCTGATCGACGAGCATCGCCTTTCGGCCGGCGCGGCGGCGTACGCGACCGCGCTCTTCGTCCTCATCAATGCGCCCGGCAATCTCACCGGCGGCTGGCTGCTCGCCCGCGGGGTGCCGCGCGGGCTGCTGATCGTCGGCGGCGCCGCCATTGCCGCGCTGTGCGAGGCGGGCATGTTCCTGCAGGCGCTTTCGCCGGGAGCGCGTTACGTACTGGTGCTCGCCTTCTCCTTTTCCGCCGGCGTCATCCCGGCGTCAGTGTTTTCCGGGCTGCCGCTGCACGCCCGCAGCCCGCAGCACATCGGCACCGGCAACGGCATCGTGATGCAGGCCTCCCAGGTCGGGCAATTCCTCGGGCCGCTGGCGCTGGCCTGGATCGCCACGCAGTTCGGCGGCTGGCACGCGAGCCTCTGGGTGCTTCTCGCCTTCGCCGCCGGCGCGGTGGCTTGCGGTGTCGCAATCGGCGCCATCGAGAATAGAATCAAGTCATGAAAAGAGACGTCTACATCTGCGAAGTCGGGCCGCGCGACGGCCTGCAAAACGCGAAGCACCTGATGGCCACCGAGGCCAAAAAGGCATGGATCCGCGCCCTCGCCGCCGCCGGCCTGGAGGAAATCGAGGTCGGCTCGTTCGTCCCGCCCAAGCTGATCCCGGCCATGGCGGACACGGGGGAAATAGTTCAGTTTGCAAAGGCGATCAAAGGGCTGAAGGTCGTCGCCCTGGCGCCCAACCTGAAAGGCTTCCAGCGCGCGCTCGAGGCCGGCGCGCACAAGGTGACCTTCCCGATCTCGGCCAGCCGCCAGCACAGCGAATCCAACGTGCGCATGACGCCGCAGCAGATGGTCGAGGAAGTGCGCAAGTGCGCGCAGCATCCGCACCCGGGCGTGGAGATCGAAGGCGCCGTATCCACTGCGTTCGGCTGCACGATGCAGGGCGACGTGCCCGAGGACGACGTGGTGCGCATCGCCTCTCAGCTCGCCGAGTTCTGCGACGCCGTCGCACTCGCCGATACCGTCGGCTACGCCAATCCCGCCCAGGTAAGAAGGCTTTTCAGGCGCGTCAAGAACGAAATCGGCGCGAAACTCGAAGGCGCCCACTTCCACAACACGCGCGGCCTGGGCCTGGCGAACGCGCTTGCCGCCTACGAAGAAGGCGTGCGCAACTTCGACAGCTCGATGGGCGGCCTGGGCGGCTGCCCGTTCGCGCCGGGTGCGAGCGGCAACGTGATCACCGAGGACCTGGTGTTCATGTTCGAGAGCATGGGCGTCAGGACCGGGATCGATCTGCAGAAGCTGTTCGTGGCGCGCAAGATCCTCGCCGAGGCGATTCCGGCGGAGCCGATCTACGGCCACACGCCGGTCGCAGGCTTGCCCAAAGGATTCCGTGCTGCCGCTTGAAGGGGTGCGCGTAGTCGAATTCGCGCACATGGTGATGGGCCCTTCCTGCGGCCTGGTGCTGGCGGATCTCGGCGCCGAGGTCATCAAGGTCGAGCCGCTCGCCGGCGACAACACGCGGCGCCTCGAGGCCGCCGGCGCCGGCTTCTACCCGGTGTTCAACCGCAACAAGAAGAGTTTGGCGGTCGACCTCAGGCAGGTCGAAGGTAGAAAACTCATCCATAAACTCATCGCCACTGCCGACGTGCTCACGGAGAACTTCCGCCCCGGCGCGCTCGACAAGCTGGGGTTCGGTTACGAAGACCTCTCGCGGGAGAACGAACGGCTCATCTACTGCTCGCTCAAAGGCTTCCTCGACGGTCCGTACGAGCATCGCCTCGCGCTCGACGAAGTCACGCAGATGATGGGCGGCCTCGCCTACATGACCGGCCTGCCCGACCGGCCGCTGCGCGCCGGCTCCTCGGTCATCGACATCATGGGCGGCACCTTCGCCGCGGTCGGCATCCTTTCGGCGCTGCGCGAACGCGAGAAGACCGGGCGCGGCACTCGCGTCACCAGCTCGCTATTCGAGAGCACCGCCTACCTCGTCGCGCAGCACATGGCGCAGTACGAGCTCACCGGCGAGGCGCCGCCGCCGATGTCGGTCAAGCGCCCGGCGTGGGGCATCTACGACATTTGCGACACGCGCGACGGCGGGCGCCTCTTCGTCGGCGTGGTCACCGATACGCAGTGGGAAGTGTTCTGCCGCGAGTTCGGCGAGCCCGAACTCGCCAGAGACGAGCGCCTGAGCAGCAATGCCAAACGCGTCAAGGAACGCAGCTGGCTCCTGCCGAGGGTCAACGACATCACCAGGAAGCACACCAGCGCGGAGCTCACCGCCAAGCTCGAAGCCATCGGCCTGCCGTTCGCGCCGATCGCCAAGCCGTGGGACCTGCTGGACGACCCGCACCTCAATGCTTCTGGTGGACTGTTGCCGATCCGAGTGGGTGACAAGACGATCAGCGTACCGGCCCTGCCGCTGGCCCTGGGCGGCAAGCGCCTGGGCAAGCGCAGCGATCCTCCGCGGGTGGGCGAGCATGGCGCGGAATTGCTTGCCCAGCTCGGCTGTTCACCACAGGAAATCGAAAGCCTGCGCGACCGCCGTATAGTCGCGCTTTCCTAGTTCGCCACGGAGGAGGAAAGCATGTTTCGCATCGCATTAGCTGTCACGCTGCTCGCCTGTTCGTCGTTAGCCCTCGCGCAGGACCGCCGTCCGGGTTATGGAACCCCTGTCACCACCGCCGCGGCGAAGAAGATGGCCGCCGGCGTGATCGCCGAGTGCCAGAAGAACGGCTGGAACGTCGCCGTCGCGGTCGTCGACCCGCACGGCGGGCTGGTCTATTACGAGCGCATGGAAGACACGCAGACCGCGAGCTTCGACATTGCGATCGGAAAGGCGAAAGCCGCCGCGACCTATCGCCGCCCCACGCGCGCGTTTGCGGACGTGATCAACAAGGGCGGCCCGGCCACTGCCACGCTGCCCGGCGTAGTCGCCTCTCCAGGCGGCGTGCCGATCATGGTCGACGGCAAGGTGACCGGCGCGGTCGGCGTCAGCGGCGTCACCGGCGACCAGGACGAGCAATGCGCCAAGGCCGGCCTCGGCAGCAACTAACCTAGTTCATCTTGCAGTTCTGCACATAGGCGTCGGCGCGGTCCTTTAGGACCGTGCCGATCGTCTTGTGCACGATGCGGCCGTTGCTGTCCTTGCCGACGAGCTGCAGGTAATAGTTCTGCACCGGAAACTGATTGGGGCCGAACTTGAACTCGCCGCGCACGCTCTTGAAGTCGGCGGCACGTAACGCCGCGCGCAGCGCGTCCTTGTCCTCGATCTTGCCCTTGACCTTGCGGATCGCCGAATCCATCAGCATCGCCGTGTCGTAGCCGGAAGCCGCGTAGCCGGTCGGCAGGCGCTTGTACTCTTTCTCGAACTCGGCGACGAACTTGCGGTTGGCCGCGTTGTCCAGGTCGATCGACCAGTGGCCGACGCTGAAGAGGCCGAGCATCGGGTCGCCGACCGCGCGGATGATGTCCTGGTCGGAGCCCCACAGCGGCACGATGAGCTGGATCTCCTGCGACAGGCCGGCGGCGACGAACTGCTTGATGAAGTTCACCCCCATCCCGCCGGGCAGGAACACGTACAGCGCCTGCGGCTTCGCGGCCCGGATCTGCGACAGCTCGGCGGCGTAATCGAGCTGGCCGAGCTTGGTGTACATCTCTTCCTGCAGCTTGCCCTTGAAGTAGCGCTTGAAGCCGGTGGCCGCGTCGTGGCCGCCGACGTAGTTCGGCGCGAGGAAGATGACGCTCTTCAGGCCTTTGCTGGTGACGTACTGGCCGGCGGCCTCGCTGTAGGCCTCGCTCGGCCACGAAGCGGCGAAGAAGAACGGGTTGCATTGCGCGCCGGTGTACTGCGCCGGGCCGGCGTTGGGCGAAATGAAGAACACCTTGCTGGCGATGGCGTCGGGCGCCACCGCGAGCACCACGTTCGAGAACACGATGCCGGTGATGAAGTCCACCCGGTCGCGCTGCAGGTAGCGCTCGGCGAGCTGCTTTGCCTGCTCGGGCTTCAAGCCGTCGTCGCCGACCAGCACCTCGGCCGGCAGGCCGCCGAGCTTGCCGCCGTTCAGCTTCACCGCGAGGTTGAAGGCATCGCGGATGTCGATGCCGATCGAGGCATTCGGCCCCGACAGCGTGCTGATGAACCCGACCTTCACCTTGTCCGCAGCGTTGACCGCGAACGCGCCCAGCATCGCCACTCCCACCAACAGCTTTCTCATCTTGCCTCCCGGTTGACCTTCATCTTTTCATCCACGATTCGGCCGCGCTCGACGACCACCTTGCCGTCGAGCTCGATGGTGCAGTCGCGCATCGGCACGTCGTAGTGACCGCGCGTGTCGCGCTTGCCGCCGCCCTGGGTGTTCGGGCCGGTCGAGAACAGGAAATTGCCCGGAAAAGTGCGCGCCGCCGCGCGATGGCGCTCGGGCGCGTCGCCGTGCAGCGCGATGCCGTACCACAGCGCCTGCGGGTTCATGCCCCAGCCCAGGTGCGACACCGCGTAGGGATCGCGATCCTGCGGGCCCGCCTTGCCGTCGTCGAGCCAGTCGCGCATCAGCTTCGCGTCGATGCCGCCTTCCAGCTTGACGATGTGGCCCTCGCGAATCTCGAGCCTCACCGGATCCGCGACGTAGCGGCAATACGGCAGGATCACGATGTCGCCGGGCTGGAATACCACGCTGCCGTGCGCGCTGCCTTCGTTCGGAAAGGTATGGATATGGCCGCCGCCCCAGTGGTCGAAGTGCCCGCGCTCGTCGGCATAGCCCCATTGCGTCATCACCGGGTATTCGCCGCACGCGTACGTCAGGTCGGTGCCAGCATCACTCGTCACTCTCACCTTACGAGTCGATTGATAGATCTTTTCCGCATGCTTGCACGCCTCTTTCAACCCTCGCGGCGACATCAGCTGCTCGAGGTCGTCGGGAGAGTCGATGATCATCAGCACGCGCGTGCCGCCGTCCAACACCTGCTTCAGCCACTTGGTGAACAGCGGAACATGGAAGATCACCACCAGGTCGGCAGCCTTCACTGCCTCCAGCGTGCCCTTGGCCTTGCCGATGGTCGGCACGCCGACCTTGGTCCAGGAAGGCAGCGAATTGACGCATAGTTCGTAGATGTCCGCGCCGAGGTCGTCGGCGGCAGCGAAAGCCGCCTGCAGGAATTCGCGCCGCGTGGCGAGGTCGCTCACCGCGGCGATGGTCTCGCCTTTCTTCACGTTGCACAGCTCGAGCTGGCGGCGAAACAGCAATGCCAGCTTCGCCGGATTCAATTCCTGAATCATTTGCGCGCGGGAACGCGCTCGCCCGTTCCCAGATCCCAGAAAAGGCCGGTCATGATCCGCAGCGCGTCGCGCGCCACCGGTGCGAGCAGGTGCTCGTTCGGTGCGTGCTGCGAGCACGACGCATAAGAGTGGGGAATCCACACCGTCGGCAGGCCGAGGGTGTCCGAGAACACGTCGTTCGGCAGCGAGCCGCCGAGGTTCGGCAGGATCGCGGGCTTCTGCCCCGAGGTCCGCGCCACGGAGTCCTCCGCCCAGCGTACCCACGGATGATCGGGATCCAGCCGGGTTGCCGGAAAGAACCCCTCGCGGGAAGGCGTCAGGGAAATTTTTGAAAAGCCGTTCCGGTCGAGATGGCGCCGCAATGCCGGCAGGATGTCCGCCGGGTCCACGCCGACCACGTAGCGGAGCTGGCAATGCGCGCTCGCGCGCGGCGGAATGGCGTTCACCGGCTTGTCCGGATTTCCGGTGACGAAAGCGAGCACCTCGAAGCTGCACCAGCCGAACACCCGCTCCGCGGGAATCAGGCCCGGCTCGCCCCACTCGGGCTCCACCTGCGGCCCGTCGGCGCCGCCTTCCACCACCAGATCCTTCAGCGCCGCCTTCACCGCCGGCGTGAGGGTCTTCGGCCGCCACTCCGGCACGCGGATCGCGCCGCGGGCGTCGGTGATGGACGCAATCGCGTGCGCGAGGACGATGCCGGGATTGGAGATCAGGCCACCCCAGTTCCCGGAGTGATGGCCACCGGCGCGCAAGTCCGCGACCAGGTCGAAGTTGAACGCGCCGCGCGAGCCGAGGAACAGCGTCGGCCGGCCCGGCTGCAGGCGCGGGCCGTCGGAGGCGATCAGCACGTCGGCCCGCAGCTTCTGGCTCTGCTGAGCGCAGAACGCCTTCAGGCCCGGAGAGCCCACCTCCTCGCCGGTCTCGATCAGTACCTTCAGGTTGAAGCCGAGCTTGCCGCGCGCGCGCAGCACCGCCTCGACCGCGGCGAGATTGATCGTGTGCTGGCCCTTGTTGTCGGCAGTGCCTCTTCCGTAAATACGGTCTTTCTCGACTTTGACGGTCCAAGGCGCCAAACCTTCACGCCACTGAGCCTCCTGGCCGCGGATCACGTCGCCGTGGCCGTACGTGAGCACGGTCGGCAGCGACGGATCCTCGAGGCGTTGCGCGATCAGGAACGGGCCGTACTTCGCCGACGGGTTGGGCAGGATCTCGCACTCGAACCCCATCTTCTCCAGGCTCTCGGCCATCTCCTTCTCGAGGTAGTCGCGCATCGCCTGTCCGCGCTCCGGGTTCTGGCTCTCGGTCGGGATCGCGACGCGCCGGCCGAGGTCGGCCAGGAACCGGCCGTCGTCGAAATAGCGCTCGATATCGCGGATCGCGGTGTCGCGGCTCATCCGTTCCTTCCTTCGGGCGAGGTGACGTCGCGCACGCCGTCGCCCAGCATGTTGATGCACAGCACGAGCGCGAACAGCGCCGCGCCCGGCAGCGCGATCAGCCAGGGGCTGAAGAACATGTAGCCCTTGGCCTCCGAGATCATCAGTCCCCATGACGGCGCCGGCGGTTGAACGCCCAGGCCGAGGAACGACAGCGCCGCCTCGAGCAGAATCGCGCTGCCCATCTCGAGCGTCGCCACCACGATCAGGTGGTTCGCGACGTTCGGGAACACCTCGCCGAGCACGATGCGCCAGGCCGGGCAGCCGATCGCGCGTGCCGCGGTCACGTAGTCCAGGTTGCGCACCTGCTGCGTGGCGCTGCGCAGCACGACCGCGAAGCGGTCCCACTTGAGCAGCCCGAGGACCAGGATCACCACCAGCAGCGAGCTGCCGATGAGCGCCACAGTCGTCAGGGCGACCAGGATCACCGGCATCGACAGCCGCACGGTCGTTAGGTAGGTGACGAACAGATCGACCCGGCCGCCGAAGTAGCCCGCGGAAATGCCGAGCAGCGAGCCGATCAGACCGGAGATCAGCATCACGGAGAACCCGATCAACAGCGAGATGCGCGAGCCGTAGATCAGGCGCGAGAGGTAGTCCCGCCCGAGCATGTCGGTGCCGAGCGGATGCGTCCAGGTCCCGGTGTCGTGCCAGATCGGCGGGATGAGGCGGCGCGAGAGGTCCTGTGCGTACGGGTCGTACGGCGCGAGCAGCGGCGCGGCGAGCGCCAGGACGAGAATGGCGAGCAGCACCCCCGCGCCGAGCGTGACGCCGGTATGCTCGAAAGCGCGGCGACGCAATTGCTCGCCGGGTGTCGGCACATGGAGAACCTGGATTTCAGAAGAAACGGCGGCCATCAGGCAATCCGGATGCGCGGGTCAAGCCATGCATTGGCAAGGTCCGCGAGCAGCGTGAGCACGATGTAGAAGAGCGAGATGAGCAGCACGATCGCCTGCACCACCGGGAAGTCGTTGTGCGCGATGCTTTCCCAGGCGAGGTAGCCCAGTCCGTGCAGCGCGAACACCGTCTCGATCACCACCGAGCCGCCGAGCATGAAGCCGAGCTGCACCGCGGCAAGCGCCACGACCGGCGCCAGCGCGTTGCGCAGCGCGTGCTTGAAGAGCACGCTCGGCGCGCGCAGGCCCTTGGCGCGCGCCGTGCGGATGTAGTCCGAGCCAAGGACTTCCAGCATCCCGGAGCGCGTGAGGCGCATGATCGCCGGCGTGGCGTAGTAGCCGAGCGCGATCGCCGGCAGGACGAAGTGCAGCCAGGTGTCGCTGCCCGAGATCGGCAGCAGCCCGAGCGTCACGCCGAAAAAGAACATGAGGAGCAGCGCGAACCAGAACGACGGCATCGCCTGCCCGACCACCGCGATGGTCAGCGTCAGGCGGTCGATCCAGCTGCCCGGGCGCAGCGCGGCCACCACGCCGAGCGGCACCGAAAGCACCAGCGCGAACAGGATCGCCGCGGCGCCGAGGGCCAGCGTCACCGGCATGCGCTCGGCCACCAGGGCCGACACCGAGGTGCGAAAGTAGAGCGAGTCGCCGAAGTCGCCGCGCAGCGCGCGGCCGAGCCATTCGACGTATTGCACAGCCAGCGGGCGGTCGAGGCCGTACTGCTTGCGGATGGTGTCGATGGCCTCGGCAGTCGCCCCCTCGCCCGCCATCGCCGTCGCGACGTCGGTCGAGAGGTTGACGAGCAGGAAGCAGACCAGCGAAACCGTCAGCGCTACAAGTAGCGCAAGCCCTGCTCTTCGAATCAAGAATTGAAACAAAGGACCCTGAACCTGAAGACCTCTATTTCCACCTGACTTCCCAGAAGCGCGGGATCTCGTCCGGATACGGCGTGAACCGCAGGTCCTTCGTGTACGCGTAGTACACCGGCAGCGAATACAGCGGCACGGTGTAAGCCTGCTCGGCGATCTGGACCAGCGCATTCCGGTAGGCCACCTGCCGCACCGACGGGTTCACCGAGTTGTCGCCCGCGTCGAGCAGCTCGCGCACCTTCTGGTCGCGTGTCACGTCGTCGGCCTCGAACTTGAAGTACACCGGCGTCGAGGCGGAGAGGTCGTTGACCGAGAACGAGCCCCAGGTCTGGTGCGCGAAGCCCGCCTTGCCTTCGCGCAGAGCGTCGCGCATGGCGGCGTACTGCATGAAGCGCAGATTCGCCCGAATCCCCACGGCGCGCAGGTAGCCGATCATCGCCTCGGTCTGCGGCCGCTCCCGGTACGCGTAGAGGTCGACCTCGAAGCCGTTCGGGTAGCCCGCCTCGGCGAGCAGCGCCTTTGCCTTCGCCGGGTTGTACTCGTAGCGCGCCGCGCCCTGGTCCGTACAGCCGAACTGGCCGGGGAAGCACTGCGTGTGCAGCACGCGCGCCGTATCGCCGACCACCGTCTTCAGCATCGCCTGCCGGTCGATGGCGTGGTTGATCGCCTTGCGCACCCGGATGTCCTTGAACTGCGGCACCGGCGAGCCGTCGCGGGTCGCCATGGTGAGCCAGACGATGCGCATGGTCTCGCCGCTGGTGACCTCGAGGCTGGGCACGGCCTTCATCTGCCTCGCCTGATCGGGCGCCACGTTGTAGATCCAGTCAAGGCCGCCCGCCATCAGCTCCGCCATCTGCGTGTTCTGGTCCGGGATGAGGCGCAGCTCCAGGCGCTCCACCGACGGCTGCGTCCGCGGGCTCTCCTTGAAGAACTCCGCGTTGCGCTGCAGGCGGATCAGGCGGCCGGGCTGATGCTCGACGACCTTGTACGGGCCGCTGCCGACCGGCTTTTCGCTCATGCCCTTGGGACCGACCTTGGCGTAATACTCGTTCGGGTAGATCACCACCGGGCCGGCGAGGTACTCGAGCGCCGCCGGGAACGGCTTCTTCGTCTTGATGCGCACCTTGTACGCGTCGACCTTCACCGCCTCGGCGATCCAGTTCACGTTCTGCTGGGTCGTCGACTTGTTCTCCGGCTTGGAGACGAAGTTCAGCGTGTAGACCACATCGTCGGCGTCGAAGGGCTCGCCGTTGTGGAATCTCACGCCTTTGCGCAGATCGAACTCCAGCGTCTGGTTGTCCACCCAGCGCCACGCGGTCGCGAGCGACGGCTTGTACTCATTGGTCTTCGGGTCGCGCGAGACCAGGTGATCCCAGATGTGGTGGGCAAGAATGACCCCGATGCGCACGTTATTGAAGTACGCATCCAGGCTCTCGGGCACCTGGTTCGCGGCCAGGCGGATCGAATTGTCCTTCTTCCCGGCGTGCGCCGGCATTGCCGTGCCGAACGACAACGCGAACGCCAGAGCGGCGAGCGAAGCAGCGGTTGTTTTCATAATCTCCTCCTCTAGCGAATCCTAATACAGGTGGCAAGCGATCCGGCCGGCCGGGTCGATTTTCGTCGCGGGCGCCTGCGTGCCGCACTGCGGCAGAGCGCGCGCGCATCGGGGATGAAAGGTGCAGCCCGGCGGCGGGTCGAGCGGGTTGGGATAGGCGGCGCCGAGTTGCGTATCGGGCACGCCGCGCCCCGGCTCGGGCGTAAGCACCGAGTCGA
This sequence comes from Burkholderiales bacterium, assembly GCA_035251855.1. GTDB lineage: Bacteria > Pseudomonadota > Gammaproteobacteria > Burkholderiales > SG8-39 > SCGC-AG-212-J23. The sequence goes on along the minus strand of DATFDV010000159.1, from coordinate 6,393 downwards.
GCAGGGCGCGCGTGTAGGGATGGCGCGGCGCGCGAAAAAGCTGCGCCGTCTGAGCTTCCTCGACGATGCGCCCGAGATACATCACCGCCACGCGTGTCGCGAGATGCTCGACCACCGCCAGGTTGTGACTGATGAAGAGATACGTGAGGCCCAGCTCGCGCCGCATCTCCTGCAGCAGGTTGAGGATCTGCGATTGCACCGAGACGTCCAGGGCCGAAGTCGGTTCGTCGCAGATCACGAGCTGCGGCCGCATCACGAGCGCACGCGCGATCGCCACGCGCTGGCGCTGTCCGCCGGAGAGCTGGTTCGGGTAGTTGTGCAGCAGGCGCGAGGCAAGTCCGACTTGCTCCATCACCGTCGCCACGCGCCGGCGCCTCGCCGCGGCGTCGGCCTCGATGCCGTGCACCTCGAGCGGCAGCCCGATGATCGCGCCGACCGTCTTGCGCGGATTGAGCGACGAGTACGGGTCCTGGAAGATCGGCTGCACGCGTCGCGCGAGCGCGCGCGCGTCGAACGCCGACACCGCCTGGCCGTCGAGGCGGATTTCTCCGCTGGTGGGCGCGAGCAGGCCGAGCAGCATGCGCCCCAGCGTGGACTTGCCGCAGCCCGACTCGCCGACCAGGGCGAGCACCTCGCCGCGCTCGAGCTTCAGCGTCACGCCGTTCACCGCGTCGAGCGCGCGCCGGCCGCGCAGCAGCCCTGCGCTCACGGTGAAGCGCTTCGTGACCTCCCGCGCCTCGAGAAGTGGCGCGCTCACGATGCGAGGCGGCATCTCAGGCTCACGGCCTCATTGACGGCCTTCAGCGGAAAGTCGGTCAATGCGCAGATCTCCTGCGCCTGCGCGCAGCGGTTGCGGAACTGGCAGCCGCGCAGCTGGCCGATCGGCGCAGGCACCAGGCCGGGGATCGTGCCGAGCGCTTCGCCCGGCCGCACCTTGCCCGGCACCGGGATGCAGTCGAGCAGCCCGCGCGTATACGGATGCGCAGGGTTTGCGAACAGGCGCGCGACCGGCGCCTGCTCGACGATCTCGCCGGCGTACATCACCGCGACCCGATCCGCGATGCGCGCCACGATGCCGAGGTCGTGGGTAATGAGCAGCAGCCCCATGCCGAACTCGCGCTGCAGGTCCTTCAGCAGGCGCAGGATCTGCGCCTGCACGGTGACGTCGAGCGCGGTCGTCGGTTCGTCGGCCAGGATCAGCGCCGGGTCGCACATCAGCGCCATGGCGATCATCACCCGCTGCCGCAGGCCGCCCGAAAGCTCGTGCGGATACTGGCCGAGGCGGCTCGCCGCCGCGCGGATCCCCACGCGCTCGAGCAGGTGCACCGCGCGCTCCCGCGCCGCTCGCCGCGGCCCGCCCCGGTGGCGCAGCCAGACCTCCTCGAGCTGGTTGCCGAGGCTCCATGCCGGGTTGAGCGAGGTCATGGGCTCCTGGAAGACCATCGCCACCCGGTCGCCACGCAGATCGGCCATGCGGCGCTCGCCGGCCCGCAGCAGATCCTCGCCAAGGAAGGAAAGCTGCTCCGCCGAGCGCCGCGCCGCCGCCGGAAGCAGGTCCATCAGCGCGAGCGCCGTGAGCGATTTGCCGCAGCCCGATTCCCCCACCAGGCAAAGCGTTTCACCGCGCTCCAAGGCGAGGTCCAGGCCGCGCACGGCGTGCAGAAGGCCCGCGGGCGTCGGAATTTCCACGCGCAAACCATGTACCTGGAGGAGCGGGGCCGCCACGGCTATCTGCGCATTATGGCTTGCCAGATGCGATGGGGCGTAGCCGGCATTTCCAGGTCCTTCACGCCCAGCGGCGCCAGCGCGTCCAGCAGTGCGCTCATCACCGCCGCCGGCGCGCCGATGGCGCCGGATTCGCCGCAGCCCTTGGCGCCCAGCGGGTTGTGCGTGCACGGCTGCGTTTCGTCCAGCTCCGAGACGAATCCTGGCAGGTCGGTGGCGCGCGGCAGCGCATAGTCCATGAAGGAAGCCGAGAGCAGTTGCCCCTCCTCGTAGACCGTGCGCTCCGCCAGCGCCTGGCCGATGCCCTGCGCCAGGCCGCCGTGGAGCTGGCCCTCGACGATCATCGGGTTGATCACCGTGCCGACGTCGTCCACCGCGTGATACGAAACGAGTTGCGCAGCGCCCGTCTCCGGATCCACTTCGACCTCGCACACATGCACGCCGTTGGAGAACGCGAAGTTCGGCGGGTCGTAGAACGCGTTCTCGTCGAGCCCCGGCTCGAGCGAGTCGAGCGGATAGTTGTGCGGTACGTAGGCCGCGCGTGCAACGTCGGCGAAGCCGACCTTCCGGTCGGTGCCGGCCACGCGGAATACTCCCGCAGCGAACTCGATGTCGCTCGCTGCCGCCTCCAGCAGGTGCGCCGCGATCTTCTTTCCCTTGGCGATGATTTTTCCGCAGGCGGCATGCAAGGCGGACCCACCCACGGCGATCGAGCGCGAGCCGAACGTCCCGGTGCCGACCGGCACCTCGGCAGTGTCGCCCTCATGCACCGCGATTCGCTCGATGGGGATGCCCAGCCGGGCGGCGACGATTTGCGCGAAGGTGGTCGCATGGCCCTGCCCGTGGCTGTGCGTACCGAGGTACGCGGCGAGGCTTCCATCGGGCGCGACCCGCACTTGCGCAGATTCATAGAACCCATGGCGCGCGCCCATCATGCCGGCGAGGCGCGACGGGGCTACGCCGGAAGACTCGACATAGCACGCGATGCCCAGCCCACGAAGTTTTTTCGAGCTTTTCTTTCGTCCGGCAACTCCCTGGTAGTCGGCCACCTCCAGTGCCCGCTGCAGAATCCGCGGGAAATCGCCGCTGTCGTAGGTCGGGCCGATCGGCGTCTTGTACGGCATCGCCTCCTTCGAGATCAGGTTGCGGCGCCGGATCTCGGCGCGGTCGATCCCCAGCTTGCGCGCCGCCTCGTCGGCGAGCCGCTCGAGCACGTAGCACGCTTCAGGGCGTCCGGCGCCACGGTAGGCATCCGTCGGCACCGTGTTCGAATAGACGCCGGTGACTTCCACGTAGATGGCCGGCGTGCGGTAAACGCCGGCGAGCAGCGCACTGTAGATGGGACCGGGGATCGCCGCGCCGAACGTCGACACATAGGCGCCGACATCCGCACGGGTGTCCACGCGCAGGGCGAGGAAGTGTCCGTCGCCGTCCAGCGCGAGCGCGCAGCGCGTGCGATGGTCCCTGCCCTGCGTATCCGAAAGGAACGACTCGCGCCGGCCCGCGATCCAGCGCACGGGGCGCCGCAGCCGGCGCGCCGCCCAGGCGACGATCGTCTCCTCCGGATAGTGCTTGCCCTTGTAGCCGAAGCCGCCGCCCATGTCCGGCGAGACCACGCGCAGCTCGACTTCCTTCAGCCCCAGCTCGTCGCAGATCGACCCGCGCAGGTGGTGCGGAGTCTGCGTTGCACAGTAAAGCGTGAGCCCCTCGGGGCCCGGTACTGCCACCATGCCACGGGTCTCGATTGCCGCTCCGCAGAGGCGGTTGTTGACGAGCTCCAGCTCCACGCGATGCGGCGAGTCGGCGAGCGCCCTCTTGACCGCTGCAGCATCGCCCCGGCTCCACCGAAAACATTCCGCGTCGACAGGAGGCAGGACTTCATACTCCACCTGCACTCGCTCGGCCATGTCTTCTGCCGCGGCGCGAGTCTCAGCGAATATCGCCGCTACGGGCTCGCCGACATGGCGCACTGTTTCGCGCGCCAGCGCCCAGCGCGGCACCTCCACCATGCCCGGCAGCTGCCAACCTGCGCGCATCGGGCCGATGCCGTCGCTTTCCATGTCGCGGCCGGTAAGAACTTGGACATCTGCTCCAACGCTGACGATGCGGGCATGAGCATGCGGAGAGCGAACCAGAGCGCAGTGCAGTTCGCCCGGGAACGTCAGGTCTTCAATGAAGCGGCCGGCGCCGGTGAGGAAACGAAGATCCTCGAACCGCTTGACCGACTGACCGATCACCCCAGTTCTTCGCGCAGGAGGTCGAGGCGCTCGTAGATCGCGCGGTCGGTCACGATGAAAAGCTCGGCGTTCTCGCCGCGCGGTGCGTGGCTTGCCCAGGTCCAATGCGGGATGGTGAACACGTCGTGCCGCGACCACTCGAAGCTCTGCTCGCCGACCGTCGAGCGGCCCTCGCCGGAGACCACCAGGCAGACCGCGTTGTAAGTGCCTCTCCTGGGCCGGGTGGCGTTTTCCAGCCTCGTGAAAAACAGATCGAGGGTCGCCATCACCGAGCCGCCATTCCTGGCGTAGCGCAGGGTTTTCGCGCCGTCCGCGCCGACCGGCATGGCGTCGATCTGCCGGCGCGTCTCGGCACCCGGAAAACGATACTCCTGCGAGCCGGCGTCGCCCACCTCCCAGAAGCGCTCGTCCTGGCGCGTGCCGGGCTCGAAGAAGCTCGCGTCGAGCGCGCAGATCGCCGGCATGTTGGCGGCGTCGAACCACACGGTGCGGCGCTTGCCCTGGTTGATGTGGCCGTGCCAGCACATCGGCGGCGTGAGCACCAGGTCGGCCTCGTGCATCTCGCAGCGCCGGCCATTGACGATGGTCACCGCGCCCTCGGCGCGCGTGGCGAAGCGGATGGCCGCCGCGGTGTGGCGGTGCGGCACCGCCTTGTCGCCAGGCTCGAGCACCGTAAAGGCGCCGATCAGGTTCTGCGTGGTCATGGTGGCGCCCGGGAACGCCGGATGCGCGAGGATCAGGGCGCGGCGCTCGACGTCCTCGATCGCCACCTCCCGCGCCGCCCGCGCGGTGAACGGCTCGAGATCGCGCCAGCGCCAGCGCATCGGCACGTCCTTCGCCTTGGGCGCCATCGGCGTGATGCGCTGGTAGCGGTCCCAGAGCGGATGGATATTGGAGCGCTCGAGATCGGAAATCAGCGCGGCATCGGCTCGTGTCATGGTCGGTTGATTCCTCAGATCGGGGCCGTCGCGGCATCGTACCGGAACAGCCATTCGTAGCGCTCAGCCACGTTCTGCCCCGCCCATTCCCGCGCGACATAATCGCGCGCCTTAGCAGGCTCGGCGAGCGCCGGGTGGTGGAAGCGCGCGATATTGGCGCTCGAGCCCTCGACCGCTTTGCGGGTTCTTTCCCGGCGGGCGTCTTCATAGCGGGCCAATGCGACCTCGGCATCGGCATACTTCTGCAGGCAACGGCCAAGGACGAAGCCATCCTCGATCGCCATCACCGCGCCCTGCGCGAGGAACGGCACCATCGAGTGGCAGGCATCGCCGAGCAGCGTGACTCGCCCGGCGCTCCAGCGCTCCATCGGCGGCCGCGTCATCAGCGCCCACTTGTAAGGCGCCGGGATGTTGCGGATCAGCGCCTGGACGTCTTCGTGCCAGCCGGCGAAATCGGCAGCCAGCTCCTCGGTGGTGCCGCGCGCGCTCCACGATTCCACCTGCCAGTCGCTGCGCTCGAGCGCGCCGACGAAGTTCATCACCTTGCCGGCGCGCAGCGGGTAATGCACCACGTGCGCTCCCGGCCCGACCCAGTTGCTACCCACCATGCGCGCCATGTGCTTCGGCAGCTTGTCCATCGGCACGATGCCGCGCCACACGACGATCCCGGTGAACTGCGGCTGGTCCTGGCCGAAGAGGGTCTGGCGAACCTGCGAATGCACGCCGTCGGCGCCGATCAAGGCGTCCCCGGTCACGGGAGGATGGTTTTCAAATTCCAACCGTACCCGGTCGGCGGTCTGGGTCAAACCCACGCACTTGGCGCCGAGATGGATCCGGTCGCGGCCGATCGCCGCCAGCAGCACCTCCAGCAAGTCGGGTCGGTAGACGGTGAAGTACGGGTAGCCGTAGCGCTCGACCGAAACCTTGCCCAGATCGAAGAGCTTCCAGGTCTCTCCGGTGTTCCACAAACGGATTTCCTTGCCGGCGGCTTCGCAGGAATGCGCCCTGAGCGCTTCGCCGACGCCGAGCTCGTAGAACACGCGCGTGCCGTTCGCGCTGAGCTGCAGTCCGGCGCCGACTTCCCTGAGCTCCGCAGCCTGTTCGTAGACCTCGACGTCGAAGCCGCGTTTCAGGGCGGCCAGGGCGGCGGTGAGCCCGCCGATCCCGGCTCCGACGATGAGAACCTTCAACCCCGCATTTACCCTGTAATGGCCTTGATACCCGCGGCGGCGATCTGCTCGTCCTCGTGCGACTGCACCCCCGAGATGCCGATGCCGCCGACGCAGGTACCCTCGACCGTGATCGGCAGCCCGCCCTGGATCGGGGTGATCTGCGGCATGTTGAGCATTTCGGGCCGCGCCTTGATGCGCTCCTGCCAGGCGAGCGTCGAGCGGCGCGTTTCCGCCGCGGTGCGCCCCTTCTCCACCGCGATGCGCGCGTTGGCGGGCGTGGCGCCGTCCATGCGCACGAGGTGCAGCAGGTGCCCGCCGTCG
>DATFDV010000158.1:0-2421 GCA_035251855.1 Burkholderiales bacterium | reverse complement strand
GACGAAGCCAGAATCGGCGCCCTCAGACAGGCGGGCGCGTTCTCGGCGCCGCCCAAGAAGGCGGCGTGATGAAGCTCGCGATCGTCGGCCAGCAGGACTTCGGCAAGGCGGTGCTCGAGGCGTTCCTCGCGCGCCAGGACGAGGTGGCGGGCGTGTTCTGCGCGCCGGAGAAGCCCGGCGCGCGGCCCGATGCGCTCAAGGTCGCGGCGCAGGAGAAGGGCGTCCAGGTGTTCCAGTTTCAAAGTTTGAAGTCCCCGGAAGCAAAAGATGCCCTGAAAAAGCTCGACGTGGACCTCGGCATCATGGCGTTCGTGCTGCAGTTCGCGCCGCAGGACTTCGTCAACATCCCGAAGCGCGGCACGATCCAGTACCACCCTTCTCTGCTGCCGAAATACCGCGGGCCCTCGTCCATCAACTGGCCGATCATCCGCGGCGAGACCAAGACCGGCTTGAGCATTTTCCGGCCCACCGACGGCCTCGACGAAGGCCCGGTGCTGCTGCAGAAGGAGACGCCGATCGGCCCCGACGACACGCTCGGCACGGTGTACTTCGACCGGCTGTTCCCGCTGGGGGTGAAGGCCATGCTCGAAGCGGCGGACCTGGTCGTCGCGGGAAAACAAAAAGAGATCGTGCAGGACGAGTCGCAGGCCACGTACGAGGGCTGGTGCCGCAAGGCCGAGGCGCGCATCAACTGGGCCAATCACGTCGATTTTGTCTACAACACGATCCGCGGCTGCAATCCGGCGCCGGGCGCCTGGTGCACGCTCGAGGGCAAGGAGCTGCAGATCTTCGACGCGCGCAAGCACCCGGTGCGCACTTTCGGCGCGGTCAAGGGAAAAATCGGCGAAGTCGTTGAAGCGACGGACAACTCCTTCCAGGTCAGCGCGCAGGGCGGGCGCATCGAAGTGCTGCGTGCCAAGCTCGGTGACGGCAAGAAAGTCGCAGCCGCTGAATTGCTTGGCGCCGGCGCGATCAAAGCCGGCATGCTGCTGGGGTAGGCGGCCTCAGCTAAATCGTTGACTCTCCTAGCATTAGGCTGCAACAATGCGCCCCGGGGATAAGCGCGAGGGGGCGGTTTTTGAATCTGCTTGGCCAACAAGGGCTGGCGGTCTGACCTGATGGATCTCAGCCAGAACCTGGAAATCGCGACGTGCACCGACCCCGGGATGGTGCGCTCGCATAACGAGGACTCGATCGCCGCCGACCCCGTGAACGGGCTGGTGGTGCTCGCCGACGGCATGGGCGGCTATAACGCCGGCGAAGTGGCGAGCGGCATGGCGACCACGGTGATCGTGACCGAGATGCGCCAGATCCTGCAGAACGCCAAGCCCTACGACGTCGACAGCCGCACCAGCGAGGAGATCGCGGCGCGCCTGGTGCGCGACCAGGTGCTGAAGGCGAACAGCTCGATCTACCAGGCCGCGCAAAGCCAGCCGCAGTACGCCGGCATGGGCACCACGCTGGTGGTGTGCCTGTACTACGACAACCGCATGCTGGTCGCGCACCTCGGCGACTCGCGCCTGTACCGGCTGCGCGACGGCAACTTCAGCCAGGTGACGCGCGATCATTCGCTGCTGCAGGAGCAGATCGACTCGGGAATCATCACGCCCGAGCAGGCGAAGAAAGCGCAGCACAAGAACCTCGTCACCAAGGCGCTCGGCATCGACCCGACGGTCGAGCCCGAGATCCACGAGTACGCCACCAAAGCGGGCGACATCTATCTGCTGTGCTCCGACGGCCTGTGCGACATGGTCGAGGACGAGGACATCGGGATGACGCTGCAGACCCTCGGCGGCAACCTGAAACTGGCTGCGCAGCAGCTGGTGCAGATGGCCAACGACAACGGGGGTCGGGATAACGTTTCGGTTATACTGGTCCGCGTCCTACGGGAATATCCCGGCCCCCGCGGCGTCATGGCCAAGGTGTTCGGCTGGCTAAAATAACCCCCCGGGACCCGCTATGGCGAAATTGATACTCAGCATGGACGGCCTTGTGCTCAAGGAAATCCCCTTGACCAAGGAACGCACGACCATAGGGCGCAAACCGCACAACGACATCCAGATCGACAACCTCGCGGTGAGCGGCGAGCACGCCGTGATCGTCACCATCCTGAACGACTCGTTCCTCGAGGACCTCGGCAGCACCAACGGCACGGTGGTGAACGGCAACCCGATCAAGAAGCATTTCCTGCAGAACAACGACGTCATCGAGCTCGGCAAGTACAAGCTCAAGTTCATCGGCGAGGCCTCGCCCGCGGCGAGCGGCGACAAGGCCGACTTCGAGAAGACCATGATCCTTCGTCCCGGGGCCATGAAACCGCAGGCCCCGGCGCCCTCCGCCGCAGCACCCGCAGCCGCAGCGGCCGCCGCCGCAGCCCCGGTCGCCGCCGCCGCTCCGAGGAACTTCGGCGACACCATGGCG
>DATFDV010000157.1:0-3349 GCA_035251855.1 Burkholderiales bacterium | reverse complement strand
TCGCCGCGCCGCCGGAGAGCAGCGTGGCGGCCGCCGCCGGCCTGCGCGCCGGCGACACGGTGCGCGCGGTGGACGGCGAAGGCATCGCAACCTGGCAGGAGCTGCGCTGGCGCGTGCTGCAGTCGGCGCTGCAGCGCGAGTCGCTGCGCCTGGAGGTGATCGACGAGAAGGGCCACCTGCGCGACGCCACGCTCGACCTGCGCTCGTTCCCCGCCGACGACGTCGAATCCGATGCGCTCGACCGCGTGGGCTTGCGCCTCTACCGGCCCGCGCTCGAGCCGGTGATCGGCCAGCTGGTGGGCGGCGGCGCCGCGGAGCGCGCCGGCCTGCAGCCGGGCGACCGCGTGCTGCTTGCCGACGGCCGGCCGGTCGATACGTGGGAAGCGCTGGTCGCCACCGTGCAGGCGCGCCCCGAGGTGCCGCTCACGCTCAGGATCGAGCGTGCCGGCACGACGCAGGACCTCGAGGTGGTGCCGGCCGCGGTGAGCTCCGGGCAGCGCCGCATCGGCCGCATCGGCGCCGCGCCGCAAATCCCGGCGGCGCATACCGACCGCGTGCTGATCCGCGTCCAGTACGGCGTGGCCGAAAGCCTTTGGAAAGGCGCGCTGAAGACCGGCGACATCGCCGTGTTCAGCCTGAAGATGCTCGGCAAGATGCTGGTCGGCCAGGTGTCGTGGAAGCACCTGTCGGGGCCGGTCACGATCGCCGATTTCGCCGGCCAGTCGGCCGCGCTCGGCTGGGTGTCGTACCTCACCTTCCTCGCGCTCATCAGCATCAGCCTCGGCGTGCTGAATCTCTTGCCGATCCCGCTCCTCGACGGCGGCCATCTCATGTACTACGCAATCGAAATGGTGAAAGGAAAGCCGGTCTCCGAGCGGGCCATGGAGCTCGGACAGCGCGTCGGCCTCGCGCTGCTGCTGGTCATGATGGCGTTCGCCTTCTACAACGACCTGAATCGCCTGCTGACCGGCTGAATGATCTTTAGAGGTATCGCCACGGCCCTCGCCGTGTTTGCGCTCGTGGGGGCCGCGGCCGCGCAGGAGTTTCAACCGTTCACGGTCAAGGACATCCGCGTCGAGGGGCTGCAGCGCACCGAGCCCGGCACGGTGTTCAGCTACCTGCCGGTCAAGGTGGGAGAGACCATGAACGCGGAGAAAGCGCGCGCCGCGCTGCGCGCGCTCTACGCCACCGGATTCTTCTCCGACGTTCGGCTGGAAGCCGAGGGCGAGGTGCTGGTGGTGTTCGTGCGCGAGCGCCCGGCGGTCGCGCAGATCGACTTCTCGGGCATGAAGGAGTTCGAGCCGGACAACGTGCGCAAGGTGCTGCGCGAGCTCGGCCTCGCCGAGGGGCGCATCTTCGACCGCTCGCTGCTCGACGCCGCCGAGCAGGAGCTCAAGCGCCAATACCTGTCGCGCGGGATGTACGGTGCGACGGTGCAGACGACCGTCACACCGCTCGAGCGCAACCGCGTCGGCGTGAGCATCGCCGTCACCGAGGGCGAGGTGGCCAAGATCCGCGGCATCAACATCGTCGGCGCGCAGGCCTTCAAGGAAAGCGAGCTGCTCGGCCTGTTCGCGCAGCGCACGCCGGGCTGGCTCACGTGGTACACCAAGGCCGACCGCTACTCGCGCGAGCGGCTGGGCGCGGACCTGGAGACGCTGCGCTCCTTTTACCTCAACCGCGGCTACCTCGACTTCAGCCTCGAGTCGACGCAGGTGTCGATCACGCCGGACCGGCGCGACATTTTCATCACCATCAACGTGGTGGAAGGCGAGACCTACACCGTCTCGCAGGTCACGCTGGCCGGCCAGCTGCTGCTGCCGCGCGAGGAGCTGGAGAAGCTGATCGAGCTCAAGCCCGGCGACACGTTCTCGCGCGAGCGGCTCGCGGCCAGCACCAAGGCGATCGCCGAGCGCCTGGGCAACGAGGGCTACGCGTTCGCCAACGCCAACGCGATCCCGAACGTGGACAAGGAGAAGCGCAGCGTCGCCTTCACCATCGTGGTCGATCCGGGGCGGCGCGTGTACGTGCGGCGCATCGACGTGGCGGGCAACACCAAGACGCGCGACGAGGTGGTGCGGCGCGAGATGCGCCAGCTCGAGGGCGCGTACTACGACGCCTCCAAGATCCAGCTTTCGCGGCGGCGCATCGACCGCACCAACTACTTCGGCGAGGTGACGGTCGAGACCCTGCCGGTCGAGGGCAATCCCGACCAGGTGGACGTGGTCTACAGCGTGAAGGAGAAGGCCACCGGCGCGCTCTTGCTCGGCGTGGGCTTCTCCAACGTGGAGCGCATCGCGCTCTCGGCGTCGGTCACGCAGTCGAATGCCTTCGGCACCGGCAAGTTCCTGTCGGCCAACATCAATAGCGGTACGGTGAACCAGGTGTATTCGCTGTCGTACATGGATCCGTACTACACCATCGACGGGGTGAGCCGCGGCTTCGACGTGTACAAGCGCGTCACCGATGCCTCGGGCCTCGCGGTCGGCCCGTACAAGACCGACTCGATCGGCGGCGGCATCAAGTTCGGCTATCCGGTCTCGGAGCAGGTCTCGGTCGACGTCGGCGCGAGCGTCGAGTCGGTCGACCTCGAGATCTTCGCCGCCAGCCCGCTCGCCTACATCAATTTCGTCAACTCGTTCGGCAACAAGTACACCTACGTTTCGGGCACCGCGGGGTGGACGCGCGATACGCGCGACAGCGTGATCACCACCACCTCCGGCTCCTACCTGCGCGCCTCCACCGAGCTCGCCGGCGGCGACCTCCAGTACTACCGGCTCGGCTACCAGCAGCAGTGGTACCGCCCATTGTCGCGCCTGCTCACCCTCCACCTGGGCGGCGAGATCGGGTTCGCCGGCGGCTACGGCGGCCAGCCGCTGCCGTTCTTCAAGAACTACTTCGGCGGCGGCCCGGGCTCGGTGCGCGGCTACCGCTCCTTCTCCCTCGGCCCGCGCGACGAGCTGGGCAACTCCACGGGCGGCGACCGCAAGTTCATCGGCACCGCGGAAATCCTGTTCCCGATGCCGGGCGCGGAGCAGGACCGCTCGCTGCGCCTCGCCACCTTCCTCGACGCCGGCCAGGTCTACGTTCGGGACCTCGACCTGGCCGAGGTGCGCTACGCCACCGGCATCGCGCTGTTCTGGTCCTCGCCGATGGGTCCGCTGCGCCTGTCCTGGGCGCATGCCCTGAACGCGAAAGACGACGACCGGAAGCAGCAGTTACAATTCACCTTCGGAACAGGCTTCTAATGAAGAACATCTTCCTCGCCGCGCTGCTCGCCGCGCTCGCTTTTCCCGCGTCGGCGCAGGCGCCCGCCGGCTCCTCGTTCACGGGCAAGTTCGGCTTCGTG
>DATFDV010000156.1:0-2427 GCA_035251855.1 Burkholderiales bacterium | reverse complement strand
ATCTCCTCGGGCAGGCCGGTGGCGACGATGCGGCCGTAGACCAGCACCGCGATGCGGTCGGCGAGCTTGAACACCGCGTCCATGTCGTGCTCGACCAGGATCATGGTCTGGCGGCGCTTGAGCGTGGCGAGGAGCTCGATCATGCGCTGCGACTCGTCGATGCCCATGCCCGCCATCGGCTCGTCGAGCAGGAGGAGGCGCGGACGCGTGGCGAGCGCCATCGCGACCTCCAGCTGGCGATGCTCGCCGTGCGAGAGATTGGCGGCGGCGACCTGCGCGCGCGATTGCAGGCCGACCTGGGTGAGGAACTCGCGCGCCGGGCCGGTGAGCGCGGCGTCCTCATGCACCGCTCGCCAGAAGCGAAAGCTGTGGCCGGCGTGCGCCTGGACGGCCAGGGCGACGTTCTGCAGCGCCGTGAACTCGGCGAATACGCTGGTGATCTGGAACGAGCGCGCGAAGCCGCGGCGGGCGCGGCGCGGCGCCGGCAGCGCGGTCACGTCCTCGCCGGCGAAGCGGATCGAGCCGGCGTCGGGCCGCAGGTTGCCGGCGAGCTGGCTGATGAGCGTGGTCTTGCCGGCGCCGTTCGGGCCGATGATGGCGAGCGTCTCGCCCTCCTGCACTTCCAGGTCGACGCGGTCGGTCGCCTTCAGCGCGCCGAAGGCTTTCGACAGACCCTCGACGCGGAGCAGGGCGTTAGTCATGCTTGGCAAAAATCCCGGCGAGGCCGCGGCGGAAGAAGAGCACCGCCAGCACCAGCAGCGGCCCGAGGATCACCTGCCAGTGCTCGCCGATCCAGCGCGGGTCGCGCCAGTTCGACAGGACATCCTCGAGCAGCAGGAAGGCGAACGAGCCGAGCACCGGGCCGGCGCTGGAGCCCATGCCGCCCAGGATCACCATGAACATGATCTCGCCCGAGCGCGTCCAGTGCATGTACTCCGGGGTGAGGAAGTTGACCTGGTTGACGAGCAGCGCACCGGCGAGCCCGCCCATGGCGCCGGCGATCACGAACGCGGTGAGGCGGTAGCGGTACGGCGAGAAGCCCAGGGCCAGCGCGCGCGCCTCGTTGGACCTGGCGGCCCGCAGCACCATGCCGAAGCGCGAATTCACCAGCCGGTGGACGATGAACACCGACACCAGCAGCAGTACCAGCACCACATAGTAGAACTGCAGCGGGTCGTTGAGGTCGACGAGCGGGAACTGGCTGCGGGTCTTCAGGCGGATGCCGTCGTCGCCGCCGTATTCCTCGATCGAGATGCCGAGGTAGTAGAGCATCTGCGTGAAGGCGAGCGTGATCATGATGAAGTAGACGCCGCTGGTGCGGATCGACACCGCGCCGATGGCGAGCGCCACCAGCGCGGAGGCGCCGATCGCCACCGCCCATTGCAGCGGCCCGCTGTTCACGCCGTAGAAGGCGAAGATCGCCACCGAGTAGCCGCCGATCCCGAGGTAGGCGGCGTGGCCGAACGACACCATGCCGCCGTAGCCGAGGATCAGGTTCAGGCTCACCGCGGCGATGGCGAAGATCATGATCCGGCGCACGAGGTCGACGTAGAAGCCGTGGTCGAGCGCCGCGGCCACCGGCGGCAGTGCCGCCAGGAGGAGGACCACCACCCCCCAGAAAAGGGTGCGCCGCATCAGCTGCGCGCCTGGAACAGACCCGCCGGCCGCAGGGCCAGCACCAGCGCCATCAGCAGGTAGATGAGCATCGAGGCGAGCGCCGGCCCGGCGGTGTCGGCGGTCACCGGCGGCAGGAACGCGCCGAGCACCGGCTTCAGGAACGCGCGGCCCATGGTGTCGACGATGCCGACGATGAGCGCGCCGACCAGCGCGCCGCGAATCGAGCCGATGCCGCCGATGACGATCACCACGAACACCTGGATCAGGATCAGCTCGCCCATGCCCGGCTGCACGGTGTAGATCTGCCCCGCCATCAGGCCGGCGAGGCCGGCGAGCGCGGCGCCGAAGCCGAACACCACGGTATAGAGCAGGCGGATGTTGACGCCGAGCGCCGCCACCATGGTGCGGTTCGAGGCGCCGGCGCGGATCAGCATGCCGAGCCGGGTCCGGGTCACGACGTACCAGAGAATGACGGCTACGCATAAACCTACCCCGATCACCACCGCGCGGTAGACCGGGTAGCGGATGCCGGAAAAGAGCTCGATGTGCCCGGCCAGGTACGGCGGCAGCGAGGCGAACAGCGCGAAGCGGCCGAACAGGATCGCGACCAGCTCGTTGAAGAACAGGATCAGGCCGAAGGTGGCGAGCACCTGGTCGAGGTGGTCGCGCTGGTAGAGCGTGCGCAGCGCGATGACCTCCACCGCGATGCCGACGAGGAGCGTGCCGGCGAGCGCGAGCGGCACCGCGAGCAGGAAGGAGCCGGTCAGCTTGAAGAAGGCCGCGCCGAGGTACGCGCCGACCATGTAGAGC